>JAVVGE010000060.1:0-13403 GCA_032249255.1 Desulfurococcales archaeon | reverse complement strand
GATCTACATGTATAAAGCCTATACTAGGCTCGTAGCCATCCAATGAAAGCTCATTGCTATCCCATCCAATAACCCTTCTAACATAGATCTCCTTAGAGCTCTTGAAAGGGATAACTACTCTATCGTCCTTGATTATAACCTCACCAACAGTCCAGCCTCTAACCCTGTGCTCAAACCATGTTGATCTCCATGATATAGTCAAGTATTCTCCTTGTTTTAGAGTTATCCTTATGGTCCTAGCCTGATAATCTATCTTCATAAGCGTTATCTTACACCTAGCAAATCTCCTCCTAACCCTCGGCTTGACCTTCCCAGCCCTCCCCCTCAGATACCTCCTCCTCCAATTCTCCATAATCGAGTAGGCTGTCCTGATAACAGCATCAACCCAGTGAGCAGCGTAGGGATTACCCTTCATAAGCTCATCCCTAAGGCGTTTCTTAAAAGCCCTATCCTTCGGAATTATTGGGACACGCATCTTCAAACCCATATTAGTGATCAGCTTCCCACCCCTTCTAACAAGCTCTAGGAAGCGATATCTCCACTCGATATTATCCCAGATCATATCTATAGCATTCTGTAGAGCCTTAACATACCATGTTATCAGCCCCCAAACCCTATCATCCCTGATAGGCACAAAATATGACCTCACAAGCTCAAGGATCTGGCAAACCTCATTAGACCTCAGCAAAATCGCTCCATAAAAAGACTATATATCAACCCTTATAAATAGATATGAAACCCAAAACAGCTAAAGGTGGGCTCTAAGGCATGCTTGCCAAAGACATCCCAATAGTATAGGGAGTGAAAGCCTTAAAAACCCGCCCTTAAGGGCGATGCCCTCTATTTAATGTCAGCAATAAAAGCCGCCAAGTAGATTCATATATTGAGGTATCTGGGCTTGGATAGCTTAAGAGAGCATGGTGAGATGAACCCGCTTGATAAAAGGGCGTTTGAGATTATATCGGGTTATAGTCAGAGAGGAGGGATTATTCAGTCCGAGCTTTGGAAGATGCTTGGGGTCGACAGTAAGGAAGGGTCTAAGGTTGTATTGAGATTACTTAGAAGAGGTCTAATAACTAGGAAGGAGATCAACTACAATGGGAGAAAGACATATGTTCTTATGGTGGCACACCATAGTGAGGAGAAAGAGATAGATATAAGCATTGATGATGTTATACAGATACCATGCTTCACATGTGAATATCTCTACCTAGAGTGTGGCGACACGTCTAAACTTAACCCTTCTAACTGCATTAAAATGAATAACTTCGTTAAAAGCCTAAGAATATAGAGGATCCATATATGTAGAGATGGGTTCGGGTTTCATAGGGCTTGGTGTTTACTAAGTCCTCTTCCCTTGGTTTCAAAGCCCTCAGGATCTCTTTTCATCGGGATCCATATCACTGAGCTCCACCCGCTAGGGGTGTTCCCTACCCACAGCTCCACCATCATAGAAGCCTCAGGTTCATCACTGTGGGGAAAACCCTCGCCTCCTGGCTCTCCTATACCTCTCTGTATCTACATGAGCCCCTCTCGGGTCTCTATCCCCACCCGCATTGTGGGGCTCCACAGAGAAATATAATAACCCTTAATAAGCATATATAAAACTCAAAGCAGTTTCACTACGGCATTCTCTCCACCCAGAAGGACAAGGCCTGCCCCTCATTTAATATTAAAATACTCGATCTCCTTACCCATAGTTCTGGCTTTCTCAAGAAGTTCTTCAGCCTCAGGCGGTCTACAGTATGTAGGTACCATAGCCACAATCACCTTTGCAGAGGATCTTAAGAGCTCCAGCACCTCCATAAAATAGCTTGGCGAAGAGGTGCTCACCACTATTGCTCCCAGCTCTCTGAGCACCAGATAATCAAGATCGTTTGGATATAGAGGCCCCACTGATATTTTGTTCCTCGGCCTAGCCCTTCTTATATACGCTAACCCACTTCCACACCCACCTATGATATGAATCTGAGGGTTTTCTCCACCAATTATTGGCTCGAGGCTATGAGTCAATGGATCAAGGATCATGGTGCCCCCGCTATATATATTCCCTAGCTCTCTAGGATCCTTCATCTCCTTCAGCTCACCATGATCTATGTAGTATATCTTATCGCAGAACCTCATAGCAAGATCTATCTCGTGTGTTGATAGCAATACTGGGATCTTCTTCGAGATCTCGGAGAGCACTTCGAAAACTATGTATCTATTAAATGGGTCTAGGAAGCTTGTTGGCTCATCCAGGATTAAAACCCTGGGTCTCCTTGCAATTGCCATAGCTATCATAACTCTTCTTTTCTCGCCATCGCTTAGTAGGTTAAAGAATCGATCTGATAAGTGGGAGATTCTGGCGATCTTCATAGCCTCCTCAACAGCCTCTAGATCCTCTCTCGAGGGCGTCAGACCCGTGATGGGGGTTCTTCCAAGCATCACAACATCCCTAACTCTGTAGAGAGGGAGTGTTGGGATCTGTGGGAGATGCACTCCAACCGCTTTTGCAAATTCCCTTATATTATAAGTAGATATATCTCTCCCACCGATCATTATAACGCCCCCTATGGGAGACAGAATCCTTGCTATTGTCTTGAGAAGCGTTGTCTTACCAGAGCCGTTGGGACCCACTATACATGTTAAACCTCTGCAGAATATCGCTGACGCCCTCACAATAGCATTGCCATCATATCCAGCAATGCATGATGAGAGCTCAATGCATATATCGCTTCTCTCTAATCCTTGTTCATATTTATAGCTTGAGGATCTAGCTACCATGAGTACTCCCCCCTAAGCCTCGTCACCATATAGATCATCAGGGGCGCCCCGAATATGCTCGTTACTGCCGTAACCGGCATTCCTCCCTGAAAAATAAGCCTTATTCCTATGCTAGTTAGAAGCGCCATCAAGCCACCTACTAGGCATGATACAGGTACTAGTACCAGGCTTCTACCAGATCTAGTGATGATCCTAGCTATATGGGGAGATGCAAAGCCTATAAAGCCTATGATCCCCACATAAGATACTGTAATAGCCGCTGAAGATCCCGCCAAGAGGCTTACAAAGGCTCTTACCAAGTCCGTGTTTATCCCCAGAGATCTAGCATATTCATCCCCGAGAACCAGGGGATCTAGATGTTTAAAAGATAATGCCAAAGACGCTAGAAACGCTGCGGTGAAAGATGCTAGAAGAACCCTCGATCCAAAGATATCCACGCCTTCAAAACTGCCCATGAGTGCTATATAGAGATAACCAGCCGCCTCAGGCGGTAACCTTGAGAGAAGCAATAGAGAAACCCCAGCCGAGGCGAAGCTAAGCGATATACCTATTAGAAGAAGCTGAAGCACCGTGAGCCTATAGGATAGAATACTCAGAACAGCCGTATATACGAGCGCTGCTACGAGAACAGCTATCGGGGCTAGTAACGACATGTAGAGGAAAAAGACCCCGAGCGATATTGAGATGAAAGCTAGAGAGACTAGGGAGAGATATGATATTGATGCAACACCCAAGACATATGGATCCCCCATGGGGTTTCTCAATAAGAGTTGATATAGAAAGCCTGACAAGCCTAGAAGAAAGCCCGAGGCTAGGGCTCCGAGGGTGCTAGGAATTCTCCTAATATATATAATGATCTTCTCGCTATCTGTGAGAAGATTACCCCCCAGCAGATCTCCCCATATCCTCACAGGATCAATATATACTGGTCCATAGGATATAGAGACGATCATAAGTGCTGTCGTTAGCATAAGTAGTACCAGGAATATAGAAAAAGTTCTAAAAGTCCTAAACATATTAAACACTTACTCAAGCTTTTCAAAGAACCTTATGTTCCACTCGCTGAGAACCCGTAACCCTGGATAGAAGATCTTCATAAGATCTCTTAGAATATCCTCTGGATAGGCAGTCCCTAGCTGCCAATATGTTGGAGCAAAGACATAGACCTTCTTTTCTCTAACCGCTTTTAAATCAGATACAAAGAGCACGGCCTTAATAAGCTCCTCAATACTCTTTGGACCATATTCCTTTGATGTTGAATATATAAGCACGTCTATGGAAGAAGATCTAGCTATTATGATTTCCTGAGATACCATGCCATACGGTATATCTATGAACGCATATCTACCCCCTGCTAAGTTTATGGCATCAACTACATAGCTTGACGGCGCTGCTGCATATATTCGTCCTCTAAAGACGTTGAACCACGCTATAAGGGGTCTCTGGGACTCAGTTGGTGCTATATCGATTATAGAAGATCTCAGGCTATATATAGTGTTCTCGACACGCCTAAATAGGGATTCGACACAACCATCTAGATTATAGAAAAGGGCTAGGAATTTGATCCACTCGAACCTCCCTAAGAATGATTGCTCAAGATACTCATTGTCAACCACTACGGGAAGACCAGCACCCTTGAGCGATCTAAACACAGGGGAGCCGGCATAAGTATATATTACAACAAGATCAGGCTTAGCAGCGATCATCGCCTCAATATTCGGGTTATCCGCCCAGCCAAAATCCTTTAAGAGACCCTTATCAAGCATATCAGCAATTCTGGGTATATACCATGTATACATTTTACCCCACATAACCCCTAGAATAGTCCTATTAAATATATCAACATTGCATTCACTCTCAAGCCTGAGAAGCATAGCTACCTGTGTAGCTGACATAAGAATCACCCTCTCAACTGGGGTATAGATAACCAGTTGGGGAGAATATCTAGATACATATACACCCACCACTTCTTTCTGAGATGAGAGGGATCTAGGTAGCAATAATATAGTCTGTCCCTCAGCGTCCTTAACGATCTTTGCTGGGCCATCATACATGACTTGGAAGAGTCTAGCATATTTAATATCTACTCGTGGCCCAGAAGAAGCTCTGAGAATCTCGCCTAGCGAGGCAAGAGAGCCGTTAATTCTAGTAATACTGCTATTTAGATCCCTTATGCTGGTTTCGATAGATATCATAGATCTATTTAGATAGCCTATAGATGTTAGTGAATCTTCAACAGCGCTGGATATCCTAGAGATATTCCTAGATATGCTCTGCGAGAGGCTATTTATATCACTACTCACTTTGTTAAGACCTTCTCTAAGCCCGCTAACCGCTGAGATCATATATACAGTTGATATTATTGATATGGCTATCGCTATGATAACCCCTACTCCTAGGATCTTCGAGGAATTCACCATATGGATACACCATCCATATATTGAGAAACCCGCTTAAATATGTTTTTAGGTAAAGCCTAAAACTTAAATTTAGGCTAAGCCTAAAAAATACGGTGAAGACCCTGAGAGAGAATAGATCTCGCTGGGTAGGGATCTGCGTCGCCCTGGTAATGCTTATATCAATTACGGCCCAGCCTCTATATGTTCGAGGGCAACATATGATGATCATAGATATAGCTGTAACCCACCCAGTTCTACACTCGCTAGTAAAGATCTTGGGAGGAGATTATGTGGAGGCAATGAATATAATACCCCCGGATATGGATCCCCACGAGTATGAACCTCCGACGGACACTATAAAGAGGATAGGGGCTTCAGACCTGATCCTTATAGACGCTCTTAACCACTTACCCATATCAGATAAGATCTATAACCTATACCCGGATAAGAGCATAGTCCTATATAATGAGCTACGTGCCAGGGGGTGGACTCCCGATAAAATCCCTGGGACCGGTATCGATAACCTCCATGAGTTCTTTCTAGATGAGAAAGCCCTATTAATGACAATTGATATAGTTGGAGAAACCCTAGCAGGTATAGCAGGTAAAAAGGGTTATTCAGAGGCACAACAGCTTATTAAGGCTAATATCGAGATCACTAAGAAGATCTTCTCGGAGGCATATAATAACGCGAGATCCTTAACTAAGCTATCAGGAATTAGTGAGGTAGTTCTATATAGCCCAGTCCCATACTATCTAGTGAAATCCCTAGGCATAGAAGTTTCAGCAATCATGACACCAGATCCTGAGGTGGAGCCTTCTCCACAGAGTCTGCAGAAACTCAGCTCGGTTAGTGCTAAGTGCTTACTGATCTCCAGCGATGCAGAGCATATAGAGATCGCGAGAATAGAAGCCTCACTAAAGCCGCTGGGGATTAGACTCGTGGATCTCAAGCTATTCTCTTACAAGGAACCGTGGAGCCTCCCCTTCCTACCCCTCCTAGCCGCTAACCTTATAATAAATAGATGCATCTCCGAGGCTCGCAGCTCTTCAGAAGCTACTAGCTATAGTGATAACCCTAGCATGTCACTAGAGCTGGCAGCAGGTATTATAGCGGGCATTATGATAGGCGTTGTGGCGATGACCATTGTAACGAGATATGGAGGTGTGAAAAGATGGAAAAGATGATCATACTGGAAGGTGTCAGCGCTGGCTACAGGGATTACATAGCCATTGAGAACATAAGTCTGAGGCTTGAACACCCGTTCTTCGCTATTGTAGCAGGGCCTAATGGGGCTGGCAAGTCAACCCTTTTAAAAGTTATTCTAGGGCTTATTAAGAAGAGGTCCGGAAGGGTCAGCGTGTTTGGTTTAGATCCTGAGGTGGATAGAAAATCCATCAGAAGCCTTGTAAGCTATATGCCCCAATCATCATCAATAAGCACTGAGATCCCGCTGAGGATATGGGACGTAGTTGCATCACCGCTTGAGCTTGATGGGGTGGTTGATGAGAATAGAGTCTGGGAGGCCATGAGGATTGTCGGGGTAGAGCGATATGCTTACGAGGTTTTCTCGAGGCTCTCTGGGGGGTTGAGGCAGAGGACATTGATTGCAAGAACACTTGTAAGGGGCTCTAGACTGGTGCTTATGGATGAGCCTCTCTCCCATATAGATCCTAAGGGTAGGACTGAGATCCTCTCAACCTTATATAGAATTTATGAGGAGAGAGGGGTCAGCTTCTTAATAGTAGGTCACGATCTATCTGCCTGCGCAGCATACGATCCGCAAGTGATACTGATCAACAAAAGAATCATAGCTATAGGCAGATTCTCTGAAATCGTAAAGCCAAAGCTCCTGGCAGAGACATATGGATCCCTACTATATGGAGAAGGCTTCGTATTCATGGGTGAAGAGCATGGTTGATACTCTCTTAGCCGCGGGCTTGATCTCCTCATCAATCTCCGCGCTGCTAGCAGGTGCCTCGAGCACCCTAGTGACCTATACAAGAACGCAGTTCCTAGCCATAGAATCCCTACACATGGTTATAGCAGCAGGTCTTCTCGGAGGCATCGCGGGCTGGTATATAAGGGCTATCCCAGGAGATATATTTTCACTCATATCCATGGCAATGCTCACACTGCTAGTTGCTTACATGATCGAGAAGGGATATAGCCAAGACGCATCCATAGGCTTTGGCGTCGTAGTAGCCTCTATAGTGGCCTCAGCATCATCCTACTACATTGCTCTAGGAGTTCCGGGAGGCGTTTCATATATATATACACTGTTATTCGGAAACCCATTCCTCTTCTCAATAAGCGGTGCAACTTATTACATGGTACTCGGATTCTCGATCCTCGCTATAATGATAACTCTGTGGAAGCGCTTCATATACATGGCATTCGACCCCGAGTTCTTCGAACTCGTGAAGGGTGGGAGCAGGATCTATAGATGGATCCTATACACATTGATAGCTACCACAGCTATATATATCTCAAAGCTTATAGGAGCGATTCCAGCCCATATATTACTCCTAATCCCCGGGATGGCCGCCCAGAGCATGGGAAGCAGCAGCTATATCCCCGGGATATTGCTGGCACTCTCATCCTCTCTTCTAGCAATTCTTCTATCCTATTCATCGGGACTCCCCTACGGCCTCTCACTCGGAGCAATATCTATATCCCTATATATAGGCATTTATATAGGCATTAGATTAGGAGCGTGGAAACATGGCTAGAAAGAGTGAGGGTAGACTAAGTGAAAGAGCTCTGGATTATCTACTGGTTATATATATATTATCCCAGGGAAAGGGCTTTGCAAGGCTCACAGATATCTCTAAATATATGGGGATCTCGCCACCGTCTGCGCATGAATACATATCATATCTTATCAAGATAGGGTATGTCTCTAAAAATGGTAGGGGTGCTTATAAGCTAACGGAGACTGGGATAGAGATCCTGTCTAGAAGAATACATGCCCATGGCGTTCTAGAGGAGATGTTGGTAAGAATCTTCAGGATCGATATTAACGTGGCGTGCTCGATAGCGTCAGCAATAGATTCCAAGATAGATTGGAAAGAGCTTGAGAAAATATGCAGCATGCTAGGACACCCAGCAACATGCCCACATGGAATGATGCTACCCCATGAAAAGGGGGCCTTGCCTCTAGTAGATGGGAAGATATGTATAGGGGTTAAGAAAGGCTGATCCTATTGTACAAGTATTTCGGAGAGATCTATTACCTCTAAGCCATAGTCCCTAGAGATCCTGGAGAGATTTGAAAAACATATGGGACATAGCACAACGACCTTTTCACCTATAGATGCTAGCTCCTCAGCCCTAAGCCCTCCTATTCTTCTAGAGAGCCTAGGGCTTATAGACTCTAGAGGGCCTCCACAACACCTAGTCCTCTTACCAGATCTCACGGGCTCCTTATACCTCACTCCCAGCCCCTCTAAAACCCTCCTCTGATTATCGATGATCCCCATAAATCTCGCCAACAGGCATGGATCGTGGATCACCACCTCTCCAACATCTAACCCCTTGCCAAGCATCGACGGATTGAGGATCTCTAGATAGTGGGAAACCTCTATGTCAAAGCCTTCAATATATCTCGGATAGATTTTTGACAATACATAGTACGTATGAGGATCAACGGCTATGGTCTTTCTAACCCCTTTCTCCCTAAAAATCCCGATCACCCTTCTTACATGCTCTGCAAACTCCTCCTCCATGCCTAGCTCATATAGGAGGGCTCCGCTATATGGCTCCTCCTCATATAGATACCCAATATTAACCCCCTGCCTCCTCAGTATAATTGCTATATTTCTGACCATGGCTAGATATCTCCCAAGATCACCTGCAGATCTGCCTACAAGCTCAGCCACGTTCACTATCCTAGCAAGGGCCCTTCCAAGGGATATAATGGCGCTGGGAGCACCCTCTACCCTCTCTAGGAGGTTAGTTAACTCTACTATATACGGTATTGATTGATACATACATGAGGTATATATGATTATAGACCCTCCCCTCGGGAGATCTAGCCCCTCAGCCCATGAAGAACATATCCTGGGATCTATTCCTAGGGGATTCCCAGTGCTCTTCATATTATCCCTTATCATCGATACCACATCAACGAGCTTGAGAGGCATCTCATCCCAACCATATTATATGTGTTAACAGGCATATAACGATGGCGAGACCTATCAGGATCAAAAACGGCTTGGAAATACTCTAAGAAAGACGCTTCATGAGCCTCTGAGAAGCGAGATAATCCCTATATATGGGATTTTCAGGACATCTCCTCCGATAGATACAACCTTGCCCACGATACTTTCAAAGGGTACTCCTGGATACCCAGGTCCAAATATATCTGGAACCGGGTTATTATCCCCCTTTGTTATGAGATAAACCTTCCCACCGACATTTATCATATTTATAACCCTGTGTATTATATATCTACCGGCTTGGCTCCTATATACTATTACATCGCCCACCCGGATCTCTGATGGCGACTTAACAGGTTGTATAAAGACCACATCGCCTGTACTCAATATAGGCTCCATACTCGAGCCGCTCACAACAGCTATATAGCTTTGTCCAGATACGAGGGATGCGATATTCACTGCTATGAGGATTGTAATGAGAGCCCAGATCGCTACTGTAGGTATGCTTACCCTCATTCCTCTTCTCTCTCCAAATCCTTGAGATCTATCTCTATCACAGCCCCCCTCCTATCCTCTTCACTGGCCTCTAGTTTCTTACCCTTGCCACGCGTCTCGATCTCAACGCCAGATCCTCCAGCCTTGATCTTGCTAACAATGCCTCTCCAGCTATAGCCGCAGTTGGGGCATCTATACGAACCCATTATAGTTATCGTAACCCTTCCCAAGGCGTCTGGCAGAGGCGATACCGTCTGCCATGTCTTATCAGGCTTAATGCCTTTCGCACCACAATTAGGACAGCTGCCCGGCTCTTGGGCTCTACCCCTCCTAGGCATCTCATCCCCTCAATAGCCTAGTCTCAAAGGAGTTATATAGGCTTGCAGCCTCATTAATAGCTAGATCCGCCTGGTCCAGGTTGCATCATCTCTCAGAGCCGATGATCCTCTTCATATCGCTGTGACCCGCCGAGCTGACCTCCATCCTAGGTGATAGCCTCCGGAGGTGTGGGGGTCGGCGGGCTCTATAATAATATATTGTATGTTAGCTTATAGCTTGCAACTTAGAGGTCTGCTTTTCTAAGATGGGAATGGCTACATCTGCTTATAAGGAGGACAAGCGGTTGTGATCAGATTACGATCCGGTCAAGCTATGATGTTAAGTCGATAAAAATAGCTTGTATATCTTCTTTTGGCTTATCGCGTGGCTATGCCTTTTCACAATAAATTCTTTACATATTTTCTCAATTATTGAGAAAGATATTTGTCGCTTGCTTATAGCCTTCTTAACGTGTTTTATATATGGTGCTATGGATGAGGGTAGTTCTCGCATACTCAGGCGGGCTGGACACAACTACTTGCATTGTATGGCTTCGAGAAAAATACGGATCCGAGGTAGTGACTGTAACTGTTGATGTTGGTCAGGAGGAGGATTTTGAAGAGGTTGAGAGAAGGGCGTATAGAGCTGGTGCTGCTAAACACTACACAATAGATGCTAAGGAGGAGTTTGTCAGAGAATATATATTCCCTGCTATTAAGATGAACGCACTATACGAGGGTGCCTATCCCCTAAGCACGGCTCTCGCAAGGCCTCTCATAGCCAAGAAGGTGCTTGAGGTAGCTGAGAAGGAGGGGGCTGACGCTGTTGCACATGGATCCACGTCTAAGGGGAATGACCAGGTTAGATTCGATCTAACGATAAGGGCTCTTAACCCGAGTATAAGGATCATAACACCGGCCAGATCTTGGGGCATGACTAGGAGTGAGGAGCTAGAATATCTCAGAATAAGAGGTATAGATGTTCCTTCTCAGAATAAGAGGTATAGTATAGATGATAATCTCTGGGGTAGGAGCATAGAGGGAGGGGAGTTAGATGATCCATCACAGTCGCCTCTCGAGGATGCCTTTAAATGGACTAGATCGCCTGAGAAGGCGCCTGACAAGCACCAGATCCTCGAGATAGAGTTTAAAGAGGGCATACCTATAGGTATAGATGGTGAGATCCTAGATCCTGTGAGGCTCATATCAACACTAAACACGGTTGGAGGGGTTCACGGCGTTGGAAGGATAGATCATCTTGAGAATAGGCTTGTAGGCTTTAAATCCAGAGAGGTTTATGAGGCGCCGGCAGCAACAATACTTATAAAGACTCACGAGGATCTTGAGAAATCGGTTCTCACACCAAGAGAGCTCAGGGTTAAGAAGATGCTAGAGCCCATATGGAGCGATCTCGTATATAACGGCCTCTGGTTCGAGCCGGCTAGAACTGCTATTGAGGCTCTAGCGAATGAGATGAATAAATGGGTCACAGGTAGCGTTAGAGTGAAGCTATATAAAGGATCTATGTCAATCGTCTCTAGAAAAAGCCCCTATATAGCATATAGCCAAGAGATAGCTAGCTACGAGAAGGGATGGTATCCCTCAGAGGAGAAGGCAGTAGGGTTCATAGAGATCTGGGGTATGCATACCCTCACAGCACTCAGGGTGAGGGGACTTGCTCTACAGAGAACCTCTCCTAGGTAAAGAGAGCCTGACCTGGTATATCTCATCCATGAAGGATGATGAGAAGATAGTCAATGAAGTGTTGGAGGTTGAGATAGCTAGGGTTAGAAACCTCGTTGATAGAAACCTCATACCAAGGGATGAGGGTGAAAAGATACTTAGACATCTAAACGAGTTGCTTAGAAGCCCTGAAAAGCTTCTAGAATATAGAGAGGCTGAAGACATATTCGAAGCGATCGAGATACATCTCCAGAGACTCTTAGGACCCTCAGCAGGCTGGTTCTCTCTAGGCAGAAGCAGGAATGATCACGTGGCAGCCGTTCTCAGGCTCAGAACTAAGAGATATGTTCTAGCTATAATGAGCGAGATATTGAGAGTTAGGAAGATCTTGATTAGGAGGGCTCTAGAATACTCATCACAGCTATTCCCATCATATACACATGCTAGGGAGGCACAGCCAATAACCTTTGGGCATTATCTCTTAAGCATCGAGGAGGAGCTTGAGGACCACTATAGAATGCTCCTCGAAGCACTATCAATTATAGATCTATCACCATTAGGTGCCGGCGCAGTTGGCGGAACAACTGTGAAGATCGATAGAGAGGAAATAGCTAGATCCCTAGGCTTTTCCCAGCACAGTAGAAACACTCTATATATGGTCTCAAGCAGGGGGTTCCTGTTACTAGCTGCTTCGATAGCCGCTAGCTTAGATGCTTATCTAAGCAGGGTTGCAAACGACCTCATAATATATTCATTAAAACCCTATAACCTTGTAGAGATCCCGGCTAAACATGCTGCTACAAGCAGTATAATGCCACACAAGGTGAACCCGGTAACTCTCGAGATACTTAGAGCAAGAGCTGGCGAGTCGATAGGTCTTTTAACATCGATGCTAGAGATCTATAGAGCCACTATGAGTGGATATAACCTCGACTTCCAGGAGATCAATAGACCAGCTTGGAGGATCTTTGAAAACCTGGTTAACGCACTAATAGTATTAGGAGATCTATTGGAAAGGTTAAAGCTAAACAGAGACAGAGCGGAGGAGTTATCAAGAGAACCAGAGCTCCTCACAGCCGATATAGCTGAGATCATCTCTATATCTAGCATGATCCCCCATAGAGAGGCTCACAAAATGATCGCATCAATGATTAGAAGAGGCGAGCTGGAGAAGCTATTAAAAGAATATCTACCCTCAAGAGAACCTCTAGAGATCCTATATAGAAAAGACTATGAAGGATCACCACACCCAGAAAGGGTAGTGGAGCTTGCCAAGAAGAAGGAGAGGATCGTGTTAGAAGATGAGGCTAAGCTATCCAAATATTTACAGCTGAAAACCCTCACTCACTAAGGCGATCTAAATGATCTACAATAGATCTGGGCTGTATCCTTTTTCATGGTAGTAGGAATGCTTTTATATTCTTTCATTA
The DNA here is from genome assembly GCA_032249255.1 of Desulfurococcales archaeon. Taxonomy (GTDB): domain Archaea; phylum Thermoproteota; class Thermoprotei_A; order Sulfolobales; family AG1; genus AG1. The sequence goes on along the minus strand of JAVVGE010000060.1, from coordinate 153 downwards.
TTAATTAATGGTTGGAGTGGAGGTTTAGGGGCGAACGATGTCCAGAGTTAATGGCTAGGAGGAGGAAAAGGAGCGATGAGAAGTGGGTGTGGGTTGTTAAGCCGGGCGATAAGATAGTTGTTAGTAGAACCGCTGTTATACCCTCAAAGAAGT
>JAVVGE010000059.1:0-13498 GCA_032249255.1 Desulfurococcales archaeon | reverse complement strand
ACTTCACAATACCATATCTAGAGATGCAGGGCACACCAACAGGGATAGATGTTAGAAAGGTCGTAGCCACTGGTATAACGCCCACGATAAACACCGGCATAGCCCATAGAGAGCCTAACAAAGGGCAGATAGGGGCTGGAATAGTTACAATGCCGATAGAACCTTTCAAAACCGCTCTCAGAAGATTTGCTGAGGTATATGGGCTATAGCATCTATGAAGAGGATCCCAGCGTATTCGATAGGCTGGATAGCTAAGGAGTATATTATGAATAACAAGGTCTTCGAAGTACACAGCGTGTTTTCAAAAGGCGTCTACGTAGAGCTCGACGGAGATATAGTTTTCGATATAGCTATCTCTAGGGTTAGGTCGGAAGCTGGGATAACAATTAATCCAGATGCTTTCTCAAGATGGCCTGTAGATCTGAGTAGATATATCTCTAGGGGAGATCGGGTTATTGTAGACGAAGATCTAATAGCTCTCGGAAATACACTAGAAATCGATCTTAGGGGTGCTGAAGTATATATAGCTAACACTGTGAGGAAGGGAAAAATATGTGGGGCTACATATAACAAAGAAGACTTTGAGTGGCTAACAAGAAAGACCGCCAATATAGCTATTCTGCTGGAAAAGCTATCTGCGGAGGAAGCTGAAGCTCTAAACGAGATCATAAGAAAGATCCGTAGAATGGCTGGGGAAGGTAACATGGGTGAAAGTTTATTCGAGATACTCAGAGAATATATAGGATTAGGAAGAGGCTTAACCCCGGTTTTCGACGACTTTGCAGCAGGAATATTAACGATCTACAATAGCTTAGCAACCAGATGTAGCGGGATAAGACCATTGGAGCTTAAAATCGAAGATCTTAGGAGAACGACAGATATATCAAAATACATGTTAAAGATCGCTGTTAGAGGAGCGATCTACGAGCCAATAGAAAAAATTCTATCAGCAGGAAATAGATGTAAAATGCTAGAGCATATAATAGATCTGCTAAGTATAGGACACAGCTCTGGAGCAGCATTCAGCATGGGAATAATAGCGGGCCTAATGATCTCGGTGTGATGCTACCCCACCTTTGATTCAAAGATTTAATTCAAGCTTAGCATCACCGAGAACTCCAAGGATGTTATAGAGAATTAACTTACTCTTGCAGAGTCTCCACGCATATTTAAAGTATCTTTGTAAATATTGAGTTAATAGTCAGCAAAATCCCTGTTTATTGATTTAATTTAAGTATATTAACCTCCATATATTACTAAGAATCGATGATGATCAAGATAGGCGAAGGCTTAATAGAAGTTAAGGTATGATCTACCGAGGATCACCCGGATCTTCTTCCAACACTTATTTCCCAGAGAACCATAGGAACCTTCACATATACAATAATAATACTTTCCATGGCTATAACTACATCTATCTTCTTTTTTCTTCCATTCTATACCAGAATTGCTGATCTATTTGCCCTTGTTCTGCTCTAACACTGCTTTTCTTACCCAGCTTATAAGCGAAGATCTAGTTTCCGGTTTGTTTTTGGTGCCTTGGGAGGTGTGGTTTTAGCTTTATTTCTCCTAGTCCTATTCCTCTGCTTCTGCCGATTCCTAGTATCTGTGCTAGTCCCATGGTTTTCGCAGCTATTTCCTCTACATCTTCGCATGCTATTTTGAACCTCATCTGACCTTCGAAGCCCGTATCTGTCTTCGGCTTTCCATCTCTCATCTTCCCTGTCTCCAGGACAACCGATCTTATTTCTGCCATCTCCACTCCTGTGCATGCCTCAGCCTTCACAGCGAATAGAGCTTCATACCGCCTCGCCGCATGATCATCGCACGGTCTTGGGAGCCTGAGCTCTGGAGGGGCTATGGAGTTCCAGAGCTTCAGAGAGTAAGCCAGGATAGACCCTGGCGTTGGGATCCTGAATAGCTCTGCCTTCTCGCTGCTGCCACCGCCGCCGTTGCTGTACGTGATGATCTTCGAGGATATGAGGGCCGGGGTTACGAGCTCTATGTGGAACCTGCCTCCCCACCCTCTAAGCTCTAGGCTGTGCATTGCGTGTATCTCTATGGATTCTATCGAGTATATGACCCTGCCGAACGGCGTGTCTACGTAGCCTTCCAGCTCAGGCTCAATCGATACCCCGCCGGCTGGTGATATGCATATCCTGCCCAAGTAAATCTCCCCGGGCCTGAGGATCTGGGGCCTTGAGTTGTATAGGGAGTACATTCTCCTCCCAAGTCTGTCTGATAGCATTGATATGAAGAGGGGCTTATACCTATCCCTAGATAGTATGAGGTCTCTGTGTCCTCTCAAGAGCTTCTAGAGGCCACAGGATCTAGGAGCCTGTGCCCTCTGCAGCACTCAGCAACCTCGGCTAGGTGCTCCGCTAGACCCTCAGCTCTCTCCCCCTTATTGTATGCATAGCAGCCCCTCATCCCCACTATACACCTCCTTCTTGATCAGGATGCCTCCCGCAACCACCTTATGCTTAGATCCTTTCTTCATATGCGCAATTGCTAGATCTTTATAGAGCTCGTGAGGATTCTTGAGTTTATTTTTTATCTTCTCCCAGACTTCTTCATCTTGCCTAACTTCTACTTTTTGATCTTCCTTGATAACCTCTATATAGTTATCAACATATTCGGCGCATCCACTAACATCTTTGGCCTCAAGAGTGATCATATTCTTCAGAGCCTCCTCCGCATCTATGTCCTGGCTCCCGATGAAAGCCTGTATCAATAGTCTCCTCCTAACAGGCGATCCCTCCTCAAGTAAGTAGTCAGTGATTTCTTTCTGGTACACGAAGAATGGGTAGAAGAGGTCGAAGAGCTTCATAGCCTCCCTCCCAACCCTCTTTATCTCCGTGTTCTCTGCATCGATGTCTATGAGCCTCCCATAGCCCATTGCCCCTCCATCGTCGAACGGGATTCTCCAGTTTATCTTCGAATTTGTCTTTGAAAGCTCATCGATCTTCTTCAGTATGTAGTCCTTGGATCCCTGTTCTACAATGATCACCTCCGGAGGCTCTTTACAAGGGTTATCCATGTCCCTGCATACCCTTCCGCTCCACTGGACTATGGATATAAAGTCTGAGGCCTCGGCTATAAGCGCGTCGAAGCTCAGATCTACCCCAGCATTGATCACAGGGGTTGCTACTAGGGCGAAGCCTCTGCCAGATTTTAGTAGGTATTCAACCTCTGATAATATCCTCTCCCTATCGCCTAGAGTTAGGTCTGCGTGTAGGAGGCGAGCCTCGACATCACTCTTTTTAAGCTCTTTATATATCTCCACAGCCCTTGCAATGCTCATCACCCCGATTAAAACCCTTCTGCCTCTCCCCACGAGATCCTTTACCTTGCTCACAACGTCCTCCCTCTTTACTTTATACGTTTTCCACTCTATGGCTGATGCATTCTGGATGAACTCCTCGCCATCGATCTCAACATCGCACTCCTCTCCCACACTATCGCCTTTTAGGCATGCCGTCACCGCCTCCTCCTTCCTCAGATTGATCCATTCTATGTGGCTCTTGTGAATGGTTGCGCTCATTAGTATGAGGGGAACCCTAGCATTTTGGGCGTATCTAGCTAGGAGGGCTGTGGACGCTATAGACCTAGGATCTTCTGACATGTAGTGGGCCTCATCCAAGAAAACTGCTGACGTGAATATCCTGGCCAGCGGGGATGCGTAGTGCCTCCTACTCTTAAAAACCTCTGCCACAGGGATCTTCATCAGGTTCATCATGAAGGAGTCGAGGGTCGTCACAACTGCCCTGGAGTCGAAGATGGGATCCTTCTTAGCCCCATAGAAAGCCCCACCGCACTCGATGCTCTTGAGCCTCAGCATTGCATCTCCAGACTGGAAGGCTATATCATCTATTCCGATGCCTGCTTCTTTCAGCGATTCATAGAGGATCCTGGGGCCCTCCGACTCTGCGCAAACCAACTTCCTATACTGCTGCTCGACTATGGCCCTCAGGGGGAGCACGTGGATCATGTTATATGCAAGGCCCCTTTCATGGAGCTCCCTGAAGATGACTGGGGCTGATGTGGACTTGCCGAACCCTGTTGGGAGTCTGAGAACTGCTATCCACGCCCCCTTCTTGCCCATCTCATCGACTATTCCCTTAGCGTCCTCAGAGCTTATCCCCCTAACGGTCATCCGACCAACCCAGCTGCAATATCATATCCACAACGTCTTCCCAACCACTCATAACGCCCCTCATCCTATCATCTATATCCCTGGACATGAGGGGCCTCAAAGCCTGGTGTAGATACTGCGGGTCTCTGTAGAGGGAATACATATATATGCCCCTCGCAATGTGGTCTGCAACCCTCTTAACAACCTTATTCTCATACCTCTCTAGAAGCTCTAGGAAGCCCTGTGCGAAGCCCCTGTTGATCGATGATGCGAGGGCTGATATGTGGGATACCCTATAGCTCGCTATGACGATCTTGTTCCCTCCACTATATGCCTCAACAACCTCGAAGGTATCCCAGTCAGATGGTCTTAGCCCCTCCTTAACCAGCATAGAGGCGGCTGCGAGCTCCACAGCCTCCCACGGGGGGTCATGCCTGGCTATCTTGCCCACTATGCCCGAGATCCTCCTGGCAGCGAAGTACCTATCAGTTGGACTGACCCCAGCCAACGATAGACCGCTATACCCTATGTAGCCGTATATCCTGCGATTCTCCCTACTGATCGAGTATGAAAATGTTATGGCAGCCCCCAGAACTGCGAGGGATAAGATGATGTTGCTCACAAATATATTTTTCCTCTTAAGTGTGTTTGTATCGAGGAAACCCTCTAGGTACTCGCCATACTCTAGGAAGAGATCTGATGGGGCGTATGGAAACTCTTCCTGGGGGGTTGGAGATGTGAGGATCGATATTGCGTCTTCAAGCTTGATCTCACGGCTCTTTCCATCCCTAACCCTGGTGCTGTCGAAGATGTGGTAATATTTTTTGAGCCTCTCCAGTTCATCCCTTATAAGCTCTAAGTTCGCTGCAACCTCGGGGAGGTAGTCGTATGTCTCACCGGCTAGGTCACACTCCCTCTGCCCCAGAAGGACTTGGCACGCTGCGTTTGCAAACCAATATGCCAGGGTGCCCCTGATCTCCTTTATATTCTTGTATGAGATGATCTTTTCCTGTATCATATAGGACATGGGCTACACGCCCACAGCTGATTTTGGCACCGGCGCACAGTAGTAGTTCCCAACCCTAGCTATCAGGCCTCTTTTAGTTGGCGTCACATTTATCCTAGCATCTACCCGTGATACCAGAGGGACTACATACCTTTCTCCCATGTCATCAAACTCAACCCACTCCACATCTATTCTAGCTATGCCCTCAGGGTAGTAGAATGGGTGGCATATAGATGTATCCTCCACCAGCACCGGCTCGTCTACTACCACCTCCTCTACAGACGCTATTGTCTCCTTCCTACCTATCCTCACAATGCCATAGAGGTATCTCACAAGCTCCTCATCCCTGAGGAGGAGGAAGATTAGGAGCCTTGGAAAGGATATATAGCCCTCGTTGAAGTATGTCCCCCACCTCCAGGTGGGTTCCGCCCTCCTATGGGGCTTCTGGTAGATAGCCTGGTAGAACCTCTCAAGTTGCGTGCTCCTCACAAGCATCGAGGTGTACGCTGCAGAGGCGTATGCGACTATCTCCCCAACCTCTTCTATGGCCTTCCAATACATCCTCTCCGACAGCCCCCTGCTAATAGCGTATGGATATGCTATGGCCCCCTTAATCGTAGATGGCGGGGGGAGGGGGTAGGATCCGCTGTGGTAGGGGGCATATGGGATCCTAATTGTCATCGGTGAGAAGAGCTCTAGGGACAAGACGGCCCCGATCATTTTGCTCTCTCCGCAGATCCTTTGAAGATCTTATCTCGCAGCCAGTTGATCAGATCGTCGAAGCAGCCCACCTCCTCTATGCACACACTACCGCCGACCTTGCCTTCTTTATCTTCTGTGCAGAATCTCTTCTGCATGTTTTGCGCCTTCTCTCTCTGCCCGCCCTCCCTTTTAACTATGCTTTCGAGGCTCTCAACGATCCCCTCCGTATCGAAGTACGCTATATATATGTTCTGTGCAACCCCGATCCTGCCAAGTCCTCCTACCATTTTTAAAGCCCTGTTATATGATCTAGATACGTAGCTCTCCTCACCCGGCACATGCTTCGGAGGGGACAGCATGAATGGTATTGGGTTTGAAAGCGATGCAGCCCCGCCTATCACCTCGAACCTCGGCAGGTACCTAGACTTCTTGGCTCCGAATATCTGCCCGTGGATCACCGTCCTGATCGCCTCCAAAGCCAGCTCTATCCTTTTATCCCTATCCGCCACTTCGGAGATAGCTCCATCCTTGTTAGGCGCCCTCCCAATAGACCTCACATCGATCCCTATCGCCATGGTGTATATAGCTGTCGCACTCTCAATTGTGAAGGGCCTGTTCTCACCCTTGGCGTTAAACATGACGTGGAACTGGGGCTCGAATTTGAAGCTGGAGGGTCTCGGGTCTGGGAGCATGTAGCTGAACCATACTGGGGCTGTCCTTCTGAGCCCCTCACTCCTCTCGCTATCCTCCTTGGATTTTCCCTTCTTCCTAGGCTTCTTCCCCTGCTCCCCGCCTTCTCCTCCCTCCTCCCCACCGCCTTCTCTAGACCTCCCTACAATCATGAAGCCGGCTAGATCCTCTACGACGCATGTGCTCACCACCTCGAACTCCTTGTTAGCGAACTTCTTTGGATCCTCGAGGGATCTCTTGACAAAGCCCCCCAACACCTGGTGGTTCCTGCAGTCATCGCACAGGCGGAGCCCAGCCTTGTCAGCTATCATTGCGAGGGCAACCTGGTATGCATGGGCCATCATCTGCCCAGAGGCGGCTGGAGCCCTAACAACCCTCAGCCTATCACCCACTTTAATGGCTATGGGGGCGCTCCTGTGGGGTGTGAATGCCCCTAGGTGCTCGACCATGTTCATGGCATCAGACTCGATCGAAAGCCTCAGCACTATAGATGCGAAGCCATCTGCAATGCTACTCATTTCCCTCCTCCCCACCTTTTTCCTCCTTCTTCGCCTCCTCCTCGCCTTCTTCTCTCCTCTTATACGCTAGTGCGGCAGCCTTTATAGCTATCTTTTTAATCACTCTAGGGTTGGATATTACTTTTTCAACCTCCTCCTCCGAAAGCTCGATTTTTTCAACGCTCCTTGCCATCCTAATAGCCTCGTAGAACGCCTCCAACAGATCCTCGGGATCCTCCGACTTCACGATTCTATCGATAAGCGTTATCCTACCCTCACCAGCTACTATCTCGAACACTCTATACACCCCAGTTAGGTCTGAACTTTTCAATTTTATCACCACCTATACTAAGTCCTAGCCTCTTTAAAAAGCTAGCTGTTGATAAATAATAAACAGCAATAGATAAAAATATATAGTTTCAAGGAAAATAAACAATAGGTTTAGAATATGTCAAAGCTGATTGCTGTGCTGGGGTTTGATGTGGGGTACATCATTAGGATCGCTTCTAGGATGTATGATAGGGACAGGGTTAGGGCTGCATACCTCCTGATCTCAAGCATTAGGGGATCTGTTGATCAGAGGTCTAGGGCTGCAGCTGCAGACACAGCCAAGATCCTCGAGATCCTAGGCTCTAGAGTGGAGGTCTTCACAATAGAGATCACGGATCCTAGGGAAGCTGTGATCAAGGTAGTAGAGGTTATGGAGCAGGCTTCGAGAGATCTGGGGGAGCGGGAGGAGCTGATAATATCCCTAAGCGGCGGTACTAGAGCACTAGTATCATATACCGTTATCGCAGCCCTACACCTGATAGAGAAGCTGGGCCCGAGGGCCTCAATAGTGTGGGAGGTGGAGGGAGGGGGGGCAGAGATCATAGCCAAGGGCGAGGTAATAAACGAAATAGCATCCCTGATATATGGGGAAGAGGCTGGCGGGGCTGAAGCGATAGTGCTCAGGGTGCTCAGAGAGCTGAAGAAGGTGAAGCTGTCAGAGATCCATGAGGAGTTGAAGAAGAGGGGGTTCAAGTGGACTAAGCAGAACACGCAGAAGATATTGAAGAAGCTAGAGGAGAAAGGGCTAGCAAGGAAAATATCGAGGGGCAGATACATAGCATCTTAGAGCGAAAAACTAGCAGCACAACACATAGCAGAGCTCAAAAGAGTAGAACGCAGCAACGGCCAGAGGGAAACAAACATCATATACAATAACAAAACTAGGAATCCTAATAACAAAAACAACAAAGACAAAAACAAAGATCATCCCGGAATCAACCGGGAAAGAGTAGAGAAAAAGATCCTAGGAGATCAAAAAGATCATATGATCAAAGATCAAAAACAGATCCACATGTAAAAAGATCCCGAGGGATCATCCCGAAAGATCCAAGGACGATCTAGATCAAAAAATATTGAGACTAATAAGCATTACGGTCATCAAACCCAAGGATCAAAAACCGAGATCTATGCTTATAAGCTGGATAAGAAATCAATATTAGAGCAAACCACAGAACAAATAGATCAGCAATTCTATTATAGAATGGAAGGGGTGTTGGCAAGACAGAAATGATAAGGCATCTTGCTGAGGAGAGCAATTCTATTATAGAATGGAAGGAGTGCCTCCGAGGCTTGTTCTGATAGGTCCTGACACGGGGAGCAATTCTATTATAGAATGGAAGGTCTATCACCAATACTCTATATCGAGTGTCGCCAGCAAATAAAGCAATTCTATTATAGAATGGAAGGTCAGTAAAGACTACGTATGATGCTGGCTGAGACTGATCCGCAATTCTATTATAGAATGGAAGGCAGCCGAGGCTTCAGCTGCTTTTCTCCTAGCCTCTTCACAGCTGCAATTCTATTATAGAATGGAAGGCTTTCCCTTCTCTCTCTATCAGCTTTTTAGCATACTCTATGCAATTCTATTATAGAATGGAAGGTTGGATGGGGTCCTGCCACGAAGGCTGCTTTGATTGTTACTGCAATTCTATTATAGAATGGAAGGTCTCGTTTATGAGATATCTTGAGCAATGCATAGAATGATATTGGCAATTCTATTATAGAATGGAAGGATTTCTGGTCTAGCCATCACACTGAAGATCCTAACCCCAGTCTCGCAATTCTATTATAGAATGGAAGGATGGTGGATAGATACCTGGTACTCGGAACCCAAGTCCTGGAGCAATTCTATTATAGAATGGAAGGTATTGCTTTGCTCGGGCAGACAGCTGCTGACTACACAAGCATAGGCAATTCTATTATAGAATGGAAGGAAATGCGAGCCGCCTTACAATTGGACCCCAAGCGATCCATGCGCAATTCTATTATAGAATGGAAGGATCTACAGGGCTATTAAGTACACAAGAGGTTTATCTGGAGGCAATTCTATTATAGAATGGAAGGACAGTTGTGGGTTCCTGATCTGTCGATCTGTGTTACCATTTTTGCAATTCTATTATAGAATGGAAGGAGTAGAGATACTACAGAAAGTGATAGAGAGACTACCCGAAGATGCGCAATTCTATTATAGAATGGAAGGTGCAGACACGCCCACATAGATACCCACCAACATCCCTGGCAATTCTATTATAGAATGGAAGGCTACTCCAGCTGCGCCTCCGCCCCCGCCCTTTCAAGGCGGGGGCAATTCTATTATAGAATGGAAGGGGTAAGTGGCGATCATTGATGTAATAAATCTAATTGAAGTAGCAATTCTATTATAGAATGGAAGGGTATTCACATTAATGCGCAACCGCGATCGTTTTTTTAACATGCAATTCTATTATAGAATGGAAGGGAATATCAAGAATATCAGCATCCCCAATGCGATCAAGATGATGCAATTCTATTATAGAATGGAAGGCACAGCAGGGCTTAGAGAGATCATTGCTACCTGGGCTAGAGCAATTCTATTATAGAATGGAAGGGGATCGTTTGTTGCGCTATTTGGCCGTCTCTCGGAATAAGGCAATTCTATTATAGAATGGAAGGATCTCGGTATGGATAAAGATAAACAGAGACGATGACTACATGCAATTCTATTATAGAATGGAAGGACGCGCAATAGCTCTTTTCTACCCTCTCTTTTGTGTGAGATCTTGCAATTCTATTATAGAATGGAAGGATACTTACTAATCCAAGATCGCATCCAAGGGCTAGCATTAGAGCAATTCTATTATAGAATGGAAGGTTGGCTAGTTTCTCGGCTTCTGTGCAGTTTATCTGCTGGCTGGCAATTCTATTATAGAATGGAAGGTCTATTATATGCATAGCTTTCTTAAAGCCATATATAGATCTCTGTCTGCAATTCTATTATAGAATGGAAGGCTCAGGAGGTCTGGGTTTCTTATCGTGACGTTCCTCAGCGCCAGCAATTCTATTATAGAATGGAAGGGAACAAACCGTGATGTTGAGTGTGGTGACCTGATAGTGATAGCAATTCTATTATAGAATGGAAGGTCCTATAGATAGAGGCAGCGAACTCAACAAGAGGATCGTTGATGCAATTCTATTATAGAATGGAAGGTCCACCTCTACCAGCGCTGAACCCATCTATCGACCCGGCAATTCTATTATAGAATGGAAGGGCGGCTGCATAATATATACTTTTGAGCACAAATTTACACGAAGCAATTCTATTATAGAATGGAAGGTGCACTGGCCTGGTGCTAGAGCCCAACTATGCCCACCAAAGCTTGCAATTCTATTATAGAATGGAAGGAACAACAGAAACACCAATCAAAACAACACCAACAACACCAAGCAATTCTATTATAGAATGGAAGGGCCCACCTGTACTTAGCGTCTATCCTTAGCCTGTCATCATGCAATTCTATTATAGAATGGAAGGCATATCTATCTATTGGATGGCTATGAGCGGTGCGATCGATAACGGCAATTCTATTATAGAATGGAAGGAGGATGCTCTTGGTCGGCCCTCCCGGTGTTGGCAAGACAGAAAGCAATTCTATTATAGAATGGAAGGAAAACTGGAGAGACAATCCCCATAGACGTGAGAATCACCCCCGCAATTCTATTATAGAATGGAAGGAACAGGACAATCGAACCAAGTGATGAATGTTATTGATTGCAATTCTATTATAGAATGGAAGGAAGTGATAACATAGCAGTAGGAACAGCCACCACATTCACACTATGCAATTCTATTATAGAATGGAAGGACAGATAACCTATCAAGGATCTACATCAACCTTGGGCGGGCAATTCTATTATAGAATGGAAGGGTGGTGCAGGGGTTTTCAGCCTTATGAATGGGTTCAGCGTCCCGCAATTCTATTATAGAATGGAAGGATTTTTCATAAAAGCATCTCTCAGATAGTTATCTTTCTTAGGCAATTCTATTATAGAATGGAAGGGTTTATCAAGCTAAGACCAAAAGCGTGAGACTATGAGGTCTTGCAATTCTATTATAGAATGGAAGGACTGGTTGCATACGCCATCTGGCTGAGGAGGAGATAGCCATGTGCAATTCTATTATAGAATGGAAGGCCCTCTCTTTTTCGAGAGGCTATGTGATCGATATCGCCCAAGCAATTCTATTATAGAATGGAAGGATTAGACCTGCCCCTGCTCATGCCCAACACCAAACTATATATGCAATTCTATTATAGAATGGAAGGTAGATCCTCGCTATCTCGCTATCACCCTTCAAGAGATAAAGCTTTGGCAATTCTATTATAGAATGGAAGGAGTAGAAGCCCAACAGTGTATTCAACGATATCTCCTTTCTTCTGCAATTCTATTATAGAATGGAAGGATCTTTGAGTGGAGCTCAAAAGATGTGAGGAAATACATCGGCAATTCTATTATAGAATGGAAGGGCTGTGACATATGATGTTGTATCAGCTTGGAATGTTAGAGAAGCAATTCTATTATAGAATGGAAGGATAAAGTAGTCATAGCTCTGCTTAGTGCTATCAAGCAATAAGCAATTCTATTATAGAATGGAAGGTGAATAGCTGTCTCAGTATCCTTGTCATATCATCGGCATTCCACCCGCAATTCTATTATAGAATGGAAGGCTATATAGCTGATGTGTTACAGGTTGGATCAAAATACTACATAAAGCAATTCTATTATAGAATGGAAGGCGAAAGCTCCCACCCAACCAACACCAGATCATCCCTCACAGACTGCAATTCTATTATAGAATGGAAGGTATTAGCGCTGATAGCCTCAGCAATACTGCTGATTAGTTCTGTGCAATTCTATTATAGAATGGAAGGAGTTATAATATCTATGTTCCAATGGAGATACAGTAAGTGTAACCTCGTTGTCTATTGGAGAGTATCGATGTTATGTTATCTCCTCCCCTAATGTCTTGATAAGAGCTCTTCAACGTCCTTTAAATACCTTGCTACCTTCTCTAACTCCACTCTAATCTCACTCTCGCTTAGAGATCCTTCATGGTAACCTAGTATGTGTAGATAATAACCTCTAGCTCCAAATCTATCCCTGAGGCCTAGCCTAGCTACATCCTCCACGCTCTCCTCCAGCTTCCTAAGTAACTCCCTCCTCTCCCTGTAGCCTCCAGGCTTCTCATACCCGTACCTAGCTAGAAGCTCGTCTGTAGCAAGGATAACAGCTAGCCACCCTTTCTCACAAGCATTTCTAAGCCTAAGAGGCTCTCTATCCGCACTATACCTCTTAAGCTCTTCATATGCAAGCTCTAAAGCTTTCCAAGCCTCTTCTAACACCAAGAGGCACCATGTGATAGTGGAGTTTATGGAGGCTAATATCCTTGAGCCTTGTTGAGGAGTTTTAAGGCCTCCTCTTATAGTCAGATTTAACGTAGCATAATACTCCATAGCGTACAAACACTTAGCACCAGTTACCTTAATTCATAAATATAGGATATGTATATGTTTTAAATAGTCGTAGGAGGCTCCGAGAGTAGACAGGTGGACTTTAATGGTTACACGGATAAGCATCTTTCAATTCCATGTCCCGGATTCTGGTGGGCATGAGGGCCTTCCTCATCAATACTTTAGGTCTGCCATGTACAGCATGAGTTCCCTATAGCGTTAGGCGTTAGCCCTCAGCGTTCCCGTCATCGCCCCTACTTCGCTAAATATGCTTCAGAGCTTTTAAACTTGATGCTTAAGTATTGTTCCAACAGTTGAACTTATAGCTAACGAGGGCTAGTGAGGGTTTAAGAGCTATACCGCCTAGAGCCCAGTTTTGATAGAGCCCTGATGAGGTTTTATGACGGGGGTATCGTGGAACCGCTTGTCCCCCGATGATCATTGATTGTCATTGATATTAATTTATTTGTGTTGCTTTGCTTCTTAACCCACAGGGATGCTATAACATCCCTGTGGTCATCGAGGGACTTCCACCTCCCCCAAAGAGATCTTGGGATCTCTATGGGCTCGCTGGTGGCTGTTGAGCCCAGCGGCACTGGGCTCCCATCTAGGCTTGGATCCCCGAAGCCCTTCTGGGCAGAGCCCTCATAAA
>JAVVGE010000058.1:0-13546 GCA_032249255.1 Desulfurococcales archaeon | reverse complement strand
TCCACCAGTGGTGCGCCTCAAAACTAGTAGAGATATTGAATAACAAGCCCCTATATGTTGTTGAGGAGTCAGAGGCATACTCATCATCAAGAGATCCATTTAGCGGTAAGCCCATCAAGAGATATACCCCCTCTGTGATTCGCATCGCGCTGAGAGGGGGTAGAAGGGTGAGGGTTATAAAGATACAGATGAGGCTAGCAAGGCTGAGCAACGGATTAACCCTAGATAGAGATGTGATCGGAGCTATAAACATCGGCTTGAAATATCTATCCTCAGATGGGAGGAGCATGGCGTTCCCCTCGACAGGGCCCCATGCGGCTTGGGCGAAGCTGGTGATCCCAAGCCTAGGGCCAACCCCGCTAACGGAATTAAAGACATTTACAAGTATTTAGAAGTACCGTTAGCGGGGAAACGCTAATAGGTGGAAACCCATCACTACTCTCACAACTATACCAAGCCAAGTGGAATGTAGACACAGTTATACACGTGTTGATAGAAGATAAGGGTATAACCTCCAGCTTCATCAATAAGTGGAGAGATTGGCTTGGAGAAGCTGTGAGAGACCCTGATAAACTCTGGGCCCCCGACGCCCCGCAAGAACTTGTAAATGAGCTTGTAGAGAAAAACCTCATAATATATAATATACATAGAAGATTAGAGTACCGATGGATTGACACCCCTCCACCAGAGAGAGACCTTGAACTGGGTATAGGAAAGCATGTCGCCTGGCAGACACCATTATATAGAGAAGCCGTTAAAAAAGATCAAAGAGCTATAGGACATGAAAATATTATCACAGAATATGTTGAGAGAGACATATTATTTATACAATGGAGATATTGATGAAACAGAGACGTCAATGAGAATCTCTGTCAGCTCTAATCCATCTAGAGACAGTACCTGCTGGAAGAATAGGCACATCCCTAAGATCATTCTCAATCTTTTTGATAAGCTCCTGGGCCTCAAGACGAGAGATCGTCTCTTCAATAAATCTTCTTATCAACTCACTCCAGTTAATATTATGAAATTTCTTCATTTTCTCTCTAAGATCTTGAGAAACTGTGAAAACCATTGCCATAGCTCTTAAACCGCCTGAAGCTGATGAGGCTGCTAAGAGGGGTAGGTGGACAACAGATCTTCTCGAGAGTGCTGTGGTGAGCATTATGAAAAAGCCTGGAGTAAGCGAACTTTACCACTGGTGGGACTCAACATACAAACTACATGTTGACGGCTTCCTCGAAGCGAGGCTGGGAAGCGATGATGTTAGGCTAAGGCTTAGAGATGTAGAAGCACTGGTTGACTTAGCGAAGAAAGTGCTTAAGGCATGAAATGTAGCATGAGTAGGACTAAACGATAACGTTTTTACACTTCTTAAGCAAGGCCCTTATTGGTGGTACTGAAATGGGTCTTGTCTGGGTTGATGCTGTTATTAGGAGCCCATTCACAGATTGGGCAGTGGCTGTGAAAGCTCTTGTGGATACAGGTGCCACTCTCACTGTGGTTCCTAGAAGAATTGCTGAAGAACTTCAGCTACCTGTGATAGGCAGGAGAAGAGCTGCAACCGCCAAGGGTCTTACGGAGCTCGATGAATGCCTAGGCGTTGTAGAGATTATGGGTAGGAAGGCATATACACACATACTCGTATCAGATGATGTAGATGTTGTGCTCATAGGTGCAGTAGCTCTCGAGACACTAGGCTTTGAAGTGGATCCAGTTGTAGGGAAGCTGAAGGAGGCCAAGACATACCTGCTCTAGGTTGGGGATGCCCATGGTGAAGAGGATTAGGCTAAGTTTTGTTCCTGGGATAGAGGTTGAGTTTGTTGATAGGGATAGAGCTATTCAGCAAGTTATTGAGTGGAGTGAGAGGAGCACAAGGTTTCCTATAGTTGTTTATGGTCCTGAGGGCTGTGGAAAAACTGCCTGGCTTAGACAGACAGCTGAGGTTTTGAGTGAGAGAGGCTACGAGGTGTTCTATATCCACCCTCTGGATAGGCTTGTCTATGCGGATGTCTCTATACCGAGCGTTAAGGAGGCTTTTCTAGAATTTGCTCAGAAGGCCTTTGCCGAGGATGCTCTGAGCCGTATTGTGTGGGCGCTATTCGACTTTGTGAGGGATTTGCTTAAGGTGAGGAAGGCGAGGGTAGCTATCATAGCTGATGATGTGTTTCAAGCAATTGGGTTGAGATATGCAGCTGCATATGTTAAGGGACTTCTAAACATGATTGAGTATCCTCAGTACAGCTACGAACGCATGGTGGTAATCGTGGCAACAAGTGAGGGGGTCTCAAAGGCTGAGATCGGGAGGCATAGATGGGCAGATCTAATGCCCATGTGGAACATGAGTAGAGAGGGCTTCGAACAGCTATATAGGCAGATACCTGGGCCGAAGCCTAGCTTCGAGGAGGTTTGGAGGATTACGGGTGGAAACCCAGGAATGCTCGCAAAGCTATACAAGGCAAAGTGGAGCGTGGATGAGGTGATCAAGAGCATCACAACCTCTAAAGATCTAGACACGTTCATCCTTTCGCTTAGTGCTGAGGAGAGGAAGTGGTTACTGGAAGCAGTTGAGAACCCCGATACCCTGCCAGCTAAAGAGAAGCTACCACTGATGCAGAAGCTTATAGAGCTTAACCTAATCATAAGCTCCATAATCTATCGAGACCCTGAGCTATGGATAGACCAGCCGCCACCACAGAAAGACCTTGAGCTGGGCATAGGCAAACATATAGCTTGGCAAACACCTCTACACAGAGAAGCAGTTAGAAAAGCTCTACAAGAAGCATCCACAGCATAGGTGCCAAACCTCTTCACAGCTTATCAGAACTTCATAACACATATAAAGCGAAACAAGTTAACGTCCCTCTACTCGGCACATCAGCAATGAGCGTAGCAGACGTATTAACACTCCTAGCACTAGCCCTTGCACTAACCCACTTCAGCTTCCCACTACTATACTACCTGTACCTTAGGAGCAGATGGCTTAACAAGCCCTGGGATATTAAAAAGGATCCTTCCTACAGACCTAGGGTAACGATTATTGTTCCAACTTATAATGAGGCTGATCTCATAGAGTCTAAACTTAATAATATTTTTGAACAAGATTATCCTAAGGATCTTATGAGCATAATTGTTGTCGATTCTGCAAGTACTGACGGAACTGTCGATATTGTTGAGAGATGGAGAAATAAACATCCTGATGCCAGGCTCGTGGTTATTAGAGAAGATGTTAGAAGAGGAAAAGCTTATGCACTTAATAATGCTCTTAAACATGTTGACGGAGAGATCATTGTTATCACTGATGCAGACTCTAGATGGGCATCTAAAAATGTCTTGTCAAAAACAGTTTCATGGCTCTCAGATCCTAATGTAGGCGCCGTCACATGTGTCAAGAAGCCTGAGAAGAAAGGTCCTCTAGATATCGAGGCTGGATACAGAGACTTCTATAATATCGTGAGGATCGGTGAGAGCAAGAAATGGTCTACACCTATATTTCATGGAGAGCTTGCCGCATACAAAAAAGATCTTCTGATAGATATCTGATAGATATAGGAGGATTCCCATTAGACATAGGTGCTGATGATAGCCACAGCGCGACACTTATAACATTGAGAGAGAAAAGATCTGTAGTGGCTGAAGATGTTGAATGTATAGAGATTGTGCCTGAGAAAGAATATGAGATGTGGAGAATTAGAAGAGCACAACATCTTGTGCAACATTTCATCAAGACTTTGAGATATATATGGAGTGCTCCGAAGAGGTTCAGATCTATCCTTTTTATAGAGATATGGCTACATCTGATAAACCCGTGGCTGCTGTTGGTTGCAACATCTCTATTACTCTACAGAGCATCAGAAGGATCTTTGAGAGCATCAATAATACTGGTAATAGGATTAATATTGTTGATATTCAAGCCTTTTAGAACATGGGTAGCTACCCAGATATATCTTATTGTGGGCATGATAAGAAACATCTTCAGCAAAGAGATCATATGGAAAAAACTTGATAAAAATATTAGAGACAAGATCCTGTGACAGGAAATCTGAAAGAAGCCAAAATATGCTTGCTCTAGATCAATGAGAGTACTATATATAGCACCCTCCTACCACCCACACATAGGCGGGGTAGAATATGTTGTTAAATCAGTTGCTGAGAGACTTGTTAAGATAGGACATGAGATAACCGTGATCGTTGGAGAGCCTGAGATAGATAGGCCTCGTGAAGAAGAGATAAATAGTGTGAAAATTATTAGATGGCCTGTCTGGAGCCCTGGAGAAGCATATCACTATCCTAGGAGAAGAGATGATCTGAGAAAGTTGCCGAGAGAGATTGTCAGAGATGTTGATATTGTTCATATTCATAGTATTCATTCTATCTTCACTGTCTTCTCGGGTCTTTCAATAGCGGAGGAGGCTGGAGGCGTCAAGGTCGTTGTGTCGCCTCATTATCATGGTTCTGGTCATACTGTTTTAAGAAGTTTTCTATGGATTTTTTGGAGAAATAAGGTTTCAAAACTTCTTGATAAGGCCGAGGTTATTCATGCAGTAAGTAGAAGAGAGGCTTCTATGATAAAATCTCATTATCCTGAGACAAGTAGAAAGATTATTGTTATACCAAATGGTGTTGAAGAAGATGTTTTAAGATATAGATGGAGCGGGCATGATAGTGATTACATGATGTATGCTGGCAGAGTCGAGAGATACAAAAGACTTGATCTTGTGATTGAAATAGCCAGAGAATTAGGTCTGAGACTCATGATAATAGGAAAAGGATCTTATAGAGATAAGCTGATGAAATATGCCGAGAAGAGATACAAAGGATCAGTTGTTTTTATAGATCCACAGCCTAGAGAGACATATCTAAAGATGCTGTCAGAGGCAAGATACGCTATCAACCTAAGCAGACATGAGGCATATAGCATATTCATAGCAGAGGCATTAGCAATAGGAACACCCTCGATGATAACAAGAGAAATAGCAGAAAACATAGAGGCAGAGACAAAATCATTTAACAAAGAATTTGTTATAACAGAAAAAGCTCATATAAACACTTGGAACGAGATAGTATTGAAATACGTGGAAAGCCTTTACTATTAGCTTTATATATATAAGATTGTGAAGTTATGACACATCATATAATGAGCGAATAATAACATACGAGATAAGAGATAATAAAGATCTTGAGATTAAAAGATGTTAAAAAGATCCGTGAGCCAATACTACATGGAGTTAGATGGCCAAGAGATATAAAGAAAATAACATTAAAAATAGAGAAGACGAAGAGATTAGGATTCAAATTTTCAATGAGTTCAAGAGAAGCCGTGGAAACAACAGCTAGAAAACTTCTTGAAGAATCAAGTGTAAAAATTTGATGAAATTTTATGAAGATAGCTTTGATTAGGAGAGAGTATATAACGCATCTAGATGGCGTTAACAGGTTTATTGCTCTCTTAGCGGAGGGCTTGAGGAAGCTCGGTCACGAGGTAGAGATCTTTAGCTGGTGCTATAGAGGTGTTGATAGGGAGAGACTGGAGGAGTGATTAAAAGAATTGCATGGCTTAGACGATCAATAGAGGTAATTACTGAGAAAAATAGCTGAACCAAAGTCGAGTAATATAGAGAGGATTGAGATAGCTAATGGTTTTTCTTAAGGAATTAAATTACGCAATAAACCTCTTAAGGCTTAGACCAAACTCTCTAGATGATCTCCTCCATCTACATAAGGCATTGTATAAAGCTATGTTAAAAAAGCTTGCTTTTAGTGGAAAGGTTATGGTTGAAACATATATTAAAAGACCTATAGTTGTAAAGCACTGGATGGTCCTTATTTTATCATTAGACCTGGCACAAGTGATATCTACGACCTTGTTTTAGAGGAGTTATACGAGCTTAAAAGATGGTTTCTGCCTAGAGCAAGAGGTGTGGTTATTGATGTTAGAGCCTATATGGAGAAATATACGGTATTCGCATGTGTGAAAGAGGATATTGAAAGGATTGTAGCTATAGAGCCTGCACCGTGGAACTCTCATGTATTGAGGGCTAATGTGAGGCTTAATCAATGTGAATCTAAGGTTGATGTTTTTGACGAAGCTATAGCTTTGGTACGAGGAGAACTTACCTTATATATCCCTTATGATGGGGAAAGATTATCCTTAGGGGGAGCCACTTCTAAACCAAAGAGGGGTGATATTTATCGAGAAATATATGTAAGGGCTGAACCCTTGGATGATATAGTGCAACGCCTGGGAATAGAGCGTATAGATTTCTTAAAGATAGATATAGAAGGTTACGTGTCTGAAGCTTTACCAGGTATAATCGAGACTATGAAACGTACTAGATTTCTGATGATAGAGTTGTGGAGAAGAGATTTATTAGTGTAGTATAAAAAGATAAAGCAGCTCGGATTCAGGCTTGTAGATAGACGTGGCGATAATTACCTATTTCAGCGTTTTACATAATGAGGTTTATATAATGAAGCTTAGTTTCACACTCATCTCTAGGAATCTTGATCTATCTCTTTCAGCACCTAAATGCAACTATAACTTAGCGCTAGCCCTAGCCAGGCTGGGGGCAGATGTGGAGATCCTCACAAGCATCATAAACATATCTAAACATGACTATGATAAACTTATCAATGCAGGTGTAAAGATCAAGATAATACCCAAGCTCTTCGCTAGGAGAACCCTCTCCCCAATAGCATATAGCATAGTAGCGAAGCTATGTAAGAATGATAGAATCGTTATTGGAAACGGTTATACTTTTGGGGATGATATCACATGGGTTCATTTCCTAAGGCTACAAGCACTACGAAGCTTATCCGGTATCTTAGACGCTAAAACAGGGAATAAGATGAAAAGAGAAGCCTTGTTAGAGAGGATGATAATTAAATCCAGCAAGCTCCTATGGGCTGTCTCAAATTTGGTCAAAAGATCGCTCATAGAGGATTACGGAATCCAAGAGGATAAGGTCTTTGTACTACATAATGGTGTAGATGTAGAAAAGTACCATATGATAAATAATGAAGAAAGAAGAGAGTTGCGAAGGATGTTAGGCGTAGATGAAGACACTATCGTGTTTACTTTTGTAGGAGCAGATCCTTACCGAAAGGGCTTTGATAAGTTTTTAAAGATATCGAAAAAAGTAAAACTGCGAAATTATGTAGTACTAGCTATAGGCTTCACTCCTGATATTAATATTCTTAATATCTCCAAAGGTTTGAACGTAAGATTTCTCGGAAAAATTGAAGAGGATTATCTAATAAAAATTTATGGTATTACAGATTTTCTCGTGTTATTAAGCAGCTATGATCCTTTCTCGCTGGTAACGCTTGAGGCTATGGCGTCGGGGGCTATTCCTATACTATCTCCAACAGTAGGTGCCTCAGAGATCATAAAACATGGCGAAAACGGTTATGTGATTGTTAATGAGAGTGAATTTACAGAGCTTCTTGAAACGATAGATAAAATTGATTTAGAAAGTATTCGTAGAAAATCAAGAGAAACAGCATTACAGTACTCGTGGACAAATATCGCAAGTAAACTTATCAACGAAATTATTAATAGGATTAAAGTTAATTAAGATAATACTGTGAGGCGGCTACCTGTGAAGGGGCTTCTAATAATTCACATTGTACCCCCTTATATAGAGTTTCCTCCAGTTAAATACGGTGGAACTGAACGTGTTGCACATTACTTAGTTACTGCCCAGATAAAATTGAGAAGAGTTCTCGAAGACTACCTCGGCGTTGATCAGATCAACATTAAGGTTTTTGCTCGTCATCCTGCAACGAATAATTTATCTTTGAATCCATATGCATATGCTTTAAGGCTACTTCGTACAGTTTCTCAAATGAATTCTACGATGATTCTTATTCATAATCATTTAATTCAAAGAAACTCTTTTTTAATTTTCCATAATTTTTTGGCAAAAAGTTCTTTCAGGCGAGTTTACTGGATGACAACATTGCATTATGATCCTCCACTTTCGAAATCTCTGAGTGTCCTGCGCTATTTAGTGCATCCTGCTTTGGTAGCAATTTCGAAAAATCAATATATTAGACTTAGAGGATCTCTAGGGAGGAGTTTAATTGGATATGTTCATAACGGAATACCTGTCTACGAGTTTCCATTTTGTTATGATGAAGATAACTACTTGATATCATTAGCAGCTATAACTCCTGTAAAAGGCATTCACAATGTCATCATTATAGCTAAGCGTACTGGAAATAAATTAGTTATAGGGGGCCCTGTAAGAGATCAACGCTATTTTAACCTGCTTAAGAAGTATATAGATAACAAAACGATAACATATGTTGGGGAGGTTGATGAAAATACTAAAAGAAATTTATTGTGTAGGAGTAAAGCTCTTCTATTCCCTGTGGAACGAGAAGAATATTTCGGGCTTAACATTGTAGAGGCTATGGCTTGTGGAACACCTGTGCTAGCATTTCCGAAAGGTGCTGTTCTAGAGATCGTAAGCCATGGGAAAACAGGTTTCTTAGGACGCAATGTTGAAGAGCTTATTAGTTATATGAAAAGAGTAGATAGTCTTGATCCATACCTCATAAGATCTTATGTAAACAAGCACTTTTCTTCAGAGGTCATGGCCAAAAAATATCTTATATACTATAAACAGTTATTGGAGGGTCTTAATGTTCAACGAATCTAAAGAAGAGTTGCCGGGATCCGCTAAATCCTTAAGATCGTTCATATTACACGTCATTAGGAAATATCTTTTACCAAATATAAAGAATATAAAGAACGAAAGACTTCTCGATGTGGGAGGGGTACAGGCGACTTTACTGCAGAAATAGTTAATATTTTAGGAGTTAAAGAAGCTGTGATTGTTGATATAAATGAAAGTGCTTTAAAGCAGGCCTCGAGTAAGGGGTTCAAAAGCTATAAGGTAGATGTAGCACGTGAACCGCTACCTTTTCCAAACAACTATTTTGATGTCGTGGTTATGGTTGAGGTGGTAGAGCATCTCTACGACCCTGACTATGCTATTTCAGAAGTACGGAGAGTATTAAAGCCAGGAGGTTTCATTGTGATCTCTACACCTAATCTTGCTTGGTGGGTTAATAGGTTAGTATTATTACTAGGATTCCAACCATATTTCTCTTCACCCTCTACGCGTTTTAATGTTGGAAAACTATTAAAATCTCCCTATGAGCGCCCAGGAGCTCCAGGACATATAAGATTATTTACGTTTAAGGCTTTCAAGGAATTCATAGAGCTTCACGGTTTTCGTATTATAACGATGAAGGGTTCAGCAGGTGATCATAGATCTAGATATTACACTTTTATAGATTCCATTTTAAGCTTGATTCCATCTTTAGCTGCCGAGATAATAGTAATTGCCCGTAAGGTGTGAGTAAGGATGCTATCTTATAGCCAAACTCTACTGCTATTCTTTTCATTGGTTAACTTCTTATTCCTATTTGCAATAAACGGTCGTACAAGAGTCAGCTTTTTCATGGCAATTGTTACGCTATGTACTTTCCTAGCTGTGTTTATGCACAGTCTAGATTTTGTAATAAGTCATGGTAAATATGTTATATATGCTCTTCTTTTAGTAACCGTCACTGTAATTTACAAGTTTTTACATAACATGAGTATGAAGTTGCCTGCAAACATATTCCTAACAGCCTTTTTCGTAACTATAATTCTTGTCCTCGAGTATTCTTTGAGCTTAAGATATGGGCTTGTAGAGGTGGGAGAGCAGATCCCTGACGCAGCCATATACATGAGATATGGGCATTGGAGTTCTTCCCTTAAGAACCCCTACTATGATTTGATCAATGTTGCATCTTTTTGGATTGCTTTTTTGCATGAGGTTTACGGTGCTGGTGATGTAGTAAATGCTATACCTAACCTGGTGTTGTACCTCACGATCATTTTGTTATCGGTTTGCTCCTTACTAATAATCTATAGGAGGTTCATAGGTGCTAAGGGGGGTTTTGATGTGATTGCCTATGTTCTTCTCATCGCTATTGCCACTCCCTACGTAACATTCATATCTGTACCGCCTTCTTTATCAGCATTATACGCATTACTCTTCATAAGCTTCTTTATCTCGAGAGCTGGGCTTGATGTGCGGGATTATGGCGTACTAATTATGTTAGCGTTAGCTGGCATTTTAACACATGCCACATCCATGGCTATGATTACTTTCTTCTTACTATTCTTATTATTATTTGTGTTAGTTGCCGTCAACAGAGCTCATGAGTCTTATTCATTGAGTACTTTTAAAATTTTAGTGATGCTCTTAGCCCTCCACACTTTACTATCCCTAATTCGCTTCTTCTACACCTCTGCATATGTTAGCTTATATCCCTATTATAGCGACTTCATGAGGTTTTTCAACTTCTTCATAGGTACTGGTGAAGTGGAGACTAGAATGAGTAGGTATGAGCTTTACTCACCTCTCTTCACAGTGTTCTCGTGGATATTGCTGCCTGCTTTTGCAACGTCCTATGTACTTTATTTCTTGTTACATAAGAGATCTTGTGCCACATACCAGCAACTATTATCTCTGCCACTTTTAATTGGGGGTTTACTCCTTATATTCATAGGCTTCATAGGTTCATTTTTCAGTAACTCCTTTAGTAGAGAGGCAGGATACCCTGGGTACATGTTATTATTTTTAGGATCAGTAGAACCTATTAGAGTAATCATTAATAATAAGAGAAATGAAGTGATACTTTTAGTAATGGTTGTGTTAAGCTTAATCTCTGGAATGTATACCGTGAAGAATGCTCCTGAACTCTATATGAGTAAGATTCCCTCTCTTGCATATCGACCTTCAACATCTTCAGAAATCATATTAGCTGAGGATCTATTGAGATTAAGCATGCTAGGAGATATAAGAAGTTTTAAAATATATCAAGAATTCGATCCTGGATTATATCTTGTGAAAATGATCGAATGGAGACTTATATGGCCTTATAACATCTCATCATTAGGCATGAATATTCAGCCGATGAGTAGTATGGGCAGTATGAATGTTAGCGATATAATCTTTAACTCTCCATTATTATATATCTCGAGATGAGATCATTGAAAATGTATTTTGAAGCATCTTTTGTCTTAGCCTCTTATAGTCTTGATCTTCCAAAAGATTTTAAGTTCTGAGACAGATGCCCACGTCGATATAGAATATCCTTTCTCTATACTATTTATCTACACACGAAAGATTACATAGAAGATATAGCATGCTGAAAACTATCCCGCCCTATGTGGATAGATTTGTGCAGAAATGGATCGCGAGAAAAGCTGATGTAATCCATCTTAACTCTTTGAGTATTAAATTAGCTAAGAAAGCTAAGAAACTTGATAAACCTGTCGTAGCCGTTCTTCACGTAGCTCCCTTTCCTAGAGAAACCGAAACTTATGAAGCAATAAATGATTATGTTAATGTTTATGTAGCTTCCTCTAATTTTACAAGAGAGAGTGAGAGATGAAAATGGGCACAAAAAAGATCGTTGAGATATATCACGGTATAGATACTAAATGACAAAGTTTATGGAAAATAACATGACGAAGTATATAAAAGATTCGCTATGACGGGCTTTTGGAAGGATCTTAAAGCATGTGAGGCTGACCCATAAATTTGTGGGTCAGGATCTCAGGCTTCAATCTTATGAGAGATTTTAAAAGAAGCCGCGTGTCGACTTCAAAGGTGATCTAGATGAAGTTTAATGCATCTATATCGAACATGAAAATAATTAATGATGAGATTTTATGTGGCTATTAATGATCTAGAGAGAAAATGTAGGATCTCTATAATTAAATCTCTGTAATTAAAGATGAGTCTATAGAAGATCTTGCTTTGATGTCTTAACAATGACTATAGAGCCTGATCCTAAATCTTTTAAAGTAATTGTGGCATATATTAGGTTAAATATGTTAAAAACTATTGCAGAATTAAACATTATATAAGGTGATAATAATAGCAAAGCTCATATATGACCTTGAGTATACCTTAACATTTCACAGTCCCGGTATTGAGCCCTGGATTACAGGTCTTCTCAAAAAGTTTAAACCTGATAGTGTTCTTGATATTGGCTGTGGTCTAGGTTTCTGGGGGCTTATTCTAAAGGGTTATTTAGGTATTTCTAAAGTTGTTGGCGTTGATATTGATCCTACCAAGGTAGAGTTTGTTAAGAGGCTCAATTTATATGATGAACTCTATGTTTCTGATATTAGATCATTTAATTACCATGAGTCTTTTGACGTTGTAATCGCAGTTGAATCTATTCACGGTATTCTCGATGAGAATTTATTAGAGAGACTTGAAGGTTTTGTCAAGAGAGGCGGCTTAATAATTTTAGCCTTGCCACTTATGTCTAAGTCTCTTGCTATTAGCAATATGATTAAGAGAGGTTATGTAGTGTATAGATATTTCTTGAGAGGATTTCTCCTAGTTAGAGTTGATAAAGCTGAGGTGTATACCATGCCGAATCGTCTTTGGAAGTTTCTAGGTGTACTAATCAAACTACTTCACAAGCTCCTTAGTGTGCGCTTAACAGGAGGTTATATTCTAGCCTTCAAGGTGGCTTGAGTGAGGCTATCTATATCAGCCACAGGCGTTTATATTGTAAATGATACAGTCTACATAACTATCAACGACAGAGGTCTGTGTAAGATCGCTGTATTTAAAGATGGTAGTATACATGAGGTGCTTGTATTAAAAGATAGCTCCTGTCTCATACTAAGAAGTTTATCTGAAGGTCTTCTGATATCTTCTGGCAACATCCTTTATCTAGTCTCAGGAGACAAGGCTAAGCCTCTTCTCAGAACTAAAGCTGGAAACATTTTTTGGCATGCTACTGAGGTCTGTGATAAGTTTTTTGTTCAAGAATTTGGTGAGGATCCTACGGGCATATATGTTTCTGAGGATCTTAAGAGTTTTAGAAGAGTAGTCACTAACAGAGATATAGATCCTTCATCAAGACATTTTCATTATATAACATTTGATAGAGATAGAAAGATTTTGATCACTACTCTTGGCGATGGAAATATTGTCAGAGCTGCTTTTTCAGATGATTGTGGCTCTAGCTGGAGACCGTTGTATAAAGGTTCTTGACAGTTTCTCCCAGTCTTTATAGAGAGAGATAGATGGATCTTTGGCTTTGATAGTGGTATTGCTAGAGGAGGTGTGGCAATTTATTATCCTGAGAAAAATATCTGGAGATTCATATTCTTAAAAGCAGAAGGCTATGCACATGCCCAATTCGCTTCGATAACAAAGTTCGGCGACTATTATATTGGGGGCCTAGGTTATCCAACATCTATCATAGTCTCAAAAGATTTATACTATTGGTACACAATACACATAGATAACTCGATATCCAACTATAATCATTTTGTTGATGCAACTGTTTGGAGAGACAAATTAATTGCTTCAACAGGCAGAGAACTTCTGATCTTTAATTATAAAGATGTTGAAGAAACCTTCAAAAGAAAACCTTTTCTATCTCCATATAAGGCTTATATAGATAGAGTCAGAGGCCTAATCTATATATTAAAAAGACTTCCATGGATGATAAA
>JAVVGE010000057.1:0-13585 GCA_032249255.1 Desulfurococcales archaeon | reverse complement strand
TTCAGCTCCTGAGAGTCTCTGACTCATCTACGTATCTTAAAACTGACCTCCTCCCCACCCTGAAGGACAAGGGTTCCCTTCAGGACGGATCATCGGTTCCCCCCATCTATTCGGGTTTACATCTGTCATTTGGGGGGCAGTGGGGGTGGTCAGAGATCCCCCGAAATCTATTTTGATCCCCAGCGTCTTCAAAGCTCTCTTCCTAATGTTTAGCTTCCCAATGACGTCTCTGTCTGCTTCGAATCCGCATCTTGGGCATTTTAATCTTCTATATCCGTTCTCTTCCAGCTTTGAATCGCATTTTGGACACTCCGAGGATGTCCCGTTTGGGTTTACTACGGCAAGTGGCGCACCATGTTTCTTAGCCTGCCAATCGATCCATCTCGCTATTCTCCTGTACCCCATTATGGTGAGCCTCGTCCTGTGATCCTTGTCCTTGATCCTTCTCAGTGTGTTTATCAGCCCTGTGAGATCTTCTCTAGCAACTGCATAGGAGAGGAATATCTCTTCTGGAGATTCTCGGCAAGCTTCTTCCACCTATGGGCTTCATCGATCTTGGTGTCCCTCTCCTTGTTTATCTTATCATCTCCATAGACTATCTTCCTCTCATTAATATCAACAGCTACAACATCTCTAGGCTGGTAAGGCTGTGGCTTGGGGACCCTCTTAGAGATCCACAGCATCATCTTACCCTCCCGATAGACTAGCCTAGCCTCCCCATTCTCGTAATCATCATATCTCCTGTCCCAGCCGATGATCCTAAGCTTTATCCCTCCTATGATCTCTACGTAGCCATCTTTCACCCTATATCCCGATCCTTGGTGTAGGAGCATTGATAGCTTCCTAACCCTTAGTCTCCTCCCTTTCCTAGGATTGTTCCTCCAAGCCTTTGCATTTGCAAGAGCATCCCTATAGCAGTCAATAGCAACCCTGGATGGGAGCCCAAACCATTCCCTCAGCTCTCTATATAGAGCGTTGTAAACCCTCCCAATGCTTCTCAAACCAAGGCTCAGGATCATGTTTATAGCGCAGTTGAGAGCAACATTGTATCTCCTGAGGAACTCTATAGCCCCCAGCTCGGGACTAACCCTCATTCCAATTGAAAGGGTTAGCAACCCCTCACCGCCAGAGGCCATAGAGCCCCTCCAAAAACAAATACCTGGAAGCTAATAAAACCATCCCCGCCCTGAAGGGGCGAGGCTTTCAGTTGTAATGAAGATCGTCTATTTCAGGATCTATGATCCGTCTTAGAGAGGAGAGATCAGCTCCATCAATAATACTAACTTGGTATAAGGAATAACTAGTGCTAAGCCCTCTTGGCGATATATATTCCGATAAGTATCAGGAGGAGCCCAGCTATCTGCATGGACTCTGGGATCTCGCCTGTAATTGGTATAGATATTAGATATGTAGCTACAGGCACTATATATATTATTGAAGAGGCTATCTCAAGAGATCTTTTTATAAGCACATACCATGCTAGATATGATACATACCCAGCCCCTACTCCTTGATGTATAATAGCTATCGTTGTAAATAGATCTAGCTTAAGCACTCCACCAATATGGAGATACGTTATAACTATAATTGGTAACCCCACAATATTTTGAAACGATGTTAAGGGCAAAGTACCCATGGATATTTGAGAAGAGATTACAGAGGATACTGCAAAGAATATTGAGGCAGCTAATGAGAGAAGAACACCATTCGGCTCGAGATTTGAAGGAGCATATATAGCTAAGACCCCACTAAATGCTACAATAGATCCTATTACTGCACCCTTACCAGCTCTCTGAAAACCAGCAATGTGGGATATTAAGAGAATTAAAATTGGATAGGTATATACTATTGATGACACAGGGCCTGAGGGTATATACATCAGGGCATAATACATACTAACTACGAAACCAGTATTAAAGGAACCAGCTAAGAGGCTTAGGAACAGGTCGCGCCTAGAAAAGTTAGACATAGATCTTCTGAACATAAATATATTATATAAATATACAATAGATATAGCGGATGCCACTACATATCTGCCAAGGAGAATAGAGCCTGGATCCCTAGCAATCCTTACGATAGGATATGTCGAACCCCAGAAAATAGCTAAAGCAAAGGCGAGAAGCAGATCTTTGAGAAAACGACTCCTCATCAAGAGCCTCTATATTTATGAACATCATGAGATTTTAAATATAATGAACCAGCTCGCCCCTTTAGAGTCAATATATTTATAAACTTTTGAGAATTATAGATGTGCTATGATAAGTATTGGTGGGGTTTTTGAAGATTTGGGATCAATGTTTTAGTTGGATCCTATGGTGTTTTTCGTACCCCTAACCCAATGAACATAGAGATAGAAACAATAATCCCCCATAGGAAGAGCTGCATCCTTTTGTGTTAATAGAAATGTTTTTATACTATTTAGTTTATTAAGTTTAGACATGTGTTTTAGTTTTTATGATTATGTTTATAAGTTCCTGAAGCCTATATACTATGGGAGCTTTATCAGCTTAGCAACGCTCCACTGGTTAATCCTGTGCCTAAGCCTCCTACCCCTATCCCTTTCTATCCTCTCCTTATCATCACCACCGATATCACCTATAACAACTACAGCTTTGTTCTCCCTAGCAAGATCCTCTATGATGCTTGCAGCCTTATAGAGTATATCCTGCTTTCTATCGCCTTTTCTGAGCTTCCCCAATTTCTTCTTAACATCCTTCTCACTAGTAGATCTCCTCCTCGAGATCCTCTCCCTCTTAACGGAATATGCCATAACAATCTTTCCAAGCCCGGTTTCAACCCTGATAACCTCGGCTAGAATGTCGTCCCTGAACACGGCTACTTGGACTTGATAATCACTTTTTAAGTACCTCTTCAGCAATACCCAAAACAAGAGCCAGGGTTATAAAGAGAGATGCTGTGATGTAAAATATTAGTTGATATGCGAAATGGGAGGGCACCTGTATTGATATTGGGGGATTTGTAGATAATAGTAGTACGTCCTTAAATTGATCCATTATAGTCCCGGCTACTGCAGGTCCCCAAGCTGAGCCAAGATTCCTAAAAACAGAGTTTAGCCCTGTAGCTGTGCCTAGATACGATCTCTCGACAGAGAAGATCACGATGTTTACCAGAGATATGTTGAGCATAGTGGATCCCAGACCAACTACGATCATTGCCGAGACTATTTGAGAGAGACCCAAAGACTATGTTGGAGAGTAATAACATGCCCGGCCAGCTACCAGGGCACCTGCTATTGATAGTTTCTTAGTACCGATCTTCATTAGCTGCCTCCCAATTATGGGCGCTGTAATTAGCTGTACAACGGCATTTGGAAGCATCCAGAAGCCTGTTTCCAGGATACTGAGTCCATAGCCATTAGGTCTTGGCATTTCAAAGATAAAGGTATTAGCCTGTGCCATGAGCTGGAATGTGAACCCTACCATGAAGATTCCGAAGTTCGCTATAGCCATGTTTCTATTTGAGATCAGAGTGAGCGGTATTAGGGGATTCTCTAATCTCCTCTCATAGAGGACAAGGACTGTTAGGGATGCTAGAGATAATAGCCCGAGGATTATAACGAGGGAGCTTCCCCAGCCCATTCTAGATCCTTCGGAGATCCTTATGATCCCAGACATGAGAGTGCATGAGAGAAGAAGAGCCCCCACCCAATCGATCGTCTGCTGTGTTCTATATCTACTCTCCTTTATAAAGAGAAACACGAGCATGTCTTCTAACAATATAAATGGTATAGCTGTATGATATGTTGCCTGCCATCCATAGTTCTGGCTTATATAAGCTCCCAGAGGTAGGGACAGTAGGATCCCGACTCCAAACATAGCGCTTATTATTCCCTGGATCTGAGGTATTAGTCTCGGTGGAAACTCCTCCCTCACCAGCGAGAACGCTAGCGGCATCATAGCCATACCAGACCCCTGGATAGCCCTAGCTATCAGAAGAATAGCGAAATCACGCGCATAGCTCGTAAGCGTAGCTCCCACAGTATATATAGACATAGCCAGGATCATCATCCTCTTCTTACCATAGACATCCCCGAGCTTCCCAGGATTGCTGCTGAAACGGTGCCAAATGCCAGGTAGAGAGATAGAACCCAGGATACTGTAGCCTCTGAAACGCCAAACTCTTTCTGAATAGACGGGAGGGAAGGAATCAGCATTCCCTCTGTATACATAACTAAAAGGGGTATGGATGCGAGGATCGATGCTACCCTATACGCATATCTAAGATCGAACTCCTCATTCACTCACTTATCACTCTATCATATAAGGGTGGAGATACTTATAAGCTATGCTCTAGATAGTATCTACAACACTATAAATACCGAGGTTTCTTCACGAAGGATCTATTTAACGGTTTCTCGTCATATGATGCTTATCTCCCTACTTTCTATTCATAATGGCACAGAGCGAAGACACCTCACCACAAGATCTCACCGCCAGTCGCCTAGTAGCTTGTAGTTGCTTATACCCCTCTATGCTATTGCAGATACAGCTACGATCCCATCGTTCTTGGGAAGGCTATGAGGAAGAAGATCATTCTCGACTGGAGGATCTCTCCAATAGCTAGGTTCAAGATAAACTCAACCCTAGCCGAGTACCTACTGCAGGAGCACATTACGAGTACCCTTGATAGAGGTGTTAAGAAGCTATACATTGGATACCCGAACATGCTTAGCCAAGAAAATAGCAACGAGTATAATACTAATATATGGTGGTTTAGGAGGATATGCTCTGGATGGTGAATGTATTGTGGATGTATTCAGGGAGTACGGTATAGAGGTTAAGCTCCTACCAGAGGATTACAAGTAGGGAATGCTCAATATGCGGTGCAAGGCATAAGAAAGGGAGAATATATAGAGGGCTATACGAATGTAAGAAGGCTAAGAAGATAAATGCAGACATAAATGCTGCTCTGAACATAGCCCGCAAGCTGGGCTATAGAATAAAGATAGTACAGCTAGGAAGATTGAGGTCCATTTGGTAGCTCATAACGGTGTTTAGCCATTAATCCCTCATCAGGGGGCTAACACCTGAGACCAGGCGATAGAAACCTTGCCCATTAGGGCGGGGAGGGTCATGTTTGTTCAACTTAATAGCCTTTATGAATGGAAGAATCCCGGGATTATATGGGGAACGCTAGAGAGATTGGCGAGCTCATGAATGTCGCTATAGCCTCTTGCAGGGATGAGTATATAGATGGTGCAATATATAGGGGGCTCTCAAGAGCACCCTTTCTCTCAAAGATATCGAAGAGCGTTCTTATGGAGATGGCTTCTCAGGAGGAGAGACACTATAGGTTCTGGGTCAGGGTATCAGGAGGGTGTAGGGTTAGGTTTTTATGGGTCAGGGTTTTAGTGGCGCTCTTTATGGCCCTTCTCTTTGGGGCTACGATAACCATTAAGATCTTGGAGAGGAAGGAGAATGAAACCATTCAGAGGTATATGGGTGTTCTCAAGCATTTCGAGGGTTCTGAAAGGGTGGAGCTGGAAGCGATAATAGAGGATGAGATTAAGCATGAAAATGTATTGATGGAGAAGATTGAGGAGGAGAGGATAAGGTACCTAGGCTTCATTGTTCTCGGCCTATCAGATGCTATAATAGAGATCTCTGGGATCCATGCAGGAACCTTAGGAGTTTACGAGGATACTGTAAAGTCTGGCATAGCGGGGCTAATAGCTGGAATAGCAGCTTCAATGGCTATGGCAGCTGCTGCATATGCACAGGCTAAACAGGGGGGTATGGGGAGGCCTGCTACATCTGCTATGTATACGGGAATAGCTTATTTCCTAACGGCAGTTGCTCTCGCAATACCCTATTTTATAGTGCACGAGATCATTGTGGCGTTTACTCTGTCAATAGCGATATCAATAGTCATACTAGCCTATATATCTACATATGGATCTGTTCTATATAATAGGAACTATCTGAGAGAGATCGCGGAAACAACGCTCATAATCCTGGGTATCTCGGCGGCACTATACTTCATAGGCGTCCTCGTCTCAGAGTTTCTAGGTATTAGAGTCTAGATGCGACTAACGCTATAATAGAATAATAGATAAGACGCTGAACCATAAAATATATAGGGACCATGACCAAGAAGACATACACTATTAACTGTGGGAAGAGATGTGCTGAGATGCTTGAAAGAATATCTGAAGAGGTCCCAGGGGTATATAGCGCTGCCATAGATGGAAACGTTCTCAGGATCATGTTCGACGATAGTCACGTTGGTACGAGGGAGACTATCGAGGCTATTAAGGAAATAGCTAGATCGATATCGCCTGAATCTAGATCTGGGGGCGGTGCCTCAAGATACAGTATTAAGCAGATCCAGAAGAGGATCGGTTCGCCTATCTACATTGAATCACTAGTAGAGACTATGAAGCTGAGAGGCTATAAAGCTGTTGCATCTAGCGGATTTATAGAGACAGATGCTCCTATAGAGGAGGTGATAGATATTGCCATGGCCATAGCCAGATGCGCTGAAGAAACCCCCAAGGAGATCTTCACAGCAACTGCTAGAAGAATTATTATTGCGCTCTGTGCTTATCATGATATCAGCGTGGAGCACCTGATCAGTGTGCTTGAGGACAGAAAGATCCTTGTAAGGGTAGGCGATGGAAAAATCGGTCTTTCAAGACCTATTGAAGATCTAAAGGATCTAATCTTATAGAGGTTGGGTCCAGAGCCATATAGTATTTTTATACCTCTAATAATATGTGTTATGGATGTACAGGCTATCTCAAGGTGTAACAATATGGTTCCAGAAATGGTTAGTAGAAGCAATGCGAGTGATGTAGGTTTGGAGGAAACTATTCTGTGGACTAGGGATCTAATCCTCAGCTTCGGAGCTTTAAAAGCTGTTGACAGAGTCTCAATTAGTGTTCCAAGGAGGAAGATAACGCTGATCATAGGTCCGAACGGCTCTGGAAAAACGTCTCTCATAAACGCTATAACCGGTGTCTATAGACCTCAGAGCGGCTCTGTTATATATGAGGGTAGGGAGATCACAGGACTACCCCCTCATAAGATCAATGATCTGGGTATAGTTAGAACATTCCAGATACCCCAGCCTTTCTTAAGATTAACGGTTCTCGAGAATCTCCTCATATCGGACAGAACCATCCCGAGGACATCGATACTTGATAATATTAGGAGGAGAAGGTGGTCTCCCAAGGAGGTGGAGATTGCTGAGAGAGTTTTCAAGATCCTTAGGTTCTTGAACCTAGATGGAGTATGGGATTACTATGCCTATCAACTCAGCGGTGGGCAGCTAAAGCTGCTTGAGCTGGGAAGAGCCCTTGTAAACGGTGCTAGGCTCATAATAATGGATGAACCGATAGCAGGGATCCTCCCGACCCTAGCGTATACTATACTAGAGCATATGAGGAAAGCAGTTTCAGAGCTCGGTGTAACCATACTTGCTATAGAGCATAGGCTTGATATAGCTCTTAAATACGTGGACCATGTATATGCAATGCATAGAGGGAGGGTGATAGCACAGGGATCTCCTGAGGAAGTGATCAGCAATCCACAGGTGATCGAGAGCTACTTGGGTGGTTAAGATGCTAAGGGGAGTCGGGATAAATGCGGGATATGCAAAGCTTCACATACTATATAACGTAGATTTCGAGGCGCATGAGAAGGGAATAACAGTTGTAGTTGGGCCAAATGGGTCTGGCAAGTCAACCCTTTTAAAGACATTCATGGGGCTCTCTACACTATATAGCGGTAAGATCTACTTGGGTGGAGATGATATAACTAGGTACCCGCCCCATAGGAGGGCTAGAATGGGCCTTATATACCTCCCACAAACTGATAATATATTCGTGAATCTAACCATTATAGAGAATATGAGGATGGCCCTCTACTCCGTCGGAGGAAATGAGGAGAAAAAAATTGGGGAAGCCCTGGAACTATTCCCGGAGCTTAAGAGCATTACTAGGTATAAGGCATATCAGCTCTCGGGGGGTCAGAGGCAGATGCTAGCCCTAGCCATGGCCATGGTAAGAAGTCCAAGGGTATTAATGGTAGACGAGCCCACAGCCCAGCTGTCCCCCAAGCTCGCCAAAGCTATTCTTGGCAAGATAGTCGAGATAAGGGATCAGATGAGGGTGCCAATAATACTCGTAGAGCAGAACGCCAGATCAGCGCTCGAGATAGGGGATAAGGCCTATCTCCTAGTAAGTGGTAGAGTAGCCTATGAAGGCCCTACACAGGAGCTGCTGGAGCATAGAGAGCTTGCAAAGCTATATCTAGGACTCTAAGCAAGCTAGCTCCTAGTCCATATATTCTCGGCTATAGACCCTATCTTTGATTTAAATTCAGGATCTAGAAGCCCCTCTAGCCTCCCAGCAACCTCAGAGCCCCTATTACTCAGGACTATTCTCCTCATATTACCACCATTAATGATAGAGACTAGGCCGGATAATCTCAGTATATCGAGATCCACTTCCAGATCTCTTGAATATGGGCCCCACGGATAGTTCACAAACGAATATTCTTTACAACATATACCCATTTTAGCCAACCTATCGACCAGCTTATGCAGATCCCTCACACCTACGGAGCCGCCTAGATATCTAATCACATATAAGATCTTAAGAGCCTCTGGTATATTCCTCAACACATACCCCATAACACACACCACAATACTTGCTACCCTTAAATAGAGTTATAAGCTTCTACACCCATCCCTAAGCACCCTCTTATTTCCGATGATCTACTAAGAATTTATGACCAGATTATGAGGACTACACCCCCTAATCTTAAAAGGAGATTCAGGCGTTGGAGCCACTCTCCATTCGTATTCTTTGAATCGATTTTCCCGGTTATCCCTCCTAACTGGAGCAGCACAAAGCTTCACCTAATACTATCCATAAGTATCTATAGCCTTCTGAGGACCTTGATCTACCATGTTACTAGCCTAATAACTTATGGTCCGCTTATAGATGACCCCTCCCCGTTCCCTAGAAGAGTTTTTTCCTCCTCCCCGAGTGTTTGTCGGTTCTACGCCCGGACGTAGCCATATCGCCTCTCAGCTTCCCTACTCTTGGAGC
Source organism: Desulfurococcales archaeon (assembly GCA_032249255.1). Lineage (GTDB taxonomy): Archaea > Thermoproteota > Thermoprotei_A > Sulfolobales > AG1 > AG1. The sequence continues at coordinate 4,509 of JAVVGE010000057.1, read as the reverse complement.
ATCGCTTCTCAGGGCCAGGCCACGTCTCCTGTAGAACCATTAGACTTCCTCTTACCGCAGGCTCCTCTCTTCTACTTTAACTACTTGTAGCCTATAAATCTAAGGCTCATTCCCACCTTAAAGGATAAGACTTTCAGTTGTAACACAGATCAAGGCTCTAGGTTAAACAATTCCCTGGTGCAGCTTACAAGTTCTTTTAGAAGGGTGAGACTATTGGCATCGCGTTCGCTGTACTTCCTGACCTCGTTTATACCCGGTCTTAGAACTATATAGACTAGGAAAAGCTATGATGGATGAGATATTCTCCATAATGATCTTCCTCTGCTCTGAAGGGAGAGACTTGTCTCTTATTTAATATCAATAGAATGATCTGAGAGTTTCTTCGGAGCTCGATTCTATGATCTCTCTGAATGCCCTGATGGCCTTCTCTTTCTTATCTATATGGGCTTTATCCATATATAGCCTTATTATTGCAACACTGTGTGAGAGAGTGCCGAAGCTTATCTCCTCAAACCTTCTCACTATAGGTCTGTCGCCTGATATAACGGGAACCTCTTCATCTTTGAGCATAGGGTTTAGGGGTAGATGTGGCGTATCTATATATACTATTCCCTCGAACTCCTTGCCTAGTGTCTCTAGGAGTAGCTTGTTTAGGAAGTTTCTATTTATAGCTAGCAGCGATAGTGGGCTTTTTCTCTGTATCTGGATTCTCTTTTCCTCGACTACCGTATAAGGTATTCTCCTGCTTAGAAGCATTCTACATGATTCAAGCCTCCTTACGTCCGGGTTTCCTAGTATGTATGTATCGTCTAGATCTACGTATTTGCCTGGATCTTCTACTATGGATTTATAATCAAGATAAGAGGCGCTCTCCTCAAGAACTCTGCCAACAAGGTGTTCTACAGCTCTAGTGGTTTTGTGGTAATAGACAGCAGCGAACATATGGAATCTAGAGATTAGAACATGCTCATAGGCATCTACAGCCTTATCCAGTATCCCCAGTCTCTTTCTAAGCGGTACAGCGTTTCTAGCAATTCTTACCCAGTCTATTCCAAGTCCATAGCCAGCTCCCGTATAGTATGAATCCCTGATCAGATAGTCAAGCAGATCTGCTGCAAAGGGCCCTTTAAGCACGTAGAAGAGGCTCTTCTCAATATCCTGATCAACACCGCTGAACCCCAGCACGGGCCAGTCCTCACTAGCTACGGACAAGAGGGCCCTCGATATATCCCTAGCATCGAAGCCCAGATCCTTGCTCTCCTCTAAGCAGGATAGTATCTCATTATCGCTCTCAACGATCCTAGCTCCAACTATCTCATGATTTGTATTCATAGGATATAAGATCTTCTCCTCAAAGCTGTGGGAAAAGGGCCCATGCCCAATGTCGTGGAGAAGAAGCACGAGCCTTAGATATTGAACAAGCCTTGCACCCTCATCCCTCCCAACAAGCTTAAGCCTAGAAGCCAGGTTCTCGCCTAAGACGCCTGCAATATGCATGGCACCTATGCTATGTATAAATCTACTGTGGGTAGCTCCTGGATATACATAGACAGAGGTGGGGAGCTGGAGGATCCTTCTGAGTCTCTGAAAAGCCCTTGTATTAATTAAACACCTCTCGACGGATGTTATCCCTATATACCCATGTACAGGATCCTTTATCATGTGCTCATATATCAGCATATAGCTTCCAAAATACGAATCATTTGAGAACTAATATTAATGGGCTAGGTAGCCCATCTAACTCTGTAGCAAGTCTATCTTCCGGTAAGACCGTTTCCTGGACCTTCTATGACTCATTACATAGCTAGGATCCACAGATACATTTTTATATAATCACCCCTTGTATGGATGTACCGAGGGTTCAGATCTTTGAGATTCTTAAAATATGTCCATGAATACCCGATTATCTGATTAAAGGATCTACCTGGTTTTCTAGGTTGTGGGACTTTTAGCCGTAATACTCCAGCTTAAATAGACGTAGGCACCCATTATTGGGCTTGTCTCTAAATAGGGTTGTCTCCACATGATATTATGGGGTTTCTACTGAATAGCATAGATTCTATATTTGAGAGAATCGCTACGTCGAGGGTTTTCACAAATAAAGAGGTGTTAAGACCTGACTATATTCCTGAGACTCTTCCCCATAGGGAGAAGGAGATAGAGAAGGAGGCCCTGGTCCTCGGAACATCTCTCCAGGGTGTGAGGCCAAGCAATCTATTCATATACGGGCTGACAGGCACTGGCAAGACTGCTGTTACTAAATATGTTTTGAGGAAACTTGGTGAGAAGGGTAGTGAGAAGGGGGTTAAGATCCATTGGGTTTATGTGAATACTAGGGTTGATAATACTAGCTATAGGGTTCTTTCGAAAATAGGCGAGGCTATTGGTATTAAGATCCCGTTTACGGGTCTTTCAACGGCTGAGGTGTATAGGAGAGTTATGGGTGTTATAGATTCTAAGCCCTCTATTGTTGTAATAGTTATGGATGAGATCGATTATATGGTTAAGAGGGAGGGGGACGAGATCCTCTATAGGTTGACAAGGGCTAATGAGGAGCTGTCTAGAGCGAAGATAAGTATTGTTGGTATAACCAATGACATCAAGTTTGTAGAGATGTTGGATCCGAGGGTTAGAAGTAGCTTGGGAGAGGAGGAGGTAGTTTTCCCACCATATAACGCGGATCAGCTCAGGGATATATTGAAACAGAGGGCGAGAATGGCTTTTAAGAATGGCGCCGTGGGTGAGGATGTGATATCACTCTGCGCGGCTCTCGCCGCGAGGGATCATGGGGATGCTAGGAGAGCTCTAGATCTTCTGAGAGTGGCTGGGGAGATAGCTGATAGAGAAGGATCTGAGAGAGTTACTGAGGACCATGTATACAGGGCTAGGAACGAGATTGAGAGGGATAGAGCCACAGAGATCATAGCCACGCTCCCCACACACAGCAAGCTCATACTATATGCACTAATCAAGATATCTAGCGAGGGTAGAGAGGCCACCACAGGAGAGGTCTATCTAGCCTATAGAGATATAGCGAGAAAATACGGGCTAGAACCAGTAACCCAGAGAAGGGCCAGCGACATAATATCAGAGCTAGACATGGTAGGGATCATAAGCGCCATAACAATCAATAGAGGGAGATACGGCAAAACGAGAATCATAAGGCTCCAAGTAAACCCAGAAGTAATAACAGAGACTCTGAAACAAGACGGGATACTAGACTAACATGCTTCCAATAGTCGGTGGAAATAGTTTCCTGATGAAGGGAGTAATCTCCTTTGCTTCTTTAGATCTAGTAGCTAGATGAATTTAAAAGTGAAACGACCGAAAAGCTTGATCATAGCTAAATCTCGTAGATACTAAGAGAGATACAGCTCTTCATAGGTAGAGAGGGCTGAACCCTTTTTCATGATAGTAGAAATCTTTTTATATTCTTTCATTATCAATTAATGGTTGGAGTGGAAGTTTAGGAACAAAGAGAGGTCTAGGAATAATGGCTAAGGGAAAGAAAAAGAGGGATAAGAAGTAGATGTGGGTTGTCGAGCCAGGAGATAGGATCTTTGCTAGTAGGACTGCTGTTCTGCCTTCAAAGAAGTATCTAGGAAGGAGTTCAGGGCGTTAGAGGAGATCCTTAACATATATAGCAAGATGCTTGGAGATGTGCTTCTCCACGTATCTAGGAATATTATTGGGAATTACTATAGGCTTAAGAATGGGAAGTACCAAGAGCTAAGGAATATATATCCAAATATTCCATCACTATATACATAGTGTTTGTCAGTGATGCAACTGAAAGGGTTTCCTCTCTAAGGAGGAATAGGGCTAGACAATATGCTGAAGAGATCTTCAAAGAGATCGTTAGGTACTTAAACCAGGGAAAAGGATCTGAGGAATAAGAAACTCGTGAGACTTCTATGGAGGAAATCCCAGGAAATAGCTTGGCATCAAGTTGATCTAGAGATGAGTAATGGAATACTAGTACCTAGGATCAATAGTGTTAGCCTATGGCTACTTGATGACCACATATGGAAACCAATAAACCCAACTAAGATCAATATAAATGGTTTTGAGAGCATTTTCTTCACAAGCATCGCCATTCATACCCATAGGGGCTGGGTGCACCTCGATCTAGAGCCTACTAAGGAGTTCTACAAGCTACTGGCTAAAGGCTTTAAACCAACATCCCACGCAAAGATCAAGCTTGATAGGAAGAATAGGAGGGGATATTCCACCTATCCCTTGAGAAAGAGGTCGAGATCTATAAGCCAGAGGATATTGTTAAGCCTGTTGATGTTAATGAGAACTCTGTAGCAACTCTCTACGAGGCATTCGCAGTAATCTTCGAGACAGACCTTGCCAAGGCGACACTGGGCTATAGCTATAGGAAGGAGAGTATCCAGAGGAGAAATGGATCCGGTAGCAGAGAGGCTAGGAAGACTATGAAGAAGCTTAGAGAGGGTAAGAAGAAGAGGGACTATAGGATGAAGACAGCAAACATGATAGTCAGGA
>JAVVGE010000056.1:0-14084 GCA_032249255.1 Desulfurococcales archaeon | reverse complement strand
TCTATTGCTCCTCGTGGGAAGTTACCGATCGGATGATCTACTATAGAATTGAAAGATATGCTCGTAATATCTAGCAGTATAGATCGTGAATACACCAGATGATCTACTATAGAATTGAAAGCTCTGGTACTCCCCGCAGGGGCGCCCTCACCTGCGGGGGTTTTGATGATCTACTATAGAATTGAAAGTTCCTCCGGAGGATCATCATCTAGAGACTGATAAGCCATAGATGATCTACTATAGAATTGAAAGACATAACCAATTTCAATGGTTATTGTTATTGGTTTTTTTCTGCGATGATCTACTATAGAATTGAAAGCAACTATATTTATAGACAGATCAATGGCTACGTTCCCAATGATGATCTACTATAGAATTGAAAGGCTATGATTAGCGCTGCACCAGCAGCTATGATCACTATGCGATGATCTACTATAGAATTGAAAGCGAGATCTTTCTGAGGAACATCAGTGAGATCGCTATGATCGGATGATCTACTATAGAATTGAAAGATGCTATGATTAGCTTGAAGATCTTCACAGAAAGTCTCAAAGATGATCTACTATAGAATTGAAAGTTTTACGAGGATCTTGTTTCCCTTGTCATCTATTATTTCTTGATGATCTACTATAGAATTGAAAGAACACTTTCACCCATCCTACACCCCACCGATCAGAGTAAGATGATCTACTATAGAATTGAAAGGCGTCTCTCCTTTCTTCTTCTTTTGTGCTCTCTAAATGCTGATGATCTACTATAGAATTGAAAGGGTTTATCTTTCTAACCGCTTCGTCCTCGTCGGAGGTGTTGCTAGATGATCTACTATAGAATTGAAAGTAGAGGGCTGGGGGGTTTGGTGTTGGCGGTATTTTCTTTTAGATGATCTACTATAGAATTGAAAGTTAGATAGTCTATAGCTCCTCTCGGGAAGTTACCTACTGGATGATCTACTATAGAATTGAAAGGAGTAGGTGGTTGAACAACAACGATCTAAGCCCTGTTGCTTCTGATGATCTACTATAGAATTGAAAGAAGCTCAAGCCAGAACATCTTCTAGAGGCGATCAAAATGTATGATGATCTACTATAGAATTGAAAGATTACTGTGCTTAGAGCTGTGAGCGGTGGCGGGCTGAAGATGATCTACTATAGAATTGAAAGGTCTGTCAGTAGCATGATGATCATATATTGTTACAGAGGTGTTGATGATCTACTATAGAATTGAAAGATAGTAACTCCGTAGATGGCTAGGTAAGCAGCGAAGATTTTGATGATCTACTATAGAATTGAAAGAAGAAACAGGATTTTACGCAGTCCCTGTTTAGATCTAAACCAGATGATCTACTATAGAATTGAAAGTTTGATGTTATTAATTATGCTATCTATGAGATTTTGTGGGATGATCTACTATAGAATTGAAAGTCAAAGTCGTGATCTATATGTGTATGAAGGATCTGGAGGAGGATGATCTACTATAGAATTGAAAGTTTTAACAACTGGTGTGGGGTGTAGTGTGTGAGTAACGTGGATGATCTACTATAGAATTGAAAGTGCTATGTCGAGGGCTCTTCTAGATAGCTCTTCTTTCTTCTGATGATCTACTATAGAATTGAAAGACGCTTTTCTCAGGTTCTCAAGTGTCTGTGATACTCTCTGGATGATCTACTATAGAATTGAAAGTAGAGGAGCCAGAAACAATGGTGCTGAGGGATCATATTAGGGATGATCTACTATAGAATTGAAAGCGTAAGCGTCGACACAGGGACAAGGCTGGCGTTGGGGCTCATGATGATCTACTATAGAATTGAAAGCTACCAGATCTTTGCTCGACATATATTCGATCGCTTTTTTAAGATGATCTACTATAGAATTGAAAGATCACAAGAACGTATGTCAGGGTTAATAATGAGATAAGAGATGATCTACTATAGAATTGAAAGCCGAAAATGCTGGGTATAAGTATAAAAACCCCACAGTAATGCGATGATCTACTATAGAATTGAAAGATTTTTCTCCGTATGAATCGCCCTGGCTTTAGTTTTCGCAAGCAGATGATCTACTATAGAATTGAAAGTTCAGGCCATACGGGAGCATCTGAGCTATGCTATAGCCTGTGATGATCTACTATAGAATTGAAAGACATGGTGGCGGACGGTATCAAAGATACAGTAGTAACACTGATGATCTACTATAGAATTGAAAGACGATATTATAAAAATATTGAGACAGCTGTTCAGAGACAGAGGATGATCTACTATAGAATTGAAAGATTTACCTAGGTATTCGTAGTACTTAGCGGTTTGGACTGGATGATCTACTATAGAATTGAAAGCAGCTAATGCAGAGGCTATAGCATCACAGATAGACAGGCGATGATCTACTATAGAATTGAAAGAATATAGTGCGTCTCGGGGATCAAGAATGTAACAGCAAGCAGATGATCTACTATAGAATTGAAAGATCAACCAGAACGGGACAACACCTATATAAATACCTAGAGCTGATGATCTACTATAGAATTGAAAGTCGCTCGGGGTGAGGTGAGTTCATACCCTTCCCAAACTTTATGATGATCTACTATAGAATTGAAAGATAAGCTCCCTTTCAAGCCTAACAGGATCCAAACCAGCATCCCGATGATCTACTATAGAATTGAAAGCAGCTAATCGTGGGTGTTTTGCCAAGATGTAGTCTGAAGATGATCTACTATAGAATTGAAAGTGTTTCTTGAACTCAGCATCATATTTTATTGATACTTCTGCTAGTGATGATCTACTATAGAATTGAAAGCCTAGGACTGGTAACATTAGGCAGAATGTTGTCAGAAGGGGATGATCTACTATAGAATTGAAAGGATATGAAGATAAATATGGTAGTGAGTTAGTGTGGTTGTTGTAGATGATCTACTATAGAATTGAAAGTATGTACTTCTTATATAAGAGCTGAGATATATCAAATATAGTAGAGGTCCAAAAGGATTGAGTGATAGGAAGGGAAAAGAGCTTTCCAAGGTTGCTGAGGTCAGGACTCCGCTTGAGAGGGGCTTTAGGGGCATAATATTGTCTACTAGGGGTAGGGTCTCGATATATGATGCCTGGTATCCTCCTATTAATAGGCTTGTAGATCATGTGTCAACGATTATAGCTGATATGGATATAAGGGATGGGGGTCCAAGGATCTATAGGATGTCGATGAATATAACTAAGGGATCAGAGTTTGATGTTAGGACAGTATCAACCTTTGCCGTCACGAGGTTCCTCACATCTATAGCCCCGCTCATGATAAGAGAGGTAGAGCAAGAAGGCTTCGGAATGGTCTTCGCATTTGTAGACGCCTCGCAAGAGGAGCCTGAGGTTGTTTCCCTAGGTATTGGTGCTAATAAATGCCTCTATGACTGCGAGAGGATCTTTGTTAGAAGCATAATCGCTATATATATGCCGAAACCTCCTGAGAAGAATGATGAGAAGAGAAGGCTTCTTAGAGACATAGCCATGAAGGTGAGTACATACTTAGGCAGAGATCCTGTGGCATCTTTCCTAACCAGCCTTGGGTATATTGGGTATTCGATCTCGAAGGTCCCGATAGCAATATATATCCTAAAGACAGCTGAAAGGGGAGAGGGCGAGGGAGTTGAAGTGGTTATTAGGGAGGGTATGGAGAGCTTCGTCGTTAAGCTGCCAACAAGGAATCCTGAGTGGAGTCTCTCGATGTTCCCAGAGAAGCTAGTATCGGATCTTGAGACAATAGTTGTTAATCCCATAAAGCTTGGATATAGCTTCGCTCCTAAGGGGATAATACTTATGGGCCCGCCTGGGGTTGGTAAGAGCGTGCTGGCAGAGGCTATAGCCCAGAGCCTTGGCAAGAAGGTCGTGGATCTCAAGCCATCTGTTTATAGATCAATGTGGTATGGCATGACAGAGAAGATACTAGATAAGATCTTAAAGAGCATAGTGAAGAGAACAGACATAGCCCTTGTAATAGATGACGCAGAGTTCCTCATGAGCAGGACCATGGCGGTTCATGAGGTGCATGTGAGCGAGATCTCGCTGATCCTTAACTTCCTTCAGAAGCCTGTTAGACCGTTAACAATACTCACATCTAACAGCCCAACACTAATAGATCCAGCAATACTAAGGCCCGGAAGGATAGACGTAGCCATAGTGATCGGCTATCCCGATAAAGAAGCTAGGAAAGTGATTATAGAGAATCTCTTAAAGAAATACGGGGCAGATGTAAGAGGAGATATTGTGGAGAACCTCGTGGTAGCCACTAGGTGGATGAGTAACGCGGAGATAGATGCCCTCATAAGAATGGCTCTATCCAAGGGTAGCGGAAAGATAACCATTGAGACCATAGAATGGGCTAGGAAGAGATTCAGGATAGATTATAATGTAAGAGCCTCTGAACACCAGTTCATGAGATGGAGTATATCCCACATGCCAGGCCTAGTTATAACATACATACCCCAGGACCACGAGATCTAGAAAATCTGTTCTCGCATATCGTATTTTGTGATTATTAGAGGAAAAAATGATAAGAATAATATAACTCTGGTTCGACGCTTCTATCCGAATAAGGCTGATAGCCCTTGCTCTAGCTCCTCTTCTGAGACCTCTTTCTTCTCTTCCTTCTTCTCCTCTTCCTTAGCTTGCTGCGGTGCCTGCTGTGCTTGAGCCTGGGCCTGTGGCTGTGGAGCAGCCACTCCCACGGGTGCTGGTGCTAGGGCTGCTGTCTTTATAACCTCGTCTATGTTTATCTGCTTTATCGCTGCCACCAGGCTTTTGAGCCTTATCTCATCCACCTCTATCCCGGCTGAGAGAAGAATCTTTCTTATGTTATCCTCACTTATCTCCTTTCCTGCTGAGTGTAGGAGTAGGGTTGCGTAGACGTACTCGATATTGATTCACCTATAAATATATTGTCTAGTAGGGATATAAGCGTTGCTCTTTAATCAGCTAGACCTCGATGTTCGCATGCCTCTTCTCGAGATCCTCCTCCTTTAGTCCTAGCCTCTCCATGAGCTCAACCACCAACCCGTCGAGAAATACCATCGCAGTATCCTCGAATAGTGTTCCTAGGGGTGCTAATGGCTCGTGGATCCCTAGGATCTGTCTCATGAAGTAATCCTCCTCACGCGCAACCTTCGTCCTACCAGGAACAACCACCACGACCTCGCATAGCTGGGCTAGCGGGGAGTCTGGGAAAGATGTTATCCCCAGGATCCTAGCCCCAACGGTCCTAGCCGCTTCAGCAGCCGTCACAATGAGTCTCGTCCTTCCAGAACCACTGATAGCTATCACGATATCCCCCTTACCGATGGGAGGCACTATTGTATCACCGAGCACATTAACCTGGTATCCCAGATGAAGAAGCCTCATAGCAAATGCCCTGCCAACAAGACCGCTTCTTCCAGCACCCATCACCAAGATCTTCTTTCTATCCCTATAGGCCTCTATCAATAAGGAAACGGCTCTCGAAACCTGTTCACTGGATATCTTTGATGCTGACTCCAGGATATAGCTTGCTATACCTATCATGGACTTTCTAAAGATCTCAAAATTATTATTCACCACATCTGGGCGGACAACCCCTCTGGCGGGGTTACTCACAGCTTCCCTATATATCAATACCTTGTGTTGCTTATATATAAAAGGGGCTGCCATCAAATAAATTAACATATTTTAATAAAACTAAGGTAGATAGGCCGTTACAGAACTGACTGTAAGTTTAAATACCTGTAAATACTTGGTGTATACATGGAAGTGCGTTATCTTAGTATAGGAAGTTTGCTAAGGTTTGGAAGAGGGTTGGGGGAAGCTTATTGGGATTGCTAGGGGAGGGGTGCACACTATTACTAAACCGATTATAGGTTTTAATATCTCTGGATACTTGTATATTTAGTATTATTATGTATATGTGTGGGTGATCTATTTCTTGGAGAAGCTTTTCAGGGTTCTTCGTAGAGCTGTTTTGCTTGATTACTATGCTAACAAGCACGCTAGAGGGGCTCTCGGAGAGATTGTAGAACCGCTAAAAGCTATGATTGAGGAGATGATTGAGTATGCATTAGATCATAAAGCATCACAGAAGACACTACATAGGGTTTTCTACAAGAGGTATAGGGAGCAATATCCATGGATGCCAACGAGGGTTGTTAAGGGATCCTATAGAGATGCTGTTAGGATGGCTAAAGCCTTTAGAGAGGCTAGGAAAAGGGGTAGAGCATATACAGACCGACCAGAGGTTAGGAGGGTCGAGACAGTCTACCCAGATAACCAGGATTGGGGGCTTGAGAATGAGTATAATGCTTAGAACCCATGGGGGTTGGGTAGAGCTGAGGTATAGGGATAACAAGCAATTACATAGATACCTCTACAGCGGCTGGAGACTATCGAGCGAGCTCAAACTAGAATGTAATAGGGGAGGCTGCTTGCCTAGCATTCTCAAGATCCTTCGAGATCACCTACGATCCCAAGAATGTTGTCGCTCTAGATGTTAATGAGAATAGTGTTACGATAGCAGCATTCAGGGGTGGTATGTTAGCTGAGGCTATCAGGGTTGAGACTAGCCTTGGAAAATTGTTATAGCTTATTCAGTTAGGAGGGAGAGGATCTCGAGGAGAAGATCTACTGTGGGGAGGGATGTTAGGAGGAAATCGATAAAGCTTAGAGAGGGAGATAGAAAGCGGGATATACTCTATAATGTTGCTAGCATTATAGAGGAGCTTGCAATAGAGAATAAAGCTGTTGTTGTTATAGGTGATATCGATGGTGATGATAAGGAGAGGATGGAGAGGGATAGGGGTAGGAGGCTTATGCACAGGATCCACCAGTGGAGTGTATCTAAGCTGATAGAGCTTCTCGAGGATAGGCCTATACACGTTGTAAGGGTATCTGAGAAGGGGTCCTCGAGCGTGGATCCATTCTCGAGAAAGAGGATCGATGGATACAGCCTCCAGTGATCCGCACTGCGGTGAAGGGGAATAATGGTAGATATAAGGTTGTGAAGATAGTATTGAGGATAGCATATGTCGATGACAGGGTTGTTAAGAGGGACATAGTGAGAGCTATAAACATCGGCTTAGAGTATTTATCCTCAGGTGGGAGGCCCGTGGCGTTAAGCTCGACAGGGCCCATGAGGTGTGGGTGAAGCTAGTGAACCCATACCTAGGCCCAACCCCGCTGGCAGAAATACAAGTATTTGGAAACACAATCAAATACCGTTAGCGGGGAAACGCTATATAGTAACGAGCATAATTGCCAAGCCATTAATCCCTCGCTAGGGGGCTAACACCTGCGACCAGGCATTAGGAAACCCCGTCCTTCAGGGCGGGGAGAAGGTCATATCCTCTCCATCTTGGAGGATGGAGTCCTTTAGTTGCAAAGATATATATTCCGCATGATCTACTATAGAATTGAGGGCTATTGAATGAAGATCCGAAGGATTAGCTTGTTTCATGTCGCTATGCCCCTGAGGGATCCGTTTGAGACAAGTTTTGGTAAGAGTATATATAGGCATGGGGTGCTGGTGTCTCTGGAAGATGTGACGGGGGAAATAGGGTGGGGGGAGGTTGTAGCTGATGAAGGTCCTTGGTATAGCTATGAAACTGTTGAGACTTCATGGCATGTGATCAGGGATTTCATTGCTCCTAGGCTCAAGGGTGTCGAGATCGAGGAGCCCTCTTCTTTCTGGAGGCTTGAGGTGGTTAGGAGGATTAGGGGTCATAATATGGCTAAGGCGGGTGTTGAAGAGGCTCTATGGGATCTATGGTCTAGGATGAGATCTCAGCCTCTTTGGAAGGTGATAGGGGGTGTTAGGGATAGGATCTCTTCTGGTGTTAGCATAGGGATTCAAGAGACTCCCGAAAAGCTTGTTGGTGTTGTTCGGTTCTATCTTGAGAAGGGTTATCAGAGGATCAAGATAAAGATAAAGCCAGGTTACGATATTGAACCTGTCTCGGCTATTAGAAGGGCGTATCCCGACGTAATGCTGAGTGTTGATGCGAACGCAGCGTATACCCTTGATCATGCTGATCATCTTAGAAGGCTTGATGAGTACTCACTCCTAATGATCGAACAACCTCTTCACTATGAAGATCTAGTGGATCATGCAGAGCTAGCTAAGATCCTAAGGACACCAATATGTCTAGATGAAAGTATAAAGGATCCCCATGTAGCTAGATCCGCGATCAGGATCGGAGCAGCAGAGATAATTAATATAAAGCCAGGGAGAGTAGGGGGTATACTACCATCAAAGGAGATACATGATATAGCAGAGAAAGCAGGGATCCCTGTTTGGATAGGGGGTATGTTAGAAACAGGGGTAGGCAGAGGTGTTCAGGTCTCCTTAGCGACACTGCCAAATGTTAGAATGCCGAACGATATATCAGCTAGCGAGAGATACTATGAAGAGGATATAGTGGATCCACCATGGATTCTCCAGAAGGGGGGGTATATAGAAGCGCCGAAAAAACCCGGCCTAGGGATCGAGGTAGTTGAGAGGAAGATGCTGAAATATACAGTTAAACATCTATCTATATAATATATAATTCCTATGATCATACAAAAGATCAGAGCTCTATCAATGAAACCAGCCGATCACAACCAGCATATATAGGCTTCTTTAATATGTAGATGCGGTGGTGACAGGCCCTTGAACACCGTCCAGACGATCTGGGGCTGTTTCTGTTTTCATGATTACTCCTATTATTTGCTTACTTGGTTCCTCAAGCCACTTTCTGAGAAGATAGGAGGTTACATCCACAGAACTGGGAGGCGATGATCATATGAGAACATGTATAAGTGTGAGAACATCCTTCATAGCAGGGCACAGGGTGCCTGAGGCTCTAAGCGCTAAGTGTTCAAAGATACATGGTCATAATTATGCGGTGAAGGTGAGAGTATGTAGGGATGGGGAGATACCTTGGGTCATGGATCTAGATGAGCTGCATAAGGCTGTAGAGAAGCTATTGGAACCCTTGGATCATTCTTATATACTTGCTGAAAATCAGGAGGAGATCGTGGGGGCTAAAAATATTAGGCTTCCTATAAAGATAGCCTCTGCAGAAGAGATTTCACGGTGGATCTATGAGTCCCTAATTAAGATCGGCATAAAAGGGGTGGCAGAGGTGGAGGTATGTGAGACCAGTGATTACTGTGCATCTTATGGGGAATAATCTCCTTCCAACACTACAGGACAGGGTTTCTATAATAAGCTTATAGCTTATAATACTCAAAAGAATATATTACAAAGGTGAGTGTTGGAATAAGCGGTAGAGGGTCGATAGAGGGTCTCTATAAACTCTCTATATATAGAGGAGATAGTGTAGCTACCTATCCTCCAGCGGGTCTATCGATGCTGTCCCCGATATAAGTGGGTGGGGTTATGGCGAGGATAGCTTTTGAGGATGTATATGTCGTGGATCCCGTGGCCTTGATGGAGGAGGGGGTTTCGAAGCTTGTGGAGGAAGGCACCATTAGGGGGAAGATCCACGTGATTATACCCGTTATAGAGGAGCTCACGAAGCTTGCGAAGGAGGGCAATGCTATTGCTAATGCTGGATTAGAGGAGATCTCAAGGCTTAGGAGGCTCTCAGATCATGGGATGGTTGAGCTGGTGGTAGTGGATTATCCAAGGGCGCGGGCTGATCAGAGTATCGACCAGCTTGTGCGTAGATATGCCTATGAAGTTGGTGGAAAGGTTATAACAGCCGACCCGGTACAGGCTTCCGCATCTAGGGCTATGGGTTTAGAGGTAATTGAGGTGAGGAGGAAGTATTCAGGCCTCTCTATCGAGAGCCTCTTTGATAGCGATACCATGTCCCTCCACCTTAAGGAAGGAGCCCCTCCAAGGGCAAAGAAGGGGTTCCCAGGTAACTGGTATTTCGTAAAGCTTAGGGAGGAGCCCATGACAAGGGAGGAGGTTGAGAGAATAGCTAGGGAGATCCTTGAAGCGGCTCAGAGTCCTGGTAATGGGGGTTTTATAGAGAGTAACAGGCTGGGATCTACGATAGTTCAGTTGGGTGTATACAGGATCATAATTGTCAGGCCCCCCCTCGGAGATGGATACGAGATCACAGTTACAAGACCTATAGCAAGACCAAAGCTCGAGGATTACAAGCTTCCTGAGAAGCTCTTGAAGAGGTTGCTCGAGAAGGCTGAGGGGATATTGATAGCCGGCTCGCCAGGCATGGGTAAGACCACGTTTGCCCAGGCGCTTGCAGAGTTCTATATGAGAATGGGCAGGGTTGTGAAGACTATTGAGAGCCCCAGGGATATGAGGCTTCCTAGGGAAGCCTCGCAGTATTCCAAGGTATACGCTGACACGGAGGAGCTTCACGACATTCTTCTCTTGAGCAGGCCTGATTACACATTCTTCGACGAGATGAGAGATGATAGGGACTTCAACCTCTATATAGATCTGAGGCTAGCTGGAATAGGCATGGTGGGTGTTGTGCACGCAGCCTCGCCTATAGACGCGATTCAGAGGCTTTTAAGGAGGGTTGATCTTGGAATGATACCCAGTATAATAGATACAGTGATATATATTAGTAGAGGAAGTGTTGAGAAGGTATATGAGGTGAGCATGACGGTAAAGCTACCGACAGGGCTTAGAGAGGCTGAGCTTGCTAGGCCTGTTGTAGAGGTAAGGGATTTCATAAGCGGGGATCTGGAGTATGAGATATATACGTTCGGAGAACAAACAGTGGTTGTTCCTGTTAAGAAGCTGAGGAAAAGCTATATGAGGGGCTCCATAGGATCGTCAATAGTGGAAGAGGTGGAGAAGGCTATACCAGGTGCGACTGCTTCTCTAGAGGGCGACACTCTCTGGATCATAGTGAATAGGGAGAACGCGATCAGCGTTGGGAAGAAGTTCCTGAAGCTTAAGAAGAAGTTTGAGAAGCTATATGGCGTTAACGTAAGGCTCAAGGTAGAGGAGTAGCTATGGAAAAGAGGAGAAAAGCCCCTAGAAGGGGCAGGGCTGGGGTACAGCATGAGAGGGACCTAGCTCTAAGGCTCTGGAAGCTTGGTTTCGCTGTTATAAGAGGCCCTGCCAGCGGGGCTAAGGCTAAGAGGATCCTGTACCCGGATCTAGTTGCTATCAGATCTGGTTCTGTATATATATTCGAGGTTAAGACCAGGGTTCGAGAGGAGCCTATATATATCGAGAAGAGCCAGGTTGAAAAGCTTGTGGAATTTGCGAGAAGATCTGGTGGGAAGGCCTTCATAGCCGTTAAGATCGTTGGATCGTCTGGCTGGAAGCTAGTTCCGATAGACATGTTGAGACCAACGAGAGGCGGGAACTATAGGATTGATGAGGATATCTTTACAAAGGCCCTCACACTCAAGGATATACATGCTGAGGTTCTTGGGACTAGGAGGCTTGATGAGTATATAGGTTCTATATCTATATAGGTATTTCTCTAGCCGATAACTCCTCTCACTATCTTTGCTATCTCGACACCGAGTCTATTGTCTCCAAATGCTGATATATAGTAGGAGCTGTGGTTGATCTCCTTAACTATCTTCTCGATCGTGTCTAGATTAGCCTTTATAAGGGCGTCCCTATCGATCCTATCCCTCTTAATCTCCATAGAGATCTTCTCCGGGATCTTGATCCCGACCTTTGTCTCAAAGAACTGGAGCACCTTCCTGCTGGTGATAGGTATGATCCCGACCATCGTGGGGATTTCAGCACTATTTCCTAGTTTTTCACCTAAAAGCTTCTGATAGAACCTGAATCTATTTACATCGAAAACAGGCTGAGTTATGAATAGCTCTGCACCCGCATCCATCTTAACTCTGATCTTGAGGATCTCAGGCTCTAGAGGCTCAGCATTAGCATTTATAGATGCCGCAATAATCACCCCCTCACCCCCGATCCCAACTCTTCTACCCATATGATCTATGCCGAGATCTAGTACAAGCCTCGCGAGATATATTATCCTGGAGGCATCAAGATCCCAGACACCCCTCTCACCGGCCTGTAGATCCCCAGTCGTAGCTACAATAGCGTCTAATCCCGCGAGAGATGCTGCCAACACGTCTGAAACAACCTGGTTCCTATCCTTATTCCTTGCCGTTATCTGGATACTCACATGCAGAGACCTATAGATATTCTTGACCAAAGCAGCATAGGGTAAGGAGCTCGGTATCGGGTAGCCCCCAGGATTATCGACGAAATCCACACCATGGTAGATATTAACGATTTCCCCAAGCTCTCTGACCACATTTTCAGGGCTAGCATAGGGCTTAGGCGTATATTCATATATAATAGCAGTCCTACCCGATAATATTCTATCGACAACCCCCCTAGATCTCTTAACAACAGGCCTATACCTAGAAACTCTGAAACCAGGATCTAGCTTTAACTGGAACATTTTACCCAGAGACCCTCTCTCCATGGCTGAATAGTAAGCAAGGATCCACACACATTTCAACCTATCATCCTCACATATTGTACCCCTATACCCGCCACACGGACCGTTGATCATTCTCTTAGGGCAGGTGTTCATCCCAGCTCTATATAAACGTATTTAAGTAGCTTATATCTTATATAAGAGAACACGAAACCAATGTCCTCACTCTTTTGTTTTGGATTGCTTTACCCCTTGATCCACAGGGATTTTAGAGCATCCCTGCAGCTATCGAGGGACGAGCGGATCTGGTGTTGAGAGGCTTAGCGTGTCTCTGTATATTGATAGGGTGGTATGAGGCCTGCCCTCTTCTCCAGCTAGATAGTGTGTCCTAGCGCTTTCATCAGATCCAGTGCTGGGGGGCGTAGCTTCTCCTAAGCTTCTCGGGAGGGTCTTCCCTCACCCTCCACAGGCCTTTGCGAAGGTCCTCGGCAACTATGCCCAGCTCTCCTGCTAGGTAGTCGCTTATTAGGACCTCGGTTTCTGTGTCGGAGATCAGGGTGTCGCACACTACCTCGGGGCTCTGGAGATCTGGCTCGAGGATCTTAACCCGGGTTGATGATGGGAGAACATAGATCCTTATCGGGCCTGCAACTGTTCCGTAGCCCTCTATGCGGGCTTCGAGCATGCGTTCGTGGAGACCTAGCTCTCTTGCGAGCTTGATCGGCACTAGGATCTGTGGGGTATCGGCCTCAAAACCGCTATTAACTAGGGCCACTGACGCCACGCTCTTCGAAGGATCATAGGTGCTCCTAATGGCTACACGGATCCTTATCGCCATCCCTAGACACCCTGAGCTTATAGAGCCTCCCAACTCTCCTACCCATAATCACAGGAACCCTGAGCTTATAGAGCCTCCCAACCCTGCCCATCGTGATACCTACCCTTAATATTTCCACATAACTATTATTTATAGATTTCCCCATGATCTAATTCGAGGAACTACCTCTCAGCAGAATCTCTAGATCATAGAACTGCTAGAAATAGCGACAGCTCTAACAACGCCCCCAGCTCATCCAAACCAAGCACTGTCTGCATTTAACTCTCAGCTCTCAATTTAATAATGCTCTCATCCACAGCTGCTCTATACCCACAACATAACGGGCCAGCAGATAAGCATCTCTCGAGAGCTATCGTCATAGCACTACAGCTGAAAGTCTCGCTCCTTCCAGGGGGCGGGGATTGTTTTTATTAGCTTCTAGGTTCTATGAGCCGCCGGAGAGAACCCCCATCCTTCAGGGCGGGGAGGGGTCATATAGATTCATCGCGTAGCCTCTTAACGCTTAACATCTACTTAAGATGCTCTCTACGTTCAGAAAGATCTTTTGGGTATCACGGTTTCATAGGTATTTAGCTTATTTTAGTGATAGAGATGGGTTAGTGGGGAGGGCCCAGCCCCAGGCAACCGATGGGTGATTGTCATCGGGGGTGGGGTTCCCCAGGGACTGGGCCCCTATAATATTATTATGATTTAGGGGTAAAAAATCCCAAACGATTTAGGTAGATATATGTTCTATCATTTATGATACAGGAAAATATATATAGCCTTTTATTACATTTCATGAGTTTATATAAAAATATTTTTACTCTATCTATTATCGGACAATCTTTGATATATTAGGTTTGTGCGGTTTCTTCTATATTTTCTGAGATCTTGTTTGGTATTGTGT
>JAVVGE010000055.1:0-14194 GCA_032249255.1 Desulfurococcales archaeon | reverse complement strand
GGAATAGGCAAATATGTAGCCTGGCAAACCCCATTACATAGGGAGGCTGTTAAAAAGGTTCTTGAGGAGCTTTCAATTCTATAGTAGATCATCGCTTTGAGGTATAGAGGTATATAAGGATCAATACGAAGATCAAAGCTAAAATACCAGAAAACCATATAATATATGGGGGATGGCGAAAAAGAGACAAAGCCCCCAAATGATCTACTATAGAACTGAACAGGCAAAAAGCAACACGGATCGGATGATCTACTATAGAATTGAAAGCTATTATTACTGTCACTCTATTTGTATCGAATTTTGCCATGATGATCTACTATAGAATTGAAAGGGAGCTCATAGTGTTAAGGGCTTAGATATCAATAAATGCAAACACTACAAATGATATGAACACTGAAACAGTCTAAATGGCGGGGTAAGGTCTTCTTGTTTATACCGTAGAGAGTTCGATCATTGTGGCGAGCTTGGAGATGTTTCTGTGGGATACAGGTGTTGCTGAGATGCCTCTTTTAAGCAGTGATCTTGTGATCTCGTGGCTACCTCTGATCATGTTAAGGGTTTCAAGCTTAGATGCGAGATCTTTTTTTGAGAGTGTCTCAGCATCTGGAGTGGGGATCACCGCATATATAGATCCTCCAGAGGTCGCTACTAACTTGCTGACGATCTCGGCTAACCTGGAGGCGTGCTTCGGATCCATTGCTGGATATAGGAAGAGTAGGACGATGCTTCCTCCACCTATATGCCTTGCGATCGATTTTAAGAGCTTCAAATAATCCTCTTCACCAGGTTGTTCCCTCTCACGGGTAAACTCTATTCTTGATAATGCTGATACCACCCCTCTATATCCCTCAACACCCCTCGCAGGTGTTACAATATCTAGAAGCCCCTTGCCAAACGCTATCAGGGCTATTCTATCCCCCCTATGGGAGGAGATCCTTGCGAGGGTCGCGATGATCCTAGATGATATCTCGAATGGTGTCTCTCTGTAAGGGCCTTTGAAGGCCCTCTCATCTATAGGGACTATATATACTATACCAGCCGAGACCTCCTTCTCTGTCTCCTTCACTATTAGCTTCCCCCACCTAGCTGTGTGCCTCCACACAACCCTCCTGGGCTCGTCGCCCTCTCTATATTCCCGCACGCTTAGGAATTCCGCGCCGCCCCCAGCAACCCTTGATCTCATGATCCCAATGGCTCTAGAAAGAGCTCTGCTCTTCCTATAGCTCGTAGCAACATATCTAGGAAAAACCCTCAGCTCCGCCAACCCACCTATCTCTATCTCATCACTTCTGAACAGTCCTAGAGGGTCTCTCACAACTGCCCTTAGAGGACCTATAATATGCCTGCCAACCCTACCCTCGAACCATGCTCTATATACTACACAGCCTCTAGGGGGTATCGCAATGAGAGCTCTCCCAGACCCCCTAACCAGTCTCAGGTGGTCTGGATATCTTAGCATAAGCTCAATAAATAGAAGAGGATAGAGGCTTCTACTACATATGCTATAGCTAACCTCCAGCTCCTCCCCCTCAAAGCCTATATCGCCTCCAACACGGATCTCCGAGCCCATAATCTTGTTCAGGGTATAGATGGCATAGCCCATCATGGATAGCGAGAGCAGTATTAGGAAAACCCCTGCAACTATCAGGAAACGGGCATAGCCGGCGAAGTCTAGAAGGATCGTGGGGAAGGATCCTGTTGATATGAATATAGCAGCAATCAAGAATAGCGATGCCAGCCTCTCAGTAGATCTCAGCGTTTGATACAAACCTCACACCTTTGAATTCCATTTTCAATTCCATAGCAGATTATTATATCTATACCCCCAGCATCATAAGCTTCAATCATTATATATCAAGAGACTCTACATACAAAGTACACAAGAATATCGCCCCATCATCTAGCATAGTTAAGGACAGTGGGTTTATAAGCATGAGGTACTAGGTAGACAATTAATAAGCTAATTATCAGGAAACCCGAAATAGCCCCAGACCCATAGCCCTAGACAGGAGCTTTTTGTCACCTAGTCATATCAATCATTATTATAAAAAGCCTCGTCCTAAAAGCAGGGAAGATCCAGATTTATGAGCTGTATTTTTACATTAAATTGGAATATTTTTATATCAGCTTATTATCAACTAATTATTAGAATGAAAGTTTAGTTTATGTTTATTGGTGTTTGAGTCCCAAAGATATTTATAAATCTGGAGCTCATGATTTTATCGTGACCCCGGCCCCCGAGATCCGTAGGGCTTTGAAGTCTCTGGCAACAGGAGCTGAGCCGCTGTAGTGAGCGGGCTTAGGGAGACCGCTGAGAAGTAGATAGTGAAGAGTCTCGAAACCATTGAATACAAGGGCTATGAAGCACTGTCTACTGAGAAACGATATGTAATGGGGAAATGCTCTTCACGGTTCTAGGGGATTGGAGTGGGAGCTATAATAGATTTAATGGAGCTAGTGGCATAAGCTCTATAAGCTCGATATATAGATATATCTATGGGCGGGGGTGCCCGAGCCAGGTCAAAGGGGTCGGGCTTAGGACCCGATGGCGTAGGCCTGCGTGGGTTCAAATCCCACCCCCCGCACCAGATTTCCTCAAAAAGGGAGATCCTTATAGATATTATCGCTAAGATCCTTGTTCATCCCTTTTCCGCCCTTTCAATAGCCCTCTCAAGCGCATCTATAACTCTCTCTAGATGCTCCTGTGATATTATTAGCGGGGGCTGTATCCTTATAACGTTCCCATAGATCCCGCCTCTACCCACTAGCACCCCTAATTCCCTTGCAACATGCTTAACAATTTTAGCTTCCTTCTGTGCAGGGGTTTTCTCGGGATCTTTCACCAGTTCCACACCTATCATGAGGCCCATGCCCCTCACATCCCCTATTAAGGGGTGCTTCTCCTGGATCTCCCTCAATCTCTTCATAGCATACCCACCCTTCCTAGAAGCCTGTTCATGAAGCCTCTCCCTCTCTATAATCTCTATCGTTTTGATCGCCGCTGCGGCTGACACAGGGTTCCCACCAAATGTTGAGAAATGATCCCCTGGCTCGAAGGAGGAAGCTATCTCCTCGCTCGTGACGCAGGCACCCAGTGGGAAGCCCCCTGCTATCGCCTTGGCCAGCGTAACTATGTCAGGCTCCACGCCGTAGTGCTCAATCCCGAACATTTTGCCAGTTCTTCCAAAGCCTGTTTGGACCTCATCTACGATGAGCAGCGCTCCCTGAGGATCTATGAGCTCCTCCCTGAGGATCTTAAGATAGTTCCTGGGTAGCGGTATAATCCCCGCCTCGCCTAGAACAGGCTCCACTATGAGTGCCGACACCTGTCCCGTAGATGCTTCCCTCACAATGCTCTTTGCCATCTCCGCATAGATCTTCCCACATTCTTCCTCATCACCTCCGAATGGGGATCTGTAGCAATAGGGTGCGGGAACAAATATCACTCCAGGGAGTAAGGGTCCGAAGCCCTTCTTCCTAGATCCGTGGCCTGTGATGCTCATAGTCCCCAAGGTCCTTCCATGGAATGAGGGTGCTAGAGCTATCACCTCGTATTTCTTAGTATATTTCCTAGCGAGCTTTAGAGCACACTCATTGGCCTCAGCCCCACTATTCGAGAGGAAGACCTTGGAAAGCCTCCTACTCGGCATGATGCTAGCAAGCATCTTAGCGAGCTGGATAACAACTGGCACGTAGTAGTAATACGAGGATACATGCACAAATCTCCTAGCCTGCTCAAAGGCATATGAAATCACCTCCTCCCTACCATGACCTATATTCATCACAGAGATCCCCGAGAAAGCATCTATATATTCCCTACCATCTACATCCCTTATTATATCTCCCCTAGCTTCCTGAACTACTACGGGATCTACCTCATCAACAATATTCAAGATCATGTATCTATGCGCATCACCTATCAATCTCTCTCTATCTGAGGAAATGGTCACCACCATATGTACAAGAAAATATACAGTAAATATATCATAGCTATTACGAGATTAGATATCGTGTAAGCTTTCTTCCAAGGCTTCCTGCCTTACCATCCCATCATGCCTCTAGCCATTGCTAGGAGTGGAGGAAAGGGCTTCACAGCCACTCTGGCTACTCACACCCTTCATTCAAAAACACCCCTACAGGGGCTAAAGTAAAGATATATTACCGCCTAAATAGGCAAGGTATCTAGATTTCCATGTGATATTAGACATTGTACAGCGTACCAAACACCCAAATAGTAAATTACAATACTTGATATATATAGAAGAAATGTTAGGCTTAAGCTTATAAACATCTAATCCCTAGCTATTTTTATGATGAAGAGATAACCTATGCTGGGTCTAGGCGTGCAGAGACCTTGGGAAGCAATGCCCTTTCGAGCTTTCGAGCCCCTGATCCTTGGTGGGAGGCTCACAGTTCCGGGCTCGACGGGCTCATACAGTGTGGATGAAGCTAGCGAACCCACATCAAAACCGACATAATCATGGGAGAGAAACCCTCAAGTTCTTGGTATCATTATCTTTGGTATAGCATCCCTAGATCATTATGAATGATAACAAAGCATTTGTCAAGCCTTGGGTCCCGGCCTCAGAGGGATTATTTCCTCGAGTGAGGTTCTTTTTGAAAGTTCCTCCAAGTGTCTCATTTCTTCTATTAGGTTTCTACGTCCTAGGACTAGGTGTATCTTTGCCAGTTCTTTAAGGCTATATATTGATGTAAAGAATGCGTGGAGGATTATTCCTAGTAGGGCTAGGATTCCTGTTATGTTTGATGCTCTATCTAGGTGTCTTCGAGAATTGGTTTGGAGATATGTTGCTATGGCTATCATTGATGCTAGTGGCGGTATTAGGGGTAGCGGGTTTGAATATATGATTGTGATCGCTAAGATCGTTATTAGGAGGGCTAGGGGGGCGCTCCAGCTAATAAGATCTGGCGGGATTGGGAGGCCTATATATATTGATCCATGGACAAGGCCCTCAACCCTAGATCTCTGCCAGGCTATGACGCCTCTGAAATCCCTAGGCATGTCTATATATACTATCGCGTCTTCATCGATGCAGTATCTAGGGCTAAAAACCCCCTCTCTAGATCTTCTAATAAGCTGGAATGTGAATATGTAGTCATCAGATCTCTTTGATGGGGGGTAAGAAGCGTAGTTATATACCTCTATCCTTATAGCCATATTATTGCCTGGAGCATGCTTAGACCCAACAAACCTGGGAAAGATGTTGTGGAATGAGTGGTACCAGTAGAACGCTTCCGCCCACATGCTTCGATTAAGGATAACAGATCTTCCTGATGCAACATCACACCCCTTCTCAAGCATCCTGAGCAAACGATCTACATAGTCCCTAGAATATATGTTCTCAGAATCACCCCACACAACATATCTATACCCCATGGACTTGAGAACCTCTATAATCTCTATCCTGGCAGGGCCGGTCCCCCTCTTAACCCTCTGCTCAAGCCAGTATATGCAGGGTATTCTAGAACCTGCATCGAAGGCTACCGAGAAAGATTTATCGGCACTCCCCCCATCTACTATATATATATCAAAACACACACATGGAGGGCAGCTCTGCTTGTAGAGGCTATTAAGGGTCTTTTCGAGGCCTTCAGCATTGTTCTTATTCAGGATGACGACTGCGGTCACTGGATGTCCTATATAAGATCCCGCATCATTAATTAACTATGAGGAATATAAGCCAGGCTGGCCTCCTCTTCGCCCTCAGGTCGTCATTGATCTTTTTATCATCATCCCTTTCAGGCGGATCATCAGCCCCCCATCTATTCGGGGCTACATCTGTTATCTGGGAGGCAGCCGGGTGGCCAGAACTTCCCTAGGAGTCCATCATCCCAGGCTCCAGGTTCCAAAATACTATGATTAGAAAGCTAATAAAACATACCCGCCCTGAAGGGCGTGGCTTTCAGTTGTAAAAGCATCGAAGATCTAATGATCTTTCTATATGCTAGGATCCTTTTCTTCAAAATGACTATGATACTATAGATATTCATCTCGATATGTTTCTTCCAACGAGATCTAGAGGAGGCTGAAAACTAATAACCCTGGTAGATCACCACTTGAGCATGTTTAACGCCGCCAAACTCGATAATACCTTCTCTCGCCACGAGACCCCTTTCGGCTGCTGCCTCCACTATCCTGTTGCCCATGAGGTTAGCCTGGGTGGAGCTCGCTATTATATCCATAGCCTCCTCCAGATCCATCAACTCTCCCCCGTAAAACGGCTCGTCCACTCTTATCCTTACACCCCTCTCAGGATCGACTATTGTTTCACCTAACAGCTCCTCATCACACACGCTTACTATTACTTCTCCAGCTACCTCGAAGATCTTAACTCTAAATAGACCAGCCAACCCTATATCGCCTCAACAGTTGATTCTGCTCCACATGCTAAGCACTTTATAATCCATATCTTTCCCTTCTTACTCATGTCGGTATCTATTGAACCGCATGTTGGGCATCTAACATATGTCTGTATGAACCTCCTATATAGATCTTGGAGACTTCTCTTAGAGACCTTTCCATAGATCTCAAGAGCCCCGGAGGGGTTTATAGCCCCTGAGAGTGCCGAGCCCTTTAGAAGGTACCTAGCTATTATCCTCGGGTTCCTATTGATCCTCTGGGAGATTTGCTGCAGATTCTTAACAACTGTTTTATTCCCCACATAGTCCACATCGAGATCTGGAAGATCTATGGGCTTCGCCTCCCTACCCAGCTGGAGTCTCGAGTAAGCTCTCTCAAGGAGCCTCCCATAGTCCTCAACTATTGACATGACGCCCCCACATATCATCTACATAGAGGAATAAATCTATCCAGAGGACACATATATGCTGAAGATCGAGAACCTCTTACAGCTGAAAGCCCCGCCCTTCAGAGCGGGGAGGAGGTCAGCCTAGGTATTGAGCCTAACCCTTGCCAGAGGATCTTCTCCTCTTTATCCTCTTCATATACCTAAAACTAGGCTCATAAACAGCTACAAATAGTAGGAGGAGTATGATTGTCGTCAGATCTGGGAAGAAAAACGCTATTATTACCCATGCCAGGGCATATATTAGCTTCTTATTTCTAAAGATCTCTGAGTCGGGGTCTATAAAACCTAGCTCGGTCCCCATCAAGAGAATCACTGGTACTATGAAGATAGCTACAGTTCCCATCATAGCAGTAAGCAGATCGCTCACAAATCCCTGAAGAGTTATCCAGGGCTCTGCACCCGCAGCCGCACTCCAGTATAGCCCAGCCCTTATAACAGTATATGCCGTTATGTAGAAGCCCGCTAGCATGCCACCAGCTATGTAGAGAGACGAGAGAGCTATGTATTTCTTAACCACCCTCTTCTCATGCTCATATAGACCCGGCCACACAAATGCAACGACCTGGTATATGATGTAGGGGAGCACAGTGATCAGCGCAAGGATAAGAGAAACCTGTAATATGGTGGTGAAAACAGACCCCACAGAACCTGCTATGAGCCTAGCATCAGGTGGTAGGATATACTGCCTACTATATTTTATAAATAGAGTCGATAGACTCTCGTAGCCCCCACCTCCAGAAAAATTAGCTGAAAAAATTAGGCTGGGATCCTTGATAGCGTTAACAATAATCCCCACAATACCTTCGCTACCCCCCATCATCTCAGCGATATTTAGAGGGGCTATATATATAGCTACAGCGATTCCAAGGGCTATTAAGACCTTGAATAGCCTCGATCTGAGCTCCTCGAGATGCTCTGTCAAAGGCGCTTCTCTATCATAGGACAAGAATCTACTCCTACTATAAAGTAAGCCAAGGGGGTATAAGAAAGCTAGTGGAGCCAGATACGATGGACTACAATGCACAATGGTGTAAAGCCATTAGTCCCTCACCAGAGGGCTAACACCTGAGACCAGGCAATAGGAAACCCCGCCCATCAGGGTGGGGAGATGTCATGGATATGGTATGGCAATATAACATTAGGTATTTTTTATCCAGATATTAATTTTTCCAACTCACTTGCTATGAGCTTTTTAGACTCGATACACATAGTTCTAGGGAACGTATTGTCTGAATGGTCTCCCCTCATGTGGTTTGATGGGAGATTCATTCCCTTTGAAGAGGCAAAGATCCATGTGATGACCTATTCACTGCACTATGGTGTCGGCGTTTTCGAGGGTATCAGGGCTTACAGAACATATGATGGGAGAACAGCTATTTTCAGGCTTAGGGAGCATATAAGGAGGTTCTTCGATTCAGCTAAGATCTATAAGCTTGAGATACCATACTCAGAAGAGGAGCTGATAGACGCTATTAGAGAGCTTGTTAAGAGGAGCGGGTTCGATGAGTGTTATATAAGGCCTATAGCATTTATAAATATTAAGAAGCTTGGGGTTAAGCCAACAACTAGGAGAGCATCGGTAGCGATTGGCCTAATAAGTTGGGGCAAGTATCTAGGCAAGGCCTATTATGAGGGTGCTAGAGTTACTGTCAGCCCTTGGAGGAGGATCCCGCCTAATGCGCTGCCGCTGAATGCAAAAGCAATTGGGCAGTACCTGAATAGCTATTTAGCAGCGTCCGATGCCGATATAAAAGGGTTTGACGAGGCAGTTATGCTAGATACACGGGGGTTCGTGAGCGAGGGGCCTGGAGAGAACATATTTATTGTTAAGAATGGAAATGTATATACACCCCCGTTATATGCATCGGTCCTCCCAGGAGTCACTAGAGAGACGGTGATGAAGATTCTTGAGAGTGAGTTAGAAGTCGAAGTGATGGAGAGAGATATAGCTCTGGGAGAGCTTCTAACAGCTGACGAGGCCTTCTTCACAGGGACCGCTGCAGAGATAACACCTATAGTGGAGGTGGACGGTATAAGAATAGGGATTGGGAAGCCTGGGCCCCTAACTAGAAAGCTTCAATCCATGTACGAAGACATAGTGAGGGGAAAGCTCGATAAATATAGAGAATGGCTTACATACGTATAGATCCCTAAACACCTTGTCATGAGAACATCACAAACTATTTTTCTAATATTTACCAATGTCTCTATAGAAATCCTCACCCATCATATAATTGCAATGGATCTCGATAAACTAGGTTAGTGGGATCTCGATGCTCTTTAATGCAAAGCATCGTGATATTAAAGCTTAGCAAACCTCGCCTTTAAAGGCGGGGTAGGGCTTTGGAGCATTGTGTTTTTAAATCTCCTATGTTATATGTTATACTTGTACTAGGGTCGGGGTGTCCTCCATGGGTGAATGTGCTAGAAGGATGACACAAAGGGAGACGACTCCCCGATCTATACCCGTGGATGGCACCCCGACCCCCCTCCAAGCCTAAGAGAGGAGATCGAGGAGAGGCTTGGCGAAAACCGAGAACTGTTAGGCTGAGGCTACTGCCTACAGAGAGTGAGCATGGGAGCCTCATGGGTATTGGTCTGACATGTGCTAGGCTATTCAATGAGCTTAATTATGAGAAGAGGCAGGCATTCTTCAATGGTGGGCTAACAAAAAAGAAGTACTATGAGATTAACAGCAAGTACTACTACAGGTATAATGAGGTTCTAGGCGTTAATGCTCAGGCCGTTATACAGAAGAACGATGAGGCTTGGAAAGTATTCTACGAGCAACTGGATCTGAGGAAACAGGGTAGGTTACCGCCCCACATTAGGAGGGTCTCTCCTCCAGGCTATTGGAAGGAAAGGAGATACACATAAGAAGCGATAGATACTACCTAGAGCCTATAAACGAGGGTGAAGGCTACCTTGTTCTACTAGATTTCAGTCTAAGGATAAAATATGCTGGCAGGATCAGGTGGGAAGGAAAACAAGGAAGGCTTGAAATTAATATATGAGGCTAGCAGATGGTCCACACTAGTGCCAATAGAGGTTGGAAGAGAACCACATAGCTCCAATCCGAAGGGCTATATAAAGCCCAACTACAAGGGTAAAAAGGGTAGGATTATTAAACCTAGGAGTATTAAGCAGAGAGACCCCATAGGGGATAAGGAGGCTTTCATCAATATGGGTCTTAACAATCTATTCGCTGTGGTAACTACAGACGGATCAGCATTGCTTGTCAAAGGAGGATCTATCAAGTCTGAATACTACTGGTGGAAAAGAGAAATTGCTACATATCAAGCTGTTAGAGATATGCTTAGGAGGCTTGGCATACCAACATGGATCTACTATCATGAGAAATATCTAGATGCCATTTATAAAAGGGATGAGAGGCTTAGGCATCTCTACATAACAGCTATCAGATTCCTAGCAGATGAGCTATATAGAAGAGGAGTTAGGAAGCTGTACATAGGCTATCCATACATGCTTCCACAAGATAATGGAAATGAGTATAACACGAATATATGGTGGTATAGAAAGATAGTTCTTTGGATCGTGGATATATTCATGGAATACGGCATATAGGTTGAACCCGTACCTGAGGATTACACAAGCATGGAAACCTCGATATGCGGTGCAAGGCATAAGAATGGGAGGATATATAGAGGGCTATATATATGCAGGAAGACTGGGAAGAAGATCGATGCAGATATTAATGCTGCTCTGAACATAGCAAGGAGACTAGGCTATAAAATAGAGATTTCGAGGAAGATAGAGAGCTACCTGGTAACGCATAGCGGTGTCAAGCCATTAATCCCTCTCCAGAGGGCTAACACCCGAGACTCCAGCATAGAAACCCCACCCTAGAGGGGCGGGGGTCGTAGCGTTGAGAGACGGATTAGCCTAATTAGTTTTAACGGGCTAGCCTGGCTAAAATGTTTATTAATGTAATTCTCTTTATTCTACTATGGGGTATGTATGGCTGATATATTATCTGTGGAGGAGATAGATAATAGCCTCATGGCAATGCTTGTTAAGCTGGCTAGAAAGTCTATAGAGCTTTACATGGAGTATGAGGATGATGTACCGATAGACTATGGAGAGCTATTAAAGATAGATCCTAGGATGGGTAAGAGGGCAGCGGTCTTCGTAACCCTTGAGAAGGTTAGCGGTTCTAGCAGAGCCTTGAGAGGGTGCATAGGATTTACAGCCCACCATCTAGAGCTGGCTAGGGCTGTGGTTGAGTCTGCTATAGCATCTGCCTTCAAGGATCCAAGGTTCGAACCCCTCTCAAAAGAGGAACTAGATTCCATAACCATAGAGATAGCTGTGCTAGGGCCGAAAATAGAGATCAGCGGGCCCAGAGACATCACTATAGGAAGAGATGCTCTATATATTGAAAGTATATATGGATCCGGGATACTGCTACCCCAAGTACCGATAGAATACTGTTGGGATGAAGAAACCTTTCTAGGCGAGACATGCCTTAAGGCCGGGCTCGATATAGCATGCTGGATGAGAAAGGAGGTTAAAAAATATAGAATCCCTGGGAGAGTCTTCTACGAGAGATCACCAGGGGGAGAAGTTGTTGAAAGGAATCTTATAGAAGAATATAGATCCAAGTGTTTCTAGAATCAAGAAACGCATTGCATAAAATATATAATCTCTAAACTACTCGCTTTCCCTCGATGAGCATTGATTATCACTGATATTAATTTGTTTCGAGATTGCTGTGCCTCTTGATCCACAGGGTTTCTATGGTTTCCCTGTGGTCATCGAGGATCTCACCTCCACAGAGATCCTTAGATCTCTATGGGCTTACTGATGGTTGTTAAGCCCAGCAGCATTGTAGTCTTACTCTAGGGCTAAGATTGAAATCTCGAGGCCCTTCTGGCAATGCCTTATAAAGAGTCTCGGGGCCCCTTAAATAAATATTTATCAATGCTGCTACCTCCCTATGTCACTTCTCGCCCTCTTTGCTGCAAACACCTATCCTATCTTCTTCATACTCTATTACAGCATTATGTATTGAGCAGATCTTAGAGGTGTTCCTAGGATCTACCATAAGTACTGGCAACCCAGGACAATGAAACCCGAAACAGTTTCTGGGTTCTTCCTAGGATGTGGAGCTTATAATCTTTGTCCTTATATCTTGTAGGTTTAAGAAGTTTCATAGATCAAAGTATTAATGATGCTAAGGAATTACGAAGCTTAATTAGTCCCAGATCTGGTTTTTTTTTTCAGACCTCTTCTACTAACTCTAGGCTTCTGGATCATCTCTTCAAGCTCTATGCCGAGCTTTTCAGCTAGTTCCCTTATTCTGTTTCTCACGCTTACCTCTGTAACTCCTGCTGCTATGGCAACTCTAGTCTTGCTCACGGGTTTCCTTAATTTCTTAGATGCTATGTATATTGCTGCTGCAGCATATGTCGTGGGATCCTTGCCGACAAAGACTATTTTTCCTCTAACGGCGTCCAGGATCTTCTTAGCTTCTGAAATTATCGCGTCATTCACTCCAGTCCTTCTCGCTATCGACTCCAAGTAGTCACCGGGGTCAGGGGGTCTCAGGTCTCTGAGATCCTTCCACATAGCCCTCAGAAGCGAGTTATAGCAGGACTTGAGATCTGAGAAAGGGATCCCTGCGGTTAGAGAAATCTGTTTTATAGGCAGCGGCTTCCCAACGATTCTTGATGCTGCATATATAATCGATAGCGCAACACATCTATAGGATCTACCTCTCTGAACACCCTTTTCAACGCATTTAACAGCTATCTCCCTAGCCTTTGTAACTATATCTTCAGAGACTCCGAGAACCTCTGATAACTCATTTATAGCACTATATATATTATTAAGGGCCCTTCTCTCCATATAATCTAATTCAGAACCACTTATAGACATAAAAACATCACTCTAAATATATATATGGCTCTAGAAATATATATTTTTATTTCAGCATGACCTTCTCCCCGCCCTTCAGGGCGGGGTTTCGAACCTCTGGGTCTCGGGTGTTAGCCCCTGGAGAGGGTTTAATGGCTTAACACCGCTATGCGTTACCAAGCTCTTAATCTTCTTTGTTATTTTTATCTTGCATCCTAGTCTCCTTGCTATGTTCAGAGCAGCATTAATATCTGCATCGATCTTCTTCCCAGTCTTCCTGCATATATATAGCCCTCTATATATCCTCCCATTCTTATGCCTTGCACCGCATATCGAGGTTTCCATGCTTGTGTAATCCTCAGGTACGGGTTCAACCTATATGCCGTATTCCATGAATATATCACCTAATATAGAAATATAAGGATTAGTAGGATGAACGTATGGGGTTAGTCAGATGAGCAAGTACAAGATCTGGAAGTGCGGGATATGCGGAGAGCAGGTTATAGAAGGTCAGAGATTCCTCGTGATCAAGAACCTGGGCTTCGCACACCTAGAGTGTGTTGTGAGCGAGTTGGTTAAGAAGTATCAGAGCATTTCCAGAGAGGCACTATCCCTTTTAGAGGCCAACGAAGCCCTTACCTATGCCATAGTGAGACTAAAAACCGCCGAGATCGAGACTGAAAGTGATCATCTTAGAGGATTGATCGCGGCAGCTAGGAAGGATCTGGAGAAACACTCGGCATTCCTTGGAAATGAGCTCGGAAAACTCCTAGGCTATCTATGAATTAACTATAATAATATGAAATAAGGAAAGCTCTATGGAGATGCCTTTTTAGACTAATTCATCTAGATGGCAAGATCCTCGAAGTGTTGTATAGATTGTATAGATTATAAGGATAGAGAACCCTATTATTATCTTCTCTTCTATGCATAGCTAGCTAGGGGTGGAAGTGGCTGGATATCTAGTGATAGGCACGATCCATCTTCCAAGACTTCCCTATATAGATTCTAAGGCTGAGCATGATTTAGAG
The DNA here is from genome assembly GCA_032249255.1 of Desulfurococcales archaeon. GTDB lineage: Archaea > Thermoproteota > Thermoprotei_A > Sulfolobales > AG1 > AG1. Next base: position 456 of record JAVVGE010000055.1, on the reverse strand, counting down.
GAGATCATAGGCAGGGCTGTTTCCGAGGCCAGGCTTCTGGAGCATCTGGGATACGATGCAGTGATGATTGAGAACTATGGAGATCATCCCTATAGAAAGAGGGTTCTGGACCCTCTGGCTATATCATTTATGAGCATAGTAGTAAGAAGCATAGTCAAGACAGCCTCGATAGAGGTTGGGGTGAATATGCTGAGAAATTCCGCTAGAGAGGCCTACTCCATAGCAGTTGCCTCCGGCGCGAGGTTTATAAGGGTTAACTCCCTAGTAGAAACCATAGTCTCTGACTCAGGAATAATAGAGCCGGAAGCCCCGAGGCTATCATCTATTAGGAGAAACTACCCCTGGCTGACCTCCTCCCCGCCCTAAAGGGCGAGGGTTCCCTCTGGGCGGTTCATCGGTTCCCCCCATCTATTCGGGTTTACATCTGTCGTTTGAGGGCAGTGGGGGTGGTCAGAG
>JAVVGE010000054.1:0-14560 GCA_032249255.1 Desulfurococcales archaeon | reverse complement strand
GATTATTGAAAAGGGATGTAGAAGGCTTTGATGCCCTAGATGCAGTTTCGAAGCAGATAGAGAAGTTGTCGAAAAGCTAAACACTGGGGAAGAGGGCATTAAAGATCCTAGGCATATCTGGGGAAGCTCTGCCCCCTTGCTGCCCCCCAGATGACAGATGTAAACCCGAATAGATAGGGGAGCTGATGAACCGCCTGAAAGAGATGATGATCAAAAGATCAATGAGGACCTGAGGGCGGAAGAGGAGGTCAGAGCTAATAGATCCTGATCTAATTCCTCAACACTATACTCCAAATAAGATTGGGGTAATAGCCCTCTTCAAGCTACTTTCAAACCACTCAGAAAATTATAAGCTCATTAAGTATTAATGTAGTAGAACAAAAAGCTATCCTGCTAGAATATAGGGACATGATATGTGTTAAAGATGATGAGCTGTCGCTCGGTGAGAGGTGATCTAATGAACCTCCGCTGATAATTAAAAAATATAAATATCATACATAACCAGTTAAATCTATAATATGATGAATTTATATATCTACTAGTTGTGAATATATTAGGGCATCTCTCCATGAGAGCTTTAAGGGTTAGGGGGTTTGGAAAACTCATGGTGTTTGAGGATGCCGCTTGTCCCCCGATGATCATTGATTATCACTGATATTTATTTGTTTTGGATTGTTTTGCTTTTTGATCCACAGGGTTTTGATCCTGTGGCATCGGGGGACTTCCACCTCCCCCACAGAGACCTATGGATCTCTATGGGCTCATGGGCGGCTGTGGAGCCCAGCGGAAAGGGGCTCCTCTCTGAGGCTACGCCTAGAACCACGAAGCCCTTCTAGACATAAGGGGCTGGCTTAAAACCCCTAGCTAGAAGCTTGTAGAACTCCTTAGAAGGCTCTAGATCTAGATATACCCAGCCCCTATGAATGCATCCTCACCAAGCAAGTTAGACTCCATAATGTTTCCCTGGATCGCTGGGGTATATCTGTATGTGGGGAGGAAGCTAAGATTCTTGGGAGGCCCCTTAAGGATCTCATAAGCAGTAGCTGGCGCCGTAGTATCCATTCCCACAGCAAAAAAGAGAAACTCCTTTCCCAGTTTTTTCTTAGCCATTTCAATGGCGTCTTGAACCCCGAATACTATCCTTACATCTGCCCCAAGCGCCTTGGCTTCCTCAAGAGAAATACTTGAGCCCTTAGCCCTAGCCATATCCCCATAGGTAGCTACAGTAACACCGTCTAGGGCTAGCTTTACAGCTGCATCTATGTCAGATGCTGGGGTTATGCATACAGGGCAGCCAGGACCGGCTCTCAGATCCACGTTCTCTGGGAGGAGCTCCCTTATGCCATAATGAGTCATTGTCCATTCATGTGACCCGCATACATGCACTATAAGTATATCCTCTCCAATCTTCTCGGCAAGATCCTGGATCTTCCTCCTTAGGGCCATAGCTATCGAAGGATTCCTATACATCTTCAAGATCTGTCTGAAGTCCTTCCTGCTATCTTCATTCCTCATTGTAAAACCTAGCCTCCGTCAATATATAGAGGCTAGAAACTAATATAAAAGGAGCTTACTTACAAGAAAGTACAAGTATTCTCTTATCTTCATACTTCATAATTTTACTTTACCTTTCTTAACTTTATCATCTTCATGATCTAGTATATAACTTGGATCTAGCTATCTAATAGATCTCCCAAGATTTTCGCGGGAATCTGATCTCCTTGCTCCCTAAAATGTAGGGGCTTTCAACTATTAAGATCAATATATTACTTTCGATTCTATTTTCAATTTTATAGTAGATTATAGCAGATCTTTTTTCCTATCCATCATTAGGCTTAGGGATCGAGCGTTTTGAGATAGAACAGCGTGTGCAATAATGATCCCAGATAGGATTTGGAGGAAACTAGTAGCTCGATCCTAAGCCCTCAAAGCTTTATCTGTCTTATCATAGTATAGATATTTCCCCAGAAAGCTTAGAAACATAAATATTACTATATCCCGCCTTGAGGAGACGAGGCCTGCTTTTTATTTGATTTTAGTCTCTACACCTAGAATATTTTTCACCTCTCGCCCTAGGATCTTTTTATCAATAGGCGCTGTATATATTTTCGGAGATGGTGGCAAGGATCTCTTGTGCTCTGTGTCTAGGTATCTCTTGATTATGGTGGCAGCTGTGTGTGGATCTATTTTAAGGGTCTTAGATGCCTCCTCTATGCTATACCCTCTATCAAGTACTAGGTAGAACACCTGGTCTATAGTCTCATAGTCGGCTGGGAGTTCGTCAATAGCTCTATGTCCAGGATATAGCTGGGGTGATGATGGCTTAGCATATATCCTCTCTGGGAGACCCAGTCTCTTCCCTAGCTCTCTGACCTGTGTCTTATATAGATGGGAGATTACGAGGAAATCTGAGGCCCCGTCTCCGTATTTTGTGTAGTATCCTAGGAGGATCTCGCTTCTATCTGACGTACCTGTTACGAGTAGGTTCTCCATGTTTGCGTGGAGATATAGCAGGGTCATCCTAATCCTTGCTCTCAGGTTTGCGAGTGCTATCCTTGTAGAGGGGTTTTCCTCGATACCAGCAGATCTTTTATACTCATTAACGATCCCGTCTATCTTTATCAACCTATATCTAATGCCCATCTTCTCCGCAAGCCACATAGCATCCTCGATATCCTGCCTAGGCGTAAATTCTGTAGGCATTATCAAGCCCAGAACCTTCTCGGCACCTAGAGCCCTTACTAAGAGAGTTAGTGTTACTGAGCTATCAACTCCCCCGCTCAGCCCTATAACGGCTCCCGAGGCTCTTGATCCCTCTACATAGTTTTTCACAAAGCTCTCAACATCATCTATAATCCTCCCCCAATCTAGATCTAGAAGTTGCTTTAGAACATACAAAGTCCTCCACCGAGTAGGGCTAGTTATTAAGCACATATATATTTCCCTAGTATCTGCTAATAAAGATTACAGCTATAGAATATCTATGTAGTTATAGTTATGGAATATATCTAATCACACTCCATAAATATGTGGAAGACATTCCATAGCATGATGGAAAAAGGGATAAACTAAACCCATCCCCTGAGCTTCATAGCATTGTAGACCCTTTCAACTGCCATTGCCTGAGCAGCCGTCCTAGGATCTATATCGCTTCTCCTATTCAAATAGCTATAGAAAGAGTTAAAGGCCTCCGCCATCTTATTCTCCAGCTTACTCCTAGCATCCTCCTCGGTTAACCACCCACCCATTCTGTTATTAACCCACTCAATCCAGCTAGCAGTCACCCCACCAGCATTTGCAAGGATATCGGGTACTACGAAAACCCCTCTCTTAAACAGGATCTCATCTGCCTCAGGGGTTGTGGGGCCGTTAGCACCCTCAACTATCATCTTAGCCCTTATCTTAGGAGCATTATCAGCCGTTATGACATTTTCAAGGGCTGCTGGCACCAAGATATCGACATCGAGGGTTAGGAGCTCATCGTTAGAGATCTTCTTAGAGTCTTGATAATGGATAACGCTCCCCTTCTCGCTCTTAACCTTCATAACCTCCTCGATCCTGAGCCCCCTAGGATTATATATCCCACCACTCGAGTCGCTCACAGCAATAACCCTCGCACCCCATGTGCTTAGATAGTAGGCAGCATAGGAGCCTACGTTCCCAAACCCCTGTACAGCTACACTCCTACCCTCTAAGCCACCTAGGATATGCCTCGCAGCCTCTCTAGCAACTGTGGCCACTCCAAGGCCTGTGGCAATGATCCTTGTGTTTAGACCCCCGAGGGCGGGTGGCTTACTAGTGACAACACCAAATATATTGGCCCCCACTATCCTGTAATATTCATCAACATACCACGCCATGATCTGGGGATTTGTATAGACATCTGGAGCCGGTATATCTAGATCCTCTCCAACGAAGCGGGCTAGGGAGGCGAAGTATCTTCTGCTAAGCTCCTCAATCTCTCTAGGGCTCAGCCTCCTAGGATCAACCCTCACAGCCCCCTTCCCACCTCCAAAGGGCAGCTGTAGGAGAGAGCATTTCCAGGTCATCCACATGGATAGAGCCATTACCTCGCCCATACTCGCCTCCGGATGGTACCTAACACCCCCCTTATAAGGCCCTAGGGCGCTGTTGTGCTGGGCTCTCCACCCTATGAAAACCCTCATTTTTCCATCATCCATTTTCACAGGGATCTTAACCTGGATCACCCTCTCATGGGTTTTGAGGGCTTCGAAAGCCTCTTCACCGAGCCCCAGAACATTAACAGCTTTTCTTAGCTGCATTACAGCCACATCATAGGGATCGAGAACTTTTTCATTCACCCTCTTCACCATATTAAAAATAGTAGAAAGGAAAAAAGCTCGATGATCCCCCATAGATCGCTGGCCTAGATCTACTATAAATATTTATCCAGCCCCCTATATTATCCTCCACAATATATTCTCTAGCTTGGGAGCAGATGGACACCAAGATCAAGGCAGTATCATATCTAGTTCTATGCCACCTACTCTGGAGCACTAATAATATAGTTGGTAGGAGCCTTGGAGAGCATCTAAGCCCTATAGTAATCGCCTCTATGAGATGGCTTATAGCATCGATCACATACCCAGCTATAATGGGCAGAGGATCTATAAGGGGGTTAAAGAGCTATATAGGCCTGAGATCAGCTGTCCTGGGCCTCCTGGGGTTCGCCATCTTTAACATAGCTCTCTACCAAGCCCTTGTCTTAGCACCCTCATCCCTTGTAGGGCTTGCATATGGTTTCACACCGATAGCCATCATAGTTGTGGGCACTGTACTTAGGTCCTCGTTTCCTAACTCGATACAGATCCTAGGATCTATTCTCTCAACGATCGGAGTATCGATCCTATTCATATATAGAGGAATATCAATTGAGGGAGCAAAAGAGCTCGCAGGCCTGGCCCTAGGTATTCTAGCAGGCTTTATATGGGCCACCTACACAGTAATCCAGAAAAGATTATACCCAGAAGCGGATCAAATATCCCTTACATACGCATCCCTCCTAATGGCTACGGCAATACTGGGGCTATCTTCAGCACCATATATATACCTGGAATCACCCATAATATTGAAGCCAGAGATCCTAGCCCAGTTGTTATGGATAGCAATACTCCCGGGAGCCCTAGCATACTATATGTGGAATAAAGCAGTATCGATAGTAGGATCTGCATCTGCAGCCCCCTTCTCCAACCTACTACCAGTATTCACAGCAATACTGGGGCACATAGTCCTCGGAGAGGGGCTAAGCACGGGGGATATCCTGGGAGGAGCACTCATAATATCCGGCTCGGCTATTTCAATGTCTAGGCCGCATTCTTTTTCACGATAGTAGGAATGTTTTTATAGTTTTATATTAATTAATGGTTGGAGTGGAAGTGTAGGGACAAACGAGGTATAGGGATGATGGCTAGGAGAAAGGGGAAGGAAAATAAGAAATGGAAGTGGGTTGTCAAGCCAGGAGATAGGAACTTTGTCAGCAGAACTTCTGTTCTGCTATCAAAACCGCTATCTAGGAGGGGTTCATGGCATTAGAGGAGATCGTGAATAATATATAGCAGGATGCTTGGAGATGTGCTTCCCCACGCATCTAGGAATATTATCGAGAATTATTATAGGCTCAAGAATGAGAAGTACCACGAGCTAAGGAAGGTCTATCCAAATATCCCATCCCACTATGTTCACGGAGTTTGTCAGGATGCTGCCGAAAGAGTATCTTCTCTAAGGAGGAACAAGGCTAGACAATATGCTGAAGAGATCTTCCTTACTAAGTATCTAGGTCTAGGGGAAAAGGATCTGAAGAATAAGAAACTTGTGAAATATCTCTGGGGGAGATCTTGGGAAATAGCTTGGGATCATGTAGATCTAGAGATGATAGAAGGAATACTAGTTCCTAGGATCAATAGTGTTAGTCTATGGCTAGTTGATGACTACATATGGAAACCTATGGATGCCACTAAGATCAATATATTGGTGTTGAGAACATTTTCTTCACAAGCGTTGCCATTAATACCCATAGGGATTAGGTGCATATAGATCTTGAGCCACTAAGGTGTTCTACAAGCTTCTAGCTAGGGTTTTAAGCCAGCCCTTTATGCCTAGAAGGGCTTCTTGATTCTAGGTGCAGCCCCACAGGGGAGCCCCTTTTCGCTGGGCTCAATAGCCACCGGCGAGCCCATAGAGATCCATAGGTCTCTGTGGGGGAGGTGGAAGTCCCCGATGCCACAGGGCTAAAAACCCTGTGGATCAAGAAGCACAGAAATCCAAGACAAAAATATCAGCGACGATCAACGATCATCGGGGGACAAGCGGTGGACGAGCTTCTAGAGGGAGAGTTGTTTCCACAAGATCGTATGTCTATTATATGTGTGTCTTAATTAAGTTCTCCAGAATTCTTGCTATCTCGCTAGCTGCTTTCTCAGCCTCTCCCTCTCTGTTTTCCACAATATTCACTGTTGCGCCTGTGAATGAAGCCACTACCAGTGCTTCTATCCTGTTCATCCTGGTTAGTTCTTCAATGATCTTGGGGTCTCTATAGTCGACTCTCCTCCTAGCAGTATCTCTCATTTGTCTAGCTATTATCTCCTCTGGGGACGCCTCTATAACTATTATTGTATCTGGCTTCAGCTCTTGAGCCACGTATAGTGGTAACCCCGGCCAATACCCTGTGGGAGTTCTTATTAGTAGATGTGTGTCTACGATCAAAACCCCTCTGGATCCTACGAGTTCTTCTGACGCTCTCCTTATCATCATCTTAGCTGCTTCAGACTGATTCTCTACCTGGACCCTTATTGGGAGCTTCCTTATCTCATCCCTATCTCTCACAGCACCTATAGAGGTTAGTCTCTTAAGCATATAGTCTCCATAGTTGAGGACAACCGCCTTATACCCCTTCTCCTTTAGCATTCTCGTCGATAGGTCGATGAGGGTTGTCTTCCCAACACCAGGTATCCCAACGATAATAGCCACTGGAAACGTGTGCCTAAGCATGTAGCTCCCTGTGGTTTGGGGTTCTAATCATTATAAGCATTTCACTGTTGATCACTAGGTCTTAATACCTGCCTTAAGGAACTATTCTCGGAACGGGATCACGGGGATAGACCCTTGGCTATGAGAGAGCAGCGGGATGAATCTAGGGAGTGCTTGGAGGCAGAGGTATATATATCCGGTAAAATGGCCATGATAACGACTAAAGACGGTAAGAAAGCTGTTGTTCCCCTGAGAATACTTTGCGAACTCGCGAAAAGATTCGGCATATGCTATAAGAACTATAAATGTTAGCATTAGCCCCTATAACACCCTCTCCGCCTTGAAGGGCGGGTTTCTATGCTGGGGTCTCGGGTGCTAGCCCCCTGGAGAGGGATTAATGGCTTTACACCATTATGTGTTATATAGTAAATCTCAATCTTCCTCGATATCCTTACCCTGTATCCCTGTCTTCTTGCTATGTTCAGTGCTGCATTGGTATCTGCATTGATCTTCTTCCTAGTCTTTTTCAGATATATAGACCTCTGTACACCCTTGAAGCGATACACAGTAGGGATGAGAGGCTCAGGCATCTATACATAACAGCAATAAGATACATAGCAGAAACACTATAGAGTAGAGGTGTCAGGAAGCTGTACATTGAATACCCTATAATGCTAATCTAGACTGAGGGTCATAGAGCTTATAAATAATATATACTTTTGCGGGATTAAGACGTTCCTTAGTCTTCTTGGAATGTTCTTTGTGAGTGGAGGATTATTAATATATCCCTTTAAGTATTTATTAATGGTGTTACGTATAGCCAGGCCTAGGCAGGCCTCTGCAAAGGCTTTGCCAACTATTGTGATTCCAAATTATTTTAGGTATATATCCCTAGCTGTTTTAGCATCGATAATAGCTTTCGGGGTATATATAAGGCTATATCCTGTTATAAATACTATTCAGAATGGCTATCCTCCCTATCTAGACGAGCTGGATCCTTATGAGGCCTACTATGTCGTGGATTATATGCTTCAGAATGGGCCTCTATCCTATTTCGATCTCAGGCCTCCTAACCCTGCTACAATGATATTCTGGTATCCATGGGGAAGAGATTTCCTCACAACCGAGCTTCCGGGATTAATATATACTGTATATGTTACATACCTGCCTCTGAAAGCCGTTGGAGCGGATCTTATGACATATATGGTGCTCTTCCCAGTTATTGCAACCGCCATATCGCTCATAGGGATCTACCTAGTTTCTAGAGAACTCTCAGGCAGCGTTTTTGCAGCCCTCGTTTCAACCGCTTTCTTCGCATTCATATTCACAGACAGGACCGTTGCTGGCTTCACGGTGAAGTATACGATGGCCCTAGCTATACTGCCATATGCTCTATATACGTTTGTCAAGGCATATAGATCCATGAAACCCCTCAACTTCCTGATCCACGGATTGGTGGTGGCGTATATGGCTCTATCCTCGGGCTTATATATAGGGGTTCTAGCCATATCATGTATAACGATGATCATATACCCCCTAGTGGCGAAGAAAGCTGAGGCTAAGGTGGTTATAGTAAACACAGCCCTAATGATTTTCCCATCTATCCTGGTGTTTTCGGCCTACCCGATGTATGGCGTAGCTTATATATATAAAAGTGTTGGGGCTATAACGATACTCACACTATTCCTCCTACTCCTAAGGTACTACGTGATACCTTTTATAATATTTAAAAGGGTTAATATAGCGTATCTAATCACCATAATAGTGTTAGGGATAGCTGGGATAGCTTTAGTTGCTGTTGGACATCTAGTAGGGGGTAAGGTAGCCCAGGCTCTGGGGATTACGCATGTTCTTGGAACACTATCGTTCACAATAGCTGAGTACCAGCCGACTAACCCGAGCTATCTAATGAGCTATTACGGGGTTCTCGTAGTTATATCTATCCTCTCCCTATTCTACGCACTATATCTTCTTGCTGCTAAAAGGGATCTTACGGCCCTTTATGTGGCTATCTTGACCCTAGGGACGCTATATGTTCTTGAGAATCTCAGCTATTTTACATCTTTCGCCGCCCTCGTGCTATCCATAGCCTCCTCATATTTCCTAGGATTTCTCTCCTCAAACATTTCCTCGAGGTTTTTCGGTGCCAGGAGAAGGAGATCATCCTCCCTCGCCCCAATACTATCTATAATACTGCTAGCATCGCTAATACCTGCCCAGGCCTATATAGCATATAGCTATCAATTACCAGCCTATAGACACCACCTACCAATGATTCTAACATCTGGTATAGGGCTTACAACACCTAATACCGCGTGGCTAGATGCTCTGAAGTGGATGAGGGAGAATACCTCGAGCGACTCAGTTATAGTATCATGGTGGGACTACGGATATTGGATCTCGGTGCTTGGGCAAAGAGCCTCTGTGGCTGATGGCGCGACTATCAATGGAACCCAGATAGAGATCCTGGCCAAGATACTCACCTCGAGAGATGACGAGGCTGCGAAGCTACTGATCCAGAACTTCAGGGTTGTACCAAACAAGACATACGTGCTTGTATACGATACATTCGTTGCCACGCAGAACTATGTATATCCTCTAAACAATGCCGACGCCGCCAAGGCGATCTCAGCAATACTAAGAATAGCTGGTTACGACATAGATTCAGATATCTATGGGAACAACCCCAGAACAGCCCAGTATATAGGTGCCGGCCCCCAGAGATATGTAAAAGTAGTTAGCCAGATGCAGCAGATTACTCTAAGACCCAACTGGGAGTCCCCAGCAATACAAAATATGCTTGTCTTCAGGATCATGATAAACGGTGTATACACAGCATTCCCAGGAGCCATATTCTACTCAGCAGACCCCAACGCAGGAGGGAACTTCGTGGACCCAGCTAACAGAGGGAACATGACATATTTCAAGCCGGCGGCCATCTTCAAAAGCGCTGTAGTCTCGATCCCCGGGGCATATGACATATATGTAGTAGTATTTATATACCAGCTAGTTAAAGCACTAAGTTAGCAGGATCTTCGCAAAGCTATAGATCTGATCTGGGATAATATAGAGTTGATTATCGCTCTCCGAAGCTCATTAGAAAGGTGGAAAACTGATCACCACTATAGGTTTAAAGATATATCCCAATAATACTGAAAGATAAGGCTTTCAAGAAACGCCTAAGAGCTGAACTATGAAGCACAATCCCTACGCTGTAGACTAGGTAGACTCTGTTACTAGGAAAGCTTACAACTGAAAGCCTCGCCTTTTAGTGCTGGGATGGTTTTATTAGCTTTCTAGTTATATTGTTTTTGGATGGGGGAAGCTCTGGCCATCCCGACTGCCCCCCAAATGACAGATGCATCCCCGAATAGATGGAGGGAACCAATGATCCGCCTGAAAGGGATGACGATCAAGATGATGACCTGAAGGCGGGAGAGGAGGTCAGTCCATTGTGAAATCCTGGAAGAAGAGGTATCTAAGGGAGAGGGCTAGGAAGATAAAGCTAAAGATCAGGAGGAGGTTCGCTAGGTGCAAGATAACATTGATGAAAATAGACTATGAATCTAAATCCATTGGGATAGCATTGAAATCAGAGAGTATCAGGTTATATCGTGGAGGGGGTATGTGGGTTTGAGAACAGCATTAGGGGTTGGAGTGTCGGGGAGTGTACTTAAATGATGATTATCACACGTTGAAATCTTTTAAGGAGATGATGAGGATATGGTGAGAGGTGTTAGCATGCCAAGTATATCTAGTATTGGCAGGGCTGATGGATATGTGTTTTTAGCTGCAACACTGGGGTTTATGCTCGACGGTTTTGATCTGCTTGTGATGTATTCTGTGCAACCGATTATATATTCTATCTTCACAGCTGGGTTGAATCAGGACCTCGGCTTTATAGCATCGTATGCTGTAGGTAATTACATCATTGATATCAAGGATTGAGAGCTACTTGGTAACGCATAGCAGTGTTAAACCATTAAACTCTCACCAGGAGCTAACACCTGAGACCGGGCAATAGAAACCCTACCCTTCAGGGCGGGGAGGGGTCATAGCTATATCCGTTGAGAGAACTCTCGTGGCTATGAGTATACCGGTATAGCAATCTAATAATACCTTGTGTCATAGCCTGCTAGTTATATCCAGGGATCTAATATAAAAGGTTATGGTTACTGATCCTCGAATATGTAAATATTACTCCCATATTCTATATGTTATTTTGGTGAACAATATGAGGAGAACTTTGTTGGCTTCTAAGCCCTTGGCGATCATTATAGCACTTATAATCATAGCTATAGCTATTACGGGTATTCTATACTACTCAGGCCATCTGGGGAATCAAAGTCAGCAAAGGATCTCTAAGCTGGTATTTGTTGTGAATCCCATACCGAGGGATAGGGTTTCTGCGGAGGCTATAGAGCTTGAGAGATATCTTGAAGAGAGGCTTGGAGTCGATGTTGAGATCTACTTCCCAACCAATGTTGCTGCTATTACTACTCATACTGGATAGTGCTTAGGGGCTCTGCATATAAAAGCCTAGAGGATCTCAGGGGTAAGAGAGCATGCTTCCCAAGCGAGCTATCAACGTCTGGCTATATATTCCCACTATACAGGCTAGTAGAGCTGGGCTATATAAAACCTCCAGCAGATCCAAGGCAGTTCTTTGGAGAGGTCATATATTCTGGGGGCTATGCACAGTGCTGGGAAGCCCTCAAGAGGGGGCATGTTGATGTAACAATCATGGCAGGCGATGTTCCTACAAGCCTATACTGGGAGGCCCTTAACAATAGCAGGATCCTCGAGGTTCAGGGACCCATACCAGCCCATGCTGTTCTAGTGTCCAGAGATCTACCAAGCGATCTGAGAAAAAAGATTATAGATGCACTACTAGATCTTAACAAAAAGCCCGAGCTGATGAGGAGATTCGTCTCAGCAATCTTTATAAGGTTCGAGCAGAGAAGTGCTGAAGAGCATCTCGGGCCCCTTATAAGGGCTCTGGAAGCAACGGGTCTTAGGGATAAGTATCTAAAAGGGTAGCCTTCTATGGAGGCTGAGAGGACCCTCAAGACTTGGAAGGCTATTGTTCTAAGGGATGTTGAGTTCAGCTATGGGAGACTAAAGATCCTGAAGGGGGTTTCTTTAGAGGTAGACGCTGGAAGTGCTATAGCTATCATGGGGAGAAGCGGGAGTGGCAAGACAACCATTCTAAAAATAATAGCAGGTCTCCTAAAACCCGAGAGGGGCTTTGTAAGGGTTCTGGGGCTCGATATATATAGGGATGGCTTTAAGGATATAAGGGGGAGGATAGCCTATATCCCCCAGAGTATAGGCCTCATAGAGGGTGCCTCAGCTCTATATAATGTTCTCATAGCAAGAGCCCCTGAGCACATGTTCAGATTCATCACAGGCTTCTGGAGCTGGGGCGATGTTAGAGATGCTATGGAGGCCCTGAGTATAGTTGGTCTCGATGGGAAAGCAGGGGTCCGTGTTGACAGGCTCAGCGGGGGTGAGAAGCAGAGGGTTGCCATAGCTAGGGCTCTCTTCCAGAGGGCTGACATAGTGCTTGCAGACGAGCCTGTCTCGAATCTAGACAGGGATACAGCTGAGAACATAGTGAAGATCCTTGCTGGCCTATCTAGAAAAGGTGTCACGGTGATCTCGGTTCTCCATGATCTGGACCTCGCTCTAAGCTATTTCAACAGAGTATATATTCTTAATGATGGGAGGCTAAGGGAGATAGTATGAGGATCATAACGTCCATGGTCATAATAACAGCATTCCTAGCCTATATACTAGGGCTTCTAGATCCATCAATGTGGGCCAAGGCCGGGAGAAATCTAGCTATATTCACGTCCCATCTAGGCTTTGAAGAGAACCTCTTGGGAGAGGCTCTAGCTGCTGTCTATGAAACCATGCTCCTATCTCTAATAGGGGTATCTCTCGGAACGATCATAGCCTATCTAGCATCACCTCTAGCAACCCCATCAATATTCAGCCCAAGACTCTCTGTAGTTTTCAGGCTCATCGCAAGCGGGATCAGATCTATACCGGCTATATTCTGGGCAATCTTGTTCGTAATACTAATAGGACCTGGCCCGAGAGCCGGGGCTCTGGCCCTATCGATCTATACATCCGCATATCTAACCAAGCTATTCTATGAATCCCTAGAATCCATACCCCAAGAGCATATAGATACGCTGAGGATTATAGGGCTTAGAGGACTATCGCTATCTATGGCGCTATATACACATATAAAGAGACAGGTTCTGAGCAACATACTCTTCATGCTTGAGTACAATGTGAGGACAGCAACGATCCTTGGTTTCGTTGGGGCTGGAGGGGTTGGCTACTATATACTACACTATATAAGCCTCCTAAACTACCCGGCTGTGATTACTTTTATTATGGTAACTACAGTATTTGTTATACTCATAGATACTATAAGCTATGTTTTGAGAACAAGGCTCGGCTAGAGAGAAGAGTGCTATGGTGCAGGGAGTGGGATTTGAATCCACACAAGCCAACATCATTGAGTCCTAAGCCCGACTCCTTTGACAGCTACATAGATACCGTAGATACACTAATAGACGATGAAGCCTACGAGGTTATCAAGAGACTAGGAGACTTAGGAGAGTAGAGCATAGGTTCTGACCTCCTCCCCGCCTTGAAAGGGCGAGGGTTCCCTTAGGGCGGCTCATTGTTTGGGGCTGCATCCCCCTTCTGAGGGTTTAGCCCCGGGCCGGGTCTCCAGCCCATTACCCCTATCCCTAGCCAGCCAGAGCCTTCATTGGTTGGCTCATAGGGACTCGGGGTTATGGTTTTTATCATCGCCCCGGGGCATAGGTGTGTCTTGTGTACTTAGCATGACTATAGCGTATTGCTAGAAAGTAGCCCTCGGGCTCACATGCATCACCATCATCATTAAGAATACTAGAAGATACGGCATTAATAAGCTTTTTTGCCATACCCGCTCTAAAGGACGAGGCTTTCAGCTGTAAAGAAATTATGGATATTGTGCGGTAGATGTTGAGAAGAAGGCTCGGTATGGTGGCTAGGCTCTGCTAAGCTTGGCATTATTTTCATGGGTTAAGGTTTATAAGCCTTCTCCGTCCATAATTTTATGGACTGGGAAAGACGATCTTAGGTAACAGAATCATATATCCATTTTATTGCATCTCTTCATGCTGTTGTGCCTCCATACTCTGAGTATCTGGATTGCTTTACAATTTTATGGAACTACTTGGTTATCAATTTTAACCTTAAAATCAGCTAACTCATTAGCTCAGTATGACTAGGGTTATCCTTTTTCATGGTAGTAGGAATGCTTTTATATTCGCTTGTTGTCTGGGCCTGAGCTTATAAGCACTCAATCCATAATTATTTTGATGAGGCGATAATCTCTGCTAGACCTGGGCGTAGAGATACCTCGGGAAGCGATGATGCTTAGAGCTCCCGAGACCGAGGCTCTAGATGGGGGCTCTGCCCCAATAGAGCCTCGGGATCCAAGGGTAGATGGGAGCACAGTGCCGCTGGGCTCCACAGCCGCCCATGAAACCACAGGGATATGGAT
>JAVVGE010000053.1:0-14956 GCA_032249255.1 Desulfurococcales archaeon | reverse complement strand
CAGGATCAAGCGGAGTCGCGGCCGCAAGGCGTGGCCGCGGGGGATCCTGGTGTGGGGTGTTGCGCTGGTTCTGGGGGTGCCTCTGTCGGGTCCGAGCCTTGCGGGGTTAGTTTTCCCCGGGGCTTCGGACCCCCACTTGTTATTGTGATCTTGTCCCCGCGATTGGAGGCCGGCTCCTCATCCAGGGATGTTGCATCCCCGTTGGGCCGAGCCGCCGCCGGGTATCGCGGGGAGGGGAGAGCCCATAATATATTGTGGTTTTTGAGGCTTATAACTATTTCCCCGAGAGTCTTGGATAGTTGAGGGGGGTGATCAGTATTTCCAGCCCCCTTCTATATTTTCCAGGGATTATCATAGTTAGGGGATAAGCGGCTGGATGTATATAAAGAACTTCTGGGAGGTCGCTAGGAGTGGTTTACATAGGGATGTTCTTGAGATCCTTGAGGAAGGTCTGCAGGCCGTGGATCCAGAGGCTTCTCTCCCAAGGATCGTTAGGCTGGAGGGGGACGCTATATATATTGATATGCATAGGATATATGTTGAGGGGAAGATCTATGTGGCGGGTTTCGGAAAAGCCTCGGCAAAGATGTTGAAAGCACTGCTAAAGATCCTCGGAGATAGGGTGGAGAGAGGGGCAATAATAGTTCCAAGAGGCTATGAAGCCAAGGATCTTCCTGGGAACATCGAGATCCTAGAAGGAGAACACCCAACACCGGGCAGAGAAACCCTGAGATCCTCTGAGAAACTCCTAGAAACCCTGAGATCAGCAGGAAGAGGAGACACAGTAGTCCTACTCATATCGGGAGGAGGCTCCTCCCTCTTCGAAATCCCCCTAGAAGGGATCGAGATCAAAGACATAGCAAAAGTAACAAAGGCCCTTCTAAGAGCTGGAGCAACCATAGAGGAAATGAACACGGTGAGGAAACACCTATCAAGGGTCAAGGGCGGGAGGCTAGGGAAAGACCTGAGATCTAGGGGGGCGAAGCTAGTCACCCTCATAATGAGCGACGTCATAGGAGACCCGGTAGATGTAATAGCCTCGGGACCCACAGCACCAGATAGATCAACATATTGTGAAGCCCAGAAAATACTGATAAAGAGACTAGCAAAACACGAAATCCCAGAAAACATATCGAAGACCCTAGAGAAAGGGTGTAGAGGAGAAATCGAGGAAACACCAAAACCAGGGGATAGAGACCTAGAAGAGGTGATAAACATAGTAATAGCCTCGAGCATAGACAGCCTCAGAGAGATGAGGAGAAAAGCCCAGGAGAAAGGCTACAACACAGCAATACTCAGCAACGCTATAGAGGGAGAGGCACGGGAAGTAGGCAAGGTACTCGCAGGAATAGCCAAATCAATAGCTAGCCTAGACGAGCCCCTAGCACCACCAGCAATCATACTAGCATCAGGAGAAACCACCGTAGAGGTTAAGGGCACCGGGATAGGAGGGAGAAACCAGGAACTGGCCCTCTCAGCATCTACAAAGCTGAAGAATTGCATAGAATGCATAGTAGCCTCGATAGGGAGCGATGGGATAGACGGAATCAGCCCCGCGGCCGGGGGGATAGGTGATTGGCTAGTACAAATAGAAGCAGAAACAATGGGAATAGATATCGAGAAACACCTAGAAGAAAACGATAGCTACACAGCACTCTCAAAACTCAGAAGAAGCATATACACAGGATACACAGGGGTCAACGTCGGAGACCTAATGATAATAGCAGTCAGAAAATGACCACTCCCCCACCCTTAAGGGGCGGGGTTTCCATGGTGGGATCTCGGGTGCTAGCCCCCTGACGAGGGATTAATAGCTCGACACCGTTATGAGTTACTAAGTAGCTCTCAATCTTCTTTGTTATCCCTTTGTTATCCTCATCCTATGCCCTAGTCTTCTTGCAATGTTTAGTGATGCATTTATATCCGCATTGATCTTCTTCCCGGTCTTTCTACATGCATATTAAATAGTAATAAGGCCCAGAGAAGGGTATGATGCGTCCCATAACAAGCTAAGCACATAACATATTTATATTCGCCGAAAGCATAGAAATAGAAAAGCCGGGGGGTGGGGGGTCTACGAGGGACAGGGGCATAGGCACAAGACTGATCCACTCAGGAGAGGACATATTGGTACCTGAGAAGCCTCTCGAGGTCCCTATATACCTCTCAGCCGGGTTTGTGACACCTTCCCTAGCAAGGATCTACCTATATTCAAGAGAAGCAAACCCTACCGTAACGGCGTTGGAGGAGAAGGTGGCAGAGATAGAGGGTTACTCATCAGCAGTAGCCTTCTCATCGGGTATGTCAGCTATATCAACTATTTTCCTCACCCTTTTAAAGCCGGGCTCTAAAATGGTTATCCAGAGGGATATTTTCGCAAGAACCATAGTCCTCGCTAGAGAACTCTCAGAGAAGATAGGCTTTAAGCTGATAGAGGCGTCACCGGAAGAGATTATAAGTGAGGTTGAGAGATGGAAACCCGATCTAGTATTCATAGAGTCGGTTTCAAATCCACTGCTAAAGGTAATAGATATATTTGAGCTGGGGAAGCTATGTAGAGAGCTGGGATCCGTCTTAGTTGTTGACAACACAATACCGACACCAATAAATCTGAGGCCCTCAGAGGCTGGAGCACATATAGTAGTTCACAGCGCTTCAAAGTATCTGGGAGGGCACAACGATCTAATAGGGGGGGTAGTGGCAGGAGAACCAGAGCTAGTAGAGGAGATAAGGGAGAAAAGAGCCGACCTCGGAACGATAATGGATCCCTTCACAGCTTTCTTAGTGATAAGGGGTCTCAAAACACTCCATATACGGATGGAGAGGCATAATAGAAATGCTGAGGAGCTTGCAAAATCGCTGGAGAACAACAAAAAGATCTCTAAGATCTATTATCCAGGGCTTGAAAGCCATCCAAGCTATAGCATAGCTAGAAAGATCCTCAAGGGCTTCGGAGGAATTGTGAGCATAGAGATCAAGGCCGACGTGGACTCAGCACTAAGATTCATGAAAGAGTTGAAGATAGCGAAACCAGCGGGCACATTCGGAGGCCCTGAAACCCTTGTAAGCCACCCAGCAACGATGAGTCATAGACACTACTCGAGGGAGGAGAGGGAGATGATCGGTATAAGAGATAACCTAGTAAGGATCTCTGTTGGGCTGGAGAACATAGAGGATATAGTGGAAGATATAGAAGAGGCGCTCTCTAAGATCTAAGATGCCCCCTGATCCTCACTATGTTCATTGTATCAGCAGCCTCTAAACACCACTTAGCAACAAGCTCAGAGATCATGGAGACCGCTGTCTCATGATCAATATCCACCCCTAGATACCTCTTATAGGTCTCCCTAGCCACCTCAGGATCTATCCTAGCCCTTATCGAAGATGCCAAGATAGAGATAAGAGTCCCTACATCCTTGCTAGGACTACTTACAACAAACTCCCTCAGTAGCTTTAGATCCTCCGTAGAGATCACCACAGACCCCGGATCTCTTCCCATCTCCCTAGCGACCTCCTGATATATCTTTATAGGCATATAGTCAGTAGCAAGCTTGCCAGAGGCTAGTAAGGGGACCCACCTATCCTCACGCCCATGTTGTGAAGAACCAAGACCCTCTTGCAACAAGTTCTAATGCCTCTTTCTACCAAGTTTCTCATGAGCCCTAGCCAGCTGATCCGATGCCAAGGCTGCAACTAGATTCACTTCACCGGCAAGAGCCGCAGAAGCTATGATCTCAGCGAACTTAACAGCATTGATCCCAGGAGGATCTCCAGGTCCATATACTCCTAGAAGCGATAGAGCCTCCCTCTGGGTTGGTAGCCAGGAGCCCCCGCCCACAGTACCTACCTCAAGGCTCGGCATCGTGACCGATGCATATAGATCCCCGTCCTGGGTCTCTTCCATCCAGGTATAGGCTATGCTGCTCTCAACAACCTGCGCAACATCCTGTCCAGTCGCGATGAAGACAGCGGCTACTATATTAGCCACATGGGCGTTTAACCCTATACCCCCAGCCATAGCTGTTCCAAGAAGGTTTTTCCTGGTGTTGACATCGATCATATCCTCTACCGATGCTTTCAACACGCTGCTGACAACATCCTTCTTAATAATCGCCTCGGCAACAACGCTCTTACCTCTACCAAGTATTGAGTTGATATATGCCGGCTTCTTATCAACACACATATTACCGCTGAGAGCGACCAGCTCTGCCTCACCGAATTTCTCCTCTATATATTTTGCAGCCTTATCAACGGCTATGGTCACCATGTTCATGCCCATAGCATCCCCTGTAGTGAATCTAAATCTAAGCCACACATTGTTACCAGCTATATATGGCTCCACAGATACCAGTTTGCCATGCCTCGTAGTGCTCTCCGCAACCCTCCTAATATTCTCGATATTTTCTAGAACCCATCTAGAGAGCTCAACAGCCTTCTTAACGCTAGTAGTCTTGAAGAGAGGAGCCCTAGTCATGCCATCTCTATAGACCGTTGCAAAAGCGCCTCCGCTCATCGTGATCGCCTTAGATCCTCTCGAGACACTGGCAACCAGGGCACCCTCAGTAGTCGCTAGGGGTATATAGAAGTCCCCAGAAACATGCTCTCCAACTATTCTCAACGGCCCCGCAACACCGAGGGGGATCTGAGTAGCGCCTATCGGGTTCTCAATGTTTCTACCAACTATCTCCTCGAAATCCATTATAGTTGATCCTATAGAGGAAAGAGAGACACCTTTAGCCTCTTCAAGATATAGCCTCCTGAGGAGAGCCCCTAGATTCTTATTACCCACGATATTGTCTAACTCGCTTAACCTGATTTCTCCCCTGTGCATCTTATCCAATATCTCCCGAAACCTGTCTTTCTCAGCGAGCCCCATCCCGAGCACCCCTCATTCCTCAATTCTATTGTGGATCATCTTATTTAGGGCCTTACATATTTGCATAGAGTGTGGAATTGATAGTTAGTAAGATGGTCTAAACTTAAGGCCATAAGTGATCAGCCCTGATGCCCCATCAATCCTTAATCTCCTTAGAGTAGCCTCAACCCTCATACCCTTTCTCAGATCCCTGGGATCCACGTCGACTATCTGTCCATATATATTAAAGCCCTCATCAAGCCTGATCAAGCCGATCACCAGGGGCGCGCTATCCTGGAGCCTTGAGGATACTTGGTATAGGATGGTGTATTCTATAAGAGATCCAAGGCCCTTGGATACCATTAACTCTATATCCCTCGAAGAGCACTTAGTGCAGGATATTCTGGGCGGGTAGAATGAATGACCACAGGATCTACATCTGGCATATCTAATCCTATATAGGGTATCTCTTAGCCTCCAAACCCTCTGGGGAGAGTCTCTCGCAGACACCTACCTCACCCTCCTGAAGGCAGCAATATAACTCTGGGAGCCTGCGCCATTCATGCTCTGAGCCACTGCATAGCCATCTACAGTACCAATGCCTATCGGATCCCACATGCCACTAAGGATCTGGAAGAGCTCATATACCTGGTAAATACCTGTAGCACCCCAAGGATGCCCCCTAGCCTTTAGACCCCCGCTCAGGTTAACATATACCCTATCTATTGATGAGGTATCTTGTGAAAACCTCTTTGGAGCCTCGCCCCTCTCAACGAAGCCCATGGATTCTAGTATTATATATGGGTATGGCGTATAGCTATCGTGGATCTCTAGATATTTAACCGAACCCCTATCCACCCCAGCCATTTTAAGAGCCTCCTCAAAACTATCGCGAACCGAGGTGAAGAAGAGCGGATCCTCTCTCGATGCAGCGTCATGCACATCGTTAGAAGACCCTATCCCAGAGACCTCTATGGCAACTTCTCTAGGTCTGCTGCCCATGTATATAGCAGAGGCTCCGTCTCCGAATGGATATGCATCTAGAAGCCTCAGAGGCTCAGATATGATGGGCGAATCTTTGTAGGACTCAGCCTTAATAGTGAATCTTAGCTGAGCATGGGGATTCCTAGTAGCATTCTTATGCATCGTCACAGGCCATCTGAAGAGATCCTCATAGCTATATCCATATCTAGCCATATAGAGCTTAGCAAGTATAGAAGCCTCAGATGCCGGGGATATGCTATATAGCCCCATATATTCCGAGTCCCCTATCATCGAGTAGATCCTCACTATACTGCTTGTAGCCAGCTCCGCCACTTTTTCAACACCCAGCACAAGCACGCTCTTAACAAGACCGGAGGCGATCAGCGAATAGGAAGCCATGAGGGCAGCAAGACCGCTCGCCTCACCCATCTCAACTCTGAAGACCTTGAGCCTCCTCAACCCAAGATAATCAGCCAGAACCCCTGCAAGCCCTATTTGCTCCCCCATAGATTCTGGGGACATAGACGATATCACTAGCGCCTCCGGCTCGATAGTACCGAAGCTTTTCTCCATCCTTCTAATGCTCTCTAGCGCTAGGGATTTATAGCCTTTATCGAAGTGCCTATCTATCTCGACACCGCTAGCAGCATTGATATACACATGCTTAGGCATTACTCATAACCTCATAGCTTTATAATCTTTCTCCTATATTTGACATACTCGCCATACTGTATATATACTTTCTTATTAACGAGATCATCTAGTCTAGGAGCTAGCTTCCTCTTCTCCTCAATCAGATCTTGAACAACTATCGAGAAAGCATCTGCACCAGCGCCACTGCCAAAAGGCGCAAGCAGGATCCTCGAGCCCGGCTTAGCAATGTCAAGGATCCTTACAAGCCCGAGGAGAGCAGAGCCGTTATATGTATTACCAATATATGGGGTTACAATCCCCTGAAGCATCTTTTCCTTGGGAATACCTAGCTTCTGCCCCACCTGCAGCGGGAACTTGCCATTAGGCTGGTGAAAAACAGCGTAGTCAAAGTCTGACAAGCTGAGCCCTGTCTTCTCTAGAAGCCCCTTCACAGCATTAATAATATGATTAAAATACGCCGGCTCCCCAGTAAAGCTCTCCCCGTGCTCGGGATAGGGGGAGCCCTCTCTTCTCCAGAAATCAGGGGTATCTGTGACATAGCTATAGCTGGCCTCGATCACTGCTGCAGACTCTTTTGGAGAGCCTATTACGAAGGCAGCTCCACCACTGCTTGCGGTGAATTCAAGAAGATCCCCTGGAGAAGCCTGCGCCGTATCTGCTCCCACTACCAGCGTGGCCTTGACCATGCTACTAGTGACAAGCCCGATGCTGATCCTTATAGCCTCAGAGGCAGCTCTGCACGCAAATTCGAGATCTGAGGACATCTTGCTAGGAGGTATACCCAGAGCCTCAGCTATTATGGTTGCGCTAGGCTTTACAGCATACGGCTTCGACTCGGTTCCAACGAAGACGGCCCCTATGTCCTTAGGCTCTATGCCTGCTCTCGCTATGGCGTGTCTCGAAGCCTCCCAGCCAATCGTTATCGTATCCTCGTCAATGGCGCCGACAGCCTTCTCCTCGATCCATAGGGATTTTACTATGGACTCATCATACCCCCAGATCCTTGCTATCTCCGAAGCCCTTAATCTATATAGAGGCACGTAAGCACCCCACCCTAAGATCCCTGCCTTTGGCTCTGTTGACAATAATAGCACCTCTTAAACTTTGTATAGGGGGTATATAAGTTCGCCAGTTGTTGAAATATATAACGACGATTGTCTAAATAAGCTCTATATCTTCCTCAGAATAATTGCTGTAGAGACCGATAATACGTACGAGAAGGGGAGAATGGATCCTATGTTCTCTAGTCTGTGAAGAGCATCAAATACCTTAGTAACTATCTTACCGCCCCTCTCAGATATCCTTGAGGGTATGAAAGCTGTGAATGTATGTATAGGCTTTATATTGATGACCTTGAATCCGCTCTCTCTAGATTCTCTCAGAACCTCTTGAAGTGAGTATACTCTTATATAGTAACCCCCCAGATCCCAGTAGAACCTGTACCCCTTGCGAAATCCGCTTATGAGCGATAAGAGATACTCTCTAGAAGAGTTGTTGAATGCAAGGGATTCATATAGATTATCAAGGCTACTGGCATTATCAAAGTCAAAAATGAGATATCCTCCCTTCTTAAGGATCCTATTAACACTTTTGAGAAATAACCCCAGCTCCTCAATATGGTTGATCACAGAGCCCAGGGACACCACTAGATCGAAAACATGCCTCCGGAAAGGAGCTAGCCTTGCATCAGATACAAGCCCATCAAGTCCCCTAGATCTAAGCACATAGACAGATCTGGAGGATAAGTCTACTCCAACCACACTGTATCCCTTACTCTCCAAGTAGCTACTCCAAAAACCCGTCCCACACCCTAGATCAGCTACAAGAGACCCTCTAGGAATATACCTCAAAACACTATCAATAACACTCTTAAGAGATAGGTAATGCTCCCTATAGAATGGGGAATACTCAGTGAAGAATCTATCATAGAGCTGGGCAAAGGAGTCATAGAACTCTACTAACCTTGATATGGGGGATTTCCCCCTTATATCTTTGCCACTAACTTCTGCACCGCCCTTCCTAACCAGGATATTCTTAGAAGATGACTCTTGCGACACCTAGCAGGTCCTCTAAATAATTAATTACCAAGATCCCTTTTTAAATAATGACCCACGGATCTAAACACCGCAAAGCCCTGCCACCGCTTCTAATCTCATATAGAGATTCTTAAGGCTGTTGCTGAATTGACGGTAAGTTTTAACACTTGTGAATACTTATAAATCGTGAGAACTTCGTGGATGTAGTGGTATCATTAGCATTGAAGATATATGGTAGGGTTATGTAAAGTTGTGGAGAAGTGTTAGGATATGTTGGAATAGCTCTTTAAGGTTCTACATAGAGTTGTTGTGTTAGATCGTTATGCTAACAAGCCCGCTAGAGGGGCATCTTAAAAATATAATTAAAGAGATGGTTAGGTATGCATTAGATCATAAAGCCTCCTAAGAAACACTACACAGGGTATTCTACGAGAGATATAGGGAGCAATATCCATGGAGCCAACAAGGGTTATTAAGGGCTCCTATAGAGATGCTGTTAGGAGGGCCAGGGCTTTAGAGAGGCTAGGAAAAGGGGTAGAGCTTACACAGGAAAGCCAGAGGTTAGGAGGGTCAAGATAGTCTACCCAGATAACCAGGATCGGAGGCTCGAAAATGGAAGCATAAGGATCAAAACCCATAGGGGCTGATAGAGCTGAGGTATAGGGATAATAAGCAATTACATAGATACCTCTAAAGCGGCTGGAATTTATCAAGCGAACTCAGGCTAGAACCTGATAGGGGGAGGGTGATTGCTTACCTAGCATTCTCAAAACCCTTCGAGATCACCTACGATCCCAGTAATAAGAATAATGTTACGATAGCCGTATTCAGGAGTAGCATGTTGGTTGAGGCTATCAGGATTAAGACTAGCCTTGGAAAGATTGTTATAGCATATTCAGTTAGGAGGGAAAGGATCTCCAGAGGGAGACCCACCAGTGAGAGGGATGTTAGGAGGAAATTGAAGAAGCTTAAGAAGGGTGCTAGGAAGTAGGATACACCCTATAAGGTCACGAACCCCGTAGAGAAGCTTGCAGAGAAGAACAACGCTGTTATTATAGAAGACATCTATGATGATAAGAAGAGAATGAAGAGGGATAAGAGTAAGAAGCTCAGACATAGGATCCACCAGTGGAGTGTATCTAAGCTGATAGAGCTTCTCGAGGATAGGCCTATACATGTTGTTAGAATATCTGAGAAGGGGTCCTCAAGCGTGGATCCATTCTCGATGAAGAGGATCGAGGATTATAGCCCCTAGCGATCCGCATGCGGTGAGGGGCTAACTGGAGATACAAGGTTATGAAGATAGTATTGAGGATATCATATGCCGATGGCAGGGTTGTTGAGAGAGACATTGTAGGAGCGATAAATATTATAAAGTACTATAGTACCTATCCTCAGGTGGGAGGCCCGTGGCGTTTGGCTCGACGGGGGCCCATGCAGCTCGGGTGAAGCCGATGATCCCGAGCCTAGGTGCAACCCAGCTAACGGAAATACAAGTATTCACAAATACCATCAAATACCGTTAGAGGGAAACGCTTATTCATTCCTGGCCTCTTCTGGTGAGTGGTGTGGTGATAACAACGTATTTTCTATTTCTTTAGGATATTTTATCAGGGGAAACTAGTGTTTAGAGTAGTTACTGTTGATCCTCTGAATCCCGATAGAGAGGTTCTTAGAGATGCTGCGGAAGTGCTGAGAAAGGGCGGTTTAGTGGCTTTCCCCACAGAAACCGTCTATGGACTTGGAGCTGATGCCATGAACCCCAGTGCTGTTAGGAAGATATTTGAGGTAAAGAGGAGGCCTCCCGATAACCCCCTCATAGTGCATATATGTTCTTTAAACATGTTGTTTGAGGTTGTCGAGGATGTAGATATTGATATTATTGAATATTTTAAGGTTCTGTGGCCAGGTCCCTTTACAGCTATACTGAGGAAAAAGAGAACGGTTCCTGATATAACTACAGCTGGGCTTCCTCTTGTTGCTGTTAGGATGCCGGCCCACCCAGTAGCTCTTGGTTTGATCGAGGAGCTTGGTAGCCCCATAGCGGCTCCGAGCGCTAATAGATCTGGCAAGCCTAGCCCGACTAGGGCTGAACATGTGATAGAAGATCTAGGCGATTCTGTAGATCTAATTATAGATGGTGGCGAGACATTTTTCGGCATAGAATCAACAATAGTAGATCTTACGAGAGAACCTCCAACGCTATTAAGACCAGGGCCTATAGATCCTGAGGTTCTGGAAAAGATCCTCAAGAAGAAGATCGTAATACCCGGCTTCGCAAGAGGATATGGAGAGGCTGAGAAGGCGCTGGCCCCTGGTATGAAACATAGGCACTACGCCCCAGATAAGGGACTAGTACTTATAGAATACAATGAAAACCTGGATGCCTGTGTGGAAAAAGCGGTTATGGATCTCCTGGACAGAGGATTAAAACCCTGCCTACTGGGCTATGAAGAGTTTAGATATGTAGCTTCCAAGTTCAGCGTGGAGTTCATATCAATGGGCTCTATATATAGACCATATGAAGTCGCTAAAAACCTATATAAGGGGCTTAGAGAGGTTGACAAGACAAAGGCAGATCTATGTATAGCCCTCGGTATCTATGAGAGAGGCATCGGACTTGCTATTATGAATAGGCTTAGAAAAGCCTCAGGACATAATATAATCAAATGCGGAGGCGAATGACCGCTTGTCCCCCGATGGTTATGATTATCGCTGATATTAATTTGTTTCGAGATTGCTTTGCTTCCTGATCCACAGGGTTTTGATCCTGTGGCATTGGGGGACTTCCACCTCCTCTACAAAGGCCCAAGGATCTCTATGGGCTCACTGGTGGCTGTTGAGCCCAGCGGCACTGTGCTCCCATCTACCCTTGGATCCCTAGGCTCTATTAGGACAGAGCCCTATCTAGAGCCTCTGTCTCGGGAGCTCTGAGCATCATCGCTCTCCGAGGATATCCATATGCCCAACACATAGGGATATCACCTCATCATCAAAATAACTGTGGATTGGATACTTATAAGCTTAGGCTGGAGAACATGGTGAAGCTATACAGCATCGGCATACCTCATAGCATTAAGAAACCCTAGACACCAACAAATACAAATACTGCTAATGACTATGAAAACTGAAACAACCCTCACGCTCTAAAGGGCGGGGTTTCGAATCTCTGGGTCTTGTGTGTTAGCCCTCTGGAGAGGGTTTAATGGTTTGACGCTGCTATGTGCTATGTGGTAGCTTTCTATCTTCCCTATTATATTTATTTTGTATCCTAGTCTTCTTGCTACGTTTGGTGCAGCATTTATGCCTGCATTGATCTTCTTCCCAGTCTTTCTACACACATATAGCCCTCTGTATATTCTGCCGTTCTTATGTCTGATTCCGCATATCGAGCCTTCTTGCTTGTGTAATCCTCTGGCATGAGCTCAACATCTATACCGTTTCCATGAATACATCCACAATCCAGAGCGTAATCTTTCTGAACCACCAAATATTAGTATTATACTAATTGCCATTGTTCTGTGATAGCATCATGGGGTATTCTATGTATAGCTTCCTAACACCCTTGTTATAGGGCTCATCAGCTAGGAACCTAGTAGCTGTTATATAGAGATGTCTGAGCCTCTCATCCCTAGTGTATATCGCTTTAAGGCACCTCTCGTGATGTTCTACCCATTTTGGGAGCTCAGTCTTCCTAGGCAGATCCCTTACAGCCAGGTATGTCGAGATCTCCTTCTTCCACCAGTAATACTCAGACTTGATAGATCCACCCTTAACGAGCAGAGCCGAACCGTCTGTAATTACCTCAGCGAATAGATAGTTAAGACCCATATCAATGAATGCCTCCTTATCACCAATAGGATCCCTCTGCTTAGTGCTCCTAGGATTTATAATCTCACCTTTTTATCTCTATAATTAGGCTTAACATAACCCCTCCTGTTAGACTTAGGCAGATCCATACCAACCTCTATTGGTACGTATGTCTGCCACCTACCAGCCTCATATGCTATCTCAAGCATACCCTACCTACCCTCCCACTTGATCCTACCAGCATATCCGATCTTCAAACCAAAATTCACTAGAGCCAGGCAGCCCCTGTTCTCATCTATGGGCTCTAGGTAGTATCTATCGTTTCTAACGAATATGCGTATCTCCTTCTTACCAGTAAGTCTGTCCTTCCAATAGCCTGGTGGAGAAACTTTCTTGATATTCGGAGGTAGCCTGCACTGTTTCTTCAGATCCAGTTGCTTGAAGAAAGCATTCCAAGCCTCATCACTCTTCTGAATAACAGCCTGAGCATTAACGCCTAGAACCTCATTATACTTGTAGTACTTTTATTAATCTCATAGTTCTTCTTAGCTCACCTTTGAAGAATGCCTGCCTCTTCCCATAGTTGGGCTCGTTGAAAAGCTTAGCACATGCTAAACTAACACCCATGAGGCTCTCATGCTCACTTCCTGATGGTAGTAGCCTTAGCCTAACAGTTCTCCAGTTATCGCTAGGCCTTTCTTCGATCTCCTCTTTTAGGGCTCGGAGGGATTCGGGGTGCCTCTCTGTAGGTATAGATCGGGGAATCATCCCCTTGGATCATCATTCCAAGCACCTCATTCACAGAGGGAGACACTCTCGACCTCTACAACAAACTACATCCAGAAACTTAAAAGCTAACACTACATGCCTTGAAAGACGAGGTTTGTTCGTTTATCAAAAATCTGTTCAAGATCCAGGATCTATCGGATAGTCTTACGGAAGGGACGTAGCTTGTGACTTGTGATCAAAATTATATTATCCCAAGACTACTAGACAATCTTAATGGTTGAACCACATGACGGGCACTTATCGATCCTCCTCACGGATGAATAGCCACAAACTCTACACATATAGATCCTAGGTCTAAATTTCTTAGGAGACTCTCTCCTGACCCCTTTACTCAAGATCCCCAGCTTCTTTGCTAATGCATGTAAATAGCTATCATCGGTTACTAGCATCACGTTATATCCCTTCTCCTTCAATTCAATTGCCAGGGCTAAGAGCTTCTGATCCGCTTCAGATAGAGCCTCTAAGATTTTCTCACTACTAGCCACCGCCCTAGCCTTCTCTATATTCTCGCTTGTCGGCTCACACACTTCCACCTTGCCAGCACCTAGCATGAGCTCCAGCCTTTCCCTGCTTTCAACATCTTTCACTTCATCGATAACCTCCTTAACTGTATAGACCTTTGCACCATAGATTGTGGAGATATAGCCAGCTAGAAAGCCTGCCGTGTCTACAACGATCTTCAATTCTATGCGTGTATGCTCCAAGAGAGGATCGCCTTGCGGCTACGGGTTTTTAATACTCTCTATTGCCTCATGAACAGCCTATCGTAGGCGCTATCTATATCGTGGAATCTAATGACCCTCGCTGGGTCTGGGTATTTCTCCACGGTAATCGATGACCCGGG
Source organism: Desulfurococcales archaeon (assembly GCA_032249255.1). Lineage (GTDB taxonomy): Archaea > Thermoproteota > Thermoprotei_A > Sulfolobales > AG1 > AG1. The sequence goes on along the minus strand of JAVVGE010000053.1, from coordinate 984 downwards.
CTGAAGCTTTGTTGTAAACTGACCATCTATAATTATATATGCCTCTGGCGAATCCTCAGAGATCGATACCCTGATCTTCGAGTTCATATCAACCACCACAGGCCTCAGCCATGTTTGGACAGGGGCTAGAGGGGTCACTACAAACCCTTTTAAATTGTGATCTAGTATAGGGCCTCCAGCAGCCATTGAGTAGGCTGTAGATCCTATTGGTGTTGCTATTATTATGCCATCGCCCTCCATGAAATAGAGAGGCTTGTCACCTTTATAGATCTTTAATCTAACCACTTTAGACCTGCCAATGCCTATAGAGACTATAGCGACTTCATTTAGAGCTGGGGGAGGGCTTATCTCTAGATCCTTTACGCCTAGCCTCAGATACTCTACTATTTTATATCTACCCCTCGCAAGATCCTCAATTCGATCTGGGATCTCTATGGGTGTTACATCTAATAGATACCCCCTCCTACCCATTCTAATAGTCATAATAGGTATTCTCGGGTTTCCTAGCATGTGAAAAGCCCTAAGCACTGTTCCATCGCCTCCGATCACAGCCACCACATCCACCTCGGGATCTTCAAGCATAAAGACACCTACACTATGTTTCACCACCAGCTCCACCACATCCCTGTTCTCAACCTCTTTCTGATCTACTAGCGTTTTCTCTATATATACCTCTAATTTTCTTTTAAAACACTCTTCCGCAACCTTTAAAGCAACCTCCGAAGCTAATCTCGAGAATCGTTTGAAGTAGATCCCTATTTTCACGAAACTTACCTCTCTAATATAAGTATTTAGGTTCTAAGAAATATCTTTGTCCAAAAGATCTAGGGTCAAAAGCAGCAAAATCTAGCAAAAAACCTAGTCCTAGTCAAGGGGTCTTATCCCTAAGATTGCTCTATACATTCCACCTTTAAGATCTCGATGTCTCCTGAGAAGGCTGTTACAGAACTGACGGTAAGTTTAAATTATGTAAATACTTGGAGT
>JAVVGE010000052.1:0-14962 GCA_032249255.1 Desulfurococcales archaeon | reverse complement strand
GGGGATGAATAGAAAAAGCTTATTGCTTTTTAATCATAGTGTTTTTGGAGCCTGAGATGATGGGCTCCTGGGGGATCTCTGGCCACCCCCCAGATGATAGATGTAAACCCGAATAGATGGGGGGCGATGAACCGCCTAGAGGTATCCTCGCCCCCTAGGGCGGGGAGAGGTCAGAAGTTGAGTGAGAAGAATAATTAAGGAGATATAGAGTTAAATGATAGCGAGCAGAGGTGTTGAATCATTAATTTCTCTTCAGGGGCTAATACCTGGGTCAAGGATATAGAAATCTTGTCTCTGAAGACGGAGGAAGATCGGTTATTTCTGTATCGAATTGCTACAAAACTTGAATAGCTCAAAACTAGAGCTCTATGCAGGATCTGTTAGAGAGATAAGATCTCAAATGATCTGTTATAGAACTAGATAGTAAGCATGTAGATCAAACGATCTGCAATAGAGTTATAAGGCATAACACTTAGATCTATATAGGGGTCGATCTGATGGATAGCATAGCTAAACTTATTGAGGGAGAGGAGCTAACACTTATAAGGGACTTCTTTTCCCTCTCTGAATACGAAGCAAGGGCATATATAGCTCTGATCCTTGTGGGGCCCTCAGGTATTTCTAAGCTATCTCGCATAACTGGAATACCAAGGACTAAGTGTTATAGTGTTGTCAAGTCCCTCATCTCTAAGGGCCTTGCTATGAGAGTCTCCTCAAAGCCCTTGATACTTGGTGCTGTTAATCCTGAGATAGCTTCTAGCAAGCTGGTTGAGGATCTCTGTGTGGGTGCTAGGGAAAGGGCTTCTAGGGTTATTGAGATCATAAATAAGCTTGTGGAAAGAGTTGGAGCCAGATCCGCTAGGAAGAGCGATCAGGAGCTGGCAGGCGTGATCTTGATAGAGAGCGTTGAGGGGCTTCTTTCAATGCTTATCGAGGATATCGATAATGCTTCTAAAGAGATTTTAATAGCAACTAGTAGCATGCCAATAGAATTCCCCTGGAGAGAGCTTCTAATCCCCTCAATAAAGGCTATCTCAAGAGGAGTTGTTATCGAATATACAGGGCCCAGAGGGTCGCCTGCCATAAGGCATATCAAGCTACTACTAGAGGGGCACACGAGAATATCCCCGATCCTGCAAGCGGGTATGATGGGAGATATAAGGATGCAGGATATTCTAGATAGGTTCAGGATCTATGAGAGCGAGCATATCGAGGCTCCATTCATAGTTATAGATGAGGAGGTAGTCTATAACATTTTCACAGACCCCATTAGAAGGGCTCACATGTTCACGCTGAGGATCTATAACCCTAGATATGCTAAGAGTATGAAGATCTACTATAGAATGCTTACAAAAGGGTAGATAGCCTTATATAGAGGGCATAAAGAGATTTAAGGCTCAATTAATAGTACTATTGAGTGAATCGCCCGATGTGGGGAGGAGGTCTCTGTGATCCCGTCGGGGCCGTGGCCCGCCGGCTCTGAAAATGATGCCCCTAGAATGGGAATGCTGAAAGGTAATGAGGGTGCGTCTAAGCGGAGATCCGACAAACCGCTCAGAGAAGCATGGGAATCCCATGTTCCTGCTATTTATCGCGCTTTCAATTCTATAGTAGATCATCTATTCTATACTGGGGTCTTGAGCGTTACCCCTCTGGTGGGGGGGGGGTTATTAGCTCTACTCTAATAATCATCGGGCTTCTCAAAGCCCTCAAAGCCATAGACCTCATCACAGCTATAGATATTTCCCTGAAAAGCTTAAAAATATAAACGCTATCCGCCCTGAAGAGCGAGGCTTTACCCAGTTGTCATAAGGGGCGAAGCCTTAAACAAAAATATATAGCCCATAGAATAAAAGCTTATTGGTGGGCAGTGGAGGGCCCGTAGCTCAGCTAGGCAGAGCGGCGGGCTCCAGTTCGCTATGGGTCGGAAGACCCCTATCGGGGGATGATATAGAACTGGAGGGGCGACCCGTAGGTCGGGGGTTCAAATCCCCCCGGGCCCACCACATCTGCAAAGGAGCTCCTAATAGCTGCGACATTATAAGCACCTATAGCTTCAACATATAGCTTACAACTGGAAGTCTCATCCCTTTAGAGTTGGGATGATAGAAGACTTAGATTCATATTAAATCAATTCTTTATATTAATTTTAGATATATAGATATGTGGGGATGAAGGCTGAAATTATCTTCGGACTCCGGGATGCCGTGATATTTGAGGGGTACGGGCTTCAAGGAGGCTCCATATTAAATGATACAAACCTCCTTGAAGCCCTTGGCTTCATCGGCTTCAAGCAGGGCTTTTCATCGCCCCACCATATCATTAGCCTCCGCCCGCTCGGGGCAACCCTACCCACAGCTCTGCCTTCATCGCTTCCTATGGATCATTGCTATGGGGAAACCCCCGCCTACTGGTTCTCTTACTCTTTCTCCTATCACCCTCTAGATATCTTCTTCTGATGTTTATTGATGCCGCATTATGCCTATTCATTTTTAATCCGTATCTTGGGCATTCGGAGATCTGCCCCTCTTGGGTCTCCACAACATACTCGCATCTGGGGCACTCCCTCGAGGTGTTCCTCGGATCCACATGAGCTGTTAATGCCCCCTCTGATACACTTCTATGGATGCCTCTCCATGGTGTTCTAGCATTCCTCTTCCTCCTAACCTTCTTAGCCTTTTTCCTACTGATGAGATCCTCCTTATCAAGATCCTCGAAAAAATGAATAATGTTTGGTAATAGTATCCTCAAGCCGGCTACCAGCTTGTTCACAGAATCCCTCTTCCTACTCCTCTCCCTAGCCACATACCTCTCATAGAGATCCCTCTTACCCCTACTCTGTGCAATAGCCTTCTTTCTCTCATACACGATTTTTATGCTCTGGAGAGGCCTTAGATCGATGTGGATAAAGCCTATAGACGGCTCGTAGCCGTCTAGGGATAGCTCGTTGCTATCCCAGCCGATAACCCTTCTAACCTCGATCTCCTCAGAGCTCTTGAATGGAATAATAACCCTATCATCCTTGATTATATCCTCACCAACATCTCATCCCCTCACCCTTTTCTCAAGCCATGTTGATTTCCACGATACATAGAGATATTCTCCTTGCCTCAGAATTATCCTTATTGTTCTAGCCTCATAATCTATCTTCATGAGTGTAGTCTTGCTTTTAGCAAACCTCCCCCGATCTTGGCTTAACCTTCCTAGCCTTCTCCCTTAGATACCTCTTCCTCCAAGACTCGATTATGGGATATGCTGTCCTTATAACAGCATCAACCCAATGCGCAGCGTAGGGGTTATCCTTCATAAGCTCATCCCTAAGGCATTTCTTGAAAGCCCTGTCCTTTAGTATTATTGGGATATGCATTTCAAACCTGTGATCACGACCAGCTTTCCACCCCTTCTAACGAGCTCTGAGAAGCGGTATTTCCACTCAATATTATCCCAGATCAACAGCTCTCTGGAGAGCCTTAATATACCATGCCACAAGCTCCAAGGCTCTCCCATCCCTAGGAATATCAATAACCATCAACAACCATCAGGGACAAGCAGTAATGGTCTGGAGACTAGGCACGGGAGGATACCTCGGTGGGTGTAGCTCCAAAGCGATGAGCTGTCTGGAGGAGGAGCTTCGCGCTGATATATATTCTTGTTTCCGATAGAGTTATTGGAGCTATGAGTGACGGCTATAGATGGTTGGCGTGTTTGATGAGTACCCTCGGTCCTGATCCGTGATGTGAAGGCATTTGGCTGAGCCTATGGGGGCGATACTTGGTAAAATTTCGATATGTTGTCTATATGGATTTTATATGCTTTCTCTTCGCTTATTAGACCTTCTTTTATAGCTCTATCTGTGTTCTCTATGATCTCCCATGGGTAGATTACCTTGCCGGGTCTAGATGGGTCGTCTATGTAGTCGCTCTCGAACATATATAGCCCCTTGACTAGTTTCCCGCCTATAGCCTGGATCACTGGATATAGTGCTGGGATCGTTGTCGGTAGGCCCATTGATAGTGCGTGCTCTACGAGCCCTGGCTTTGAGTGGTGCATTGCGACCTTTTCCCTCCTGATCCTCAGTCTCTTAACTCTATTCTCAATATCTTTAGCTGTTACCCATCCACCATCTTCTAGGTGTAGATGGGCTACTCCATCAAGATCCCTTATCCCTTCGAGAGCATAGTCTAAGATCATCTCTGTTAAAACCACATAGTGGGGCTTCACCTGGTAATGGGGCCTCCCGATCTCTGCTATGCCATCTAGCAGGCCCTCTCTAAGATATTTAAGAGCCTGATCAATAGCCTTTACGGATATGTTGTAGGCCTCTTCTGGCTTCATTCCAAGCCTATCGATCATCTTATCAACCATAGCCGGGTGATAACCTCCTAGACATGATACCCTGAGCCCTACTTCTCTAGCAGCTTTGCACTCTGATATGGCCAGTTCTAGAGACCTTGTGAACCCATCCAGATTCGGATCTAGCCCAAGACTCGTCGGTGGCAGAGAGACTATTGCCATGAACCAGCCTCCAGATCTTATGAACCTCTCAGATATCGCCTTAGCTCCTAACCCTTTTAACGGGTTTGTATGTAGGTGTGAATCTGCATATAGCAATTACCTCACCTAATATATCTGATCCACTCTTCAGGAGGCCTTACCCCTAGATCCTCGAGGATCTTCATAACCCTGTCTGAGGGTGCTAAGTAGTAGAGGGGCCAATCCCTCAACCTTGATAGAAGAGCCTTACTAGTAACACCCTCCATGCTGGAGAGCCTTCTAAACCTGAATATAGGCTCCCCCTTATCATTTACATTGACATCCTCAACTATGAGGAAGCTCGGGGGGTATGATGTATAATCAACTCTATCAGTCCTGGTACCCCTTCTAATAGGCCCCTTACCATAGATCCCTATAGCTGGGATGGGGAGTAGGGATTTTATATCGTTATATAGCTTCTCATCAATACTAGTACCCTGGTAATAGACCTCGCCATCTTTCTCCCACTGACTCGGGTTAAAATGTGTGTTCAGTATTAAAACCTGTCCCATTTTTAAAACCTCTATACTAGCTCTCCTTCCTCAAAGAATATTGATATCTCGTACTTAGCAGCCTCTGGACTATCTGAGGCGTGGGCTATGTTCTCGCTCAGAGATAGAGCGTAGTCGCCCCTTATAGTGCCGGGGGGCGCTTTCCTACCATCGGTGGGTCCCAAGAGGTTTCTCACCACGCTTATGGCTGAGTCACCTTCTATAACCATGAGAACCACTGGGCCTCTAGTGACAAATTCAACCAGCTCTTCGAAGAATGGTTTTCCTTTATGCACTGAATATAGCCTCTCCGCCTCTTCCCTAGTTAGCTTTTTAAGCTTCATAGCGGCGATTTTCAAACCCTTTCTCTCAATCCTCGATATGATCTCGCCTACAAGCCTTCTCTCATAGCCGTCCGGCTTGATCATGAAGAATGTTCTCTCGATAGGCATGGGATCACCTTCTTCGGGCTCCTAGATAGCTGGCTGTCCAAGGCATCTTCTTAGGATCTCTCCCCATTCTATAGTATTTAAAACACTTTGAGGAGCAGAACCTAAGTATGGATCCATCGTTCTTCACTAGCATAACACCGGTTCCAGGGTTTATCTGGGATCCGCAGAAGCTGCACCTGTGGATGCTCACCATATTATCCACCAGATATATATTATACCTAGTAACTCTTTAAAGCGTCTACAGATATATCTATAGGGTTAAGATGTCCCAGCAGGCTGAGAAGGCGATGAAGTCGATCATAGAGGAGATAGGGATACCAGCAGAAGTTATACAGATCATAGGTAGGACTGGAGTTACAGGCGAGATAACTCAGGTAAGGGTCAGGGTTCTAGAAGGGAGGGATAAGGGTAGGATTATAACTAGGAACATAAAGGGGCCTGTGAGAATAGGGGATATAGTTATTCTGAGAGAGACGGAGAGAGAGGCTAGGAAGCTAACAACTAGGAGATAAGCTGGTGCATAGCTTGCCTGTCTACAACGTATATATAGTCTCGTATAGTGAAGAATCAGCTGAGGAGGTGGAAAGGGAATTATCCAAAGCCGTGAAGATTCTTGTTAAGGGTAGAAGCTCTGTTGTAAAGAGCTTCTACTACTATAGGGTAGACACCTCCTCAGAGAACGAGGTTGAGAAGATTCTAAAGAACTATATGGATAAAGGTGATATCTCTTGGTACAAGGTTGAGAAGACCATGGGGTGATTGTCATGGCTCTCCTAGGTACTAGATATAATCCATCAGATGTTGAGGAGAGGATTAAGAGATATTGGGAGGATGAGAAAATATATGAGAAGCTCAGGGCCAGGAGAGGGGGAAGGATCTTTTTCTTCCTTGATGGGCCTCCCTACCCTAGCTCCCCCACATTCCATCCCGGCACTGGGTGGAATAAGGTTATCAAGGACTCGGTCTTAAGGTTCTACAGGCTAAGGAGTTATGATGTTATAGATACCCCTGGGTACGATACACATGGACTCCCGATAGAGTATCAGATCGAGAAGAGGCTCGGGATAACTAGTAAGAAGGAGATTGTGGAGAGAATAGGTATAGACAGGTTTATCCAGCTATGTAAGGACTTTGTTCTCAATAACGTGGAGTCTCTCTCTAGGGGCTTCAAAGATCTGGGAGTGGCCATGGACTGGTCAAGACCTTACATGACACTTAGCAATGAATATATAGAGGAAGCTTGGAAGCTGGTGAAGGCTGCAGATGAGAAAGGACTTCTAAGCGTAGACATCAGGGTTCTCCACTGGTGCCCGAGATGCGAGACCGTCTTAGCGGACTACGAGGTTACCCAGGAGTATGTAGATTTAGAGGACCCGTCTATCTATGTTAAGATGCCCGTAAGAGGAAGGAAGAAAGAGTATCTCATTATATGGACCACAACTCCCTGGACTCTTCCTGCAAATACATTCATTATGGCTAGAAGCGATGCTGGATATGTGAAAATAAGGGTGGGGGATGAGATCCTCATTATGGCTGAGAAGGCTGTTGAAAGGGTTATAAGGGAAGCGGGCATCAAGGACTACCAAGTTGTTGAGAGGATGCTGGGTAAAGATCTTGAGGGGATGGAATACGATCACCCGCTCGAGGATATAATACCACTGCAGTTGCTGCTTAAGAACCACCACAGGGTTGTGCTAGCAGATAGGTTCGTGACCCTCGAGGAGGGTACTGGGCTTGTGCATGCAGCGCCAGGCCACGGGCCGGAGGACTTCGAGGTTGCTAGAGAGAGAGGGTTCCCTGTATACTCTCCCCTAGATGATTCTGGGAGGTTTACAAAGGAATCTGGGAGGTATGCTGGAATGGGGGCTAGGGATGCTAATATAGAGATCATAGAGGATCTGAGATCTAGGGGGGCGCTTCTAGCACATTCAAAGATAGTGCATAGATACCCGGTTTGTTGGAGATGCAAGACCCCCCTCCTTCTCAGGGCTACTAGACAGTGGATAATAACGACATCGGCTCTGAGATCCCTAGCATGGGAGGAAGCTTCTAAGGTTAGGTGGATCCCGAGATGGGGCCTCGAGAGGATGAGACCCCTCTTGGAGGGTATGCAGGACTGGGTCATATCTAGACAGAGGTTCTGGGGCATACCGCTTCCGATATGGATATGCACAAGCTGTGGTTACAGACTCGTTGTGGGCCGTATAGAGGAGATCATGCTTCATGGGGGTGAGAAGCCCCAAGATCTTCATAGACCGTGGATAGACAGGGTGATCCTTAAATGCCCTAGATGCGGAGGCCGGTCTGAAAGGGTTCCCGATGTAGCTGATGTATGGCTAGACTCTGGGGTAGCCTTCTACGCATCGCTGGGGAAGGGAGGGCTCGAGAGGTTTAAGAAGCTAGGCCCTGTCGACTTCGTTGTGGAGGGGCATGACCAGACTAGGGGGTGGTTCTTCAGCATGCTTAGGTCTGGATTAATAGTTTTCGGATCGGCGCCCTATAAAACTGTTCTCGTACACGGCTTCGTGCTAGATGAAAAGGGTAGGGAGATGCATAAGTCTCTTGGGAACTATGTAGAGGTGTCCGAGGTTGTGAGGAGATATGGTAGAGATGCTTTCAGGCTTTTCGTTTTATCTAACACAACTTGGGAGGATCTCAAGTTCTCTATGAAGAGGCTTGAAGATGTCCTAAGGGATCTCAATATAATATGGAATGTCCTACTATTTACTAGATCCTATATGGAGATAGATGGCTATAAATACTCCGAGGATGATCTAGATAGGCTGTCGAACTACCTAAGGATCGAAGATAAATGGATACTCTCAAGACTAGCATCTCTTGCTGAGGGCGTTACAAAGGCTATGGAGGATTATAAGGTTCATGAAGCTGTGAACATGCTTAGAGACTTCATAGTAGAGGATCTCTCCAGGACATATCTCAAGATAATTAGGAGGAGGGTCTGGGAGGAGGAGAATACTCCAGATAAGCTCGCGGTTTATGCAACCCTATTCAGAGTGCTTAAATCTTGGAGCATTATGTCCTCGATAGCGGTTCCCCACATAGCCGAGCTTATATATCAGGAGCTGGTAAGGAGGTTCGATAGCTTTTCATTGGAGAGTGTTAATCTAGAGCAGTGGCCCAATGTAGAGGCCCTCTCAAGATACATGGATCGAGAGCTTGAGAAGATATTTGAGAGGCTTAGAGAGGTGTTTGAGGCCTTAGCATCCGCTAGAATGAAAGCAGGTATAAGGCTTAGAAGGCCTGTGGAGTCATGCATAGTTGCGAGTGATAATGTCGAGTATTTAGAGGCTGTTGGGAAGGGTTCTAATGTGATAAAGGAGATGATGAATTGCCAGGATGTGGTGGTCATGAGAGCATCAGAGGCCCGGGGTAAGATCGTAAGGATCAGGGCGAAGCCCGTGCTATCAACTATTGGTAGGGAGTTCAGAGGACATGCGAGAGACATTATAGGCTATATAGATCAGAGGGGGGAGGAGGTGGCTAGAGAGATATTGAAGGGAGATCTGAGAATAGTTATATCCGGAAAAGAGGTTGTGATAAGACCTGAACATGTAGAAATAGTTGAGGAGCCTCTCGAGGGCTACGAAGTTGTTAGAAGGAGTTGGGGATATGCAGCGATAGCCACCAGGGTTTCTGAGGACCTCGCCCTCGCAGGACTTGCTAGGGAGCTTATAAGGAGAATCCAGGTAATGAGGAAGGAGCTAGGGCTTAGCCTCACAGACTATATAAACGTTGAGATCTATGCAGATGAGGATAGCCTGAAGTTTGTGGAGAAGATCAAGGAGCTGGTAGCAAGGGAAACTAGGAGCACTACAATAAGTCTTAAGAAAAGCCAGCAAGAAGTGAGGGGAAGCATTATAAGAGAATGGGAGATAGATGGAGACACATATGTGATAGCCATATCCAGAGCATAAATAGTTGATATTAAAGCTTAGCAAACCTCGCCTTTCAAGGCAGGGTTGCTCAGGTTTTTAAGTTAGTATAGTGTTTTTTGTTTGGACTCCTGCTTGGGTGGTGGGGCGATTTCTAGGACGTGATAAGCCCGATGATAGCTGAAAGCCTCGTCCCTCAGGGCTGGGATGAATAGAAAAAGCTTATAGCTTATTGCTTCTTAATCATAGTGTTTTTAGAGCCCGAGAGGACGGGCTTCTGGGGGAGTTCTGGCCGCCCCGACCGTCTCCAGATGACAGATGTGAACCTGAATAGATGGGGGCAATGATCCGCGTGAAAAGGATGAGATCAAAAGATCAATGACGACCTGAAGGCGGGAGAGGAGGTCAGTCAATTACGTATGGTATCCCGGTTATCAAGACATATATGCCTACTGATATCAGGATGACCCCTTGCATATAATTCATAACTCTGTTCCATCTTCTATCTGAGACTATATTGAGTAGCCTGTTTAGAAATATGTTAGAGCCTATGTAGGGTGTTGTATAACCTATAGAGAATGCTAGAGAGCTAATCAAAGCGGCTATGGGCTCTCTGGGAAGAGTCGATATAACTGCTAGTAAGAAGGGGAATGAGCACTGCATCCCGAGCACAGGAAAGATTACCGCGGATCTTCCACTCATAGATAGGAGAGGCTCTCTCCCTGCTATCGTTAAGATCCCCCATGCTAGTGTGAGAGTCGCTATATATGTTATTAAGGCGTAGTAGATACTAAAACCGAAGAGTCTGCTTGTATTCGACGCAAGGCCGATCCCAAGGGATATTGGTAAGAGGGCTCCTATTAGAGATATAAATACCTTCATAACCCTCGTAAATCCAGCTCCTAGCCTTGTTGATGTAGCAAATATAGCGACCATGGGGAGGGAGCATGGGGATATTGATGCTAGAAGCCCAAGGCTGAGGGAGCTCATAGGTGCTAATATATTGCTGCCAGCGGTTCTCATGGATATTCCAGACTCTATAAAGCTCTTTAAACCATCATACTGATCCCCTCTGAAAACGCCTATATGCCTTGCTATTTCTATTCCATCCCTAACAAGGATCAGAGTCGGCGTTCCAGGTACTCCGTAGCTGGAGATGAGTCTTAGGGCGACCTCTTGGTTTGAGTAGAATATATTATCTATGTGTATTCGTATGAGGCGTATAGATATGTCGCTACTTGAAGAAAAGAATCTATTTATTGCCGGTGATAGCTCCTTACACCCTGGGCAATCACTTTGCTCAAAGTATAAGAGATTATATCCTGTGAGATTGCTTAGAATATCAAGCTGTGAGGGTTCATATATATCAAAGATAGTTCCGTTATGCATGAAATCCTTTTTCGAATTACCAGCTGTCCCGGACTTCCCAGAGATCTGGGTTATAGGCTCTTGATATCCTATAACATGGCTTATAATTGGGTAGAGGAATACGATGAGGATCCATATCACTGCGGATATAGCTAGGAGGGTTTTTAAGCCATATGTTGGGCGCTTATTCCTCCAGCTATGTATCCTCATCTATGCTCTCTCTATTTTCTATTCTGAGAAAACTATTAAGCCCTTATATTCATCTGCATTATTTTTAATACATCTTTATACGAAGGAATATAGATACTTATAAATATCCCAGTGCGATAGGTATTGGTGATCTGTTGAAGAACCTCTATATATACGTGGGAATCGCTTTCATAGCAGCTATACTATCCCTCTTCATAATGTTCAATATAACCCAGTACCCTGTAAGCTCTAGTGAGGCGTCTAATGAAATCAGATACGGCTCCACAGTACTTGCTTATGTGATTAGGAATCCTAACTACAGTATATCCACAGCAGATGTCAGATCTACAGCAGGTAATATATCACTCCCGATAAGGGGTAAGGCGAGTATAATGACGTTTCAATATGTTAGGTGCCCAGATATATGCCACTGGGAGACATATGTCTTTGTTTATCTAATGAACAAAACCCTCTCAGCCGGCCTAGGTAGGGATGTGGTTTTCATAACCATAGATGTAGATCCTTGGAGAAGCACGTATCAAGATGTTACAGAGTACCAGAGTAAGAGGGCTGGGAAGCTATTAAGCAACATAACCTGGATCTGGGTTCTAGATGATCCAGATAGAATGGCCAAGATATGGGAAAACTTTAGAATTTTTGTTGCCAGAGACCCTAACACAGGGCTCATAACACACTCAGCAGGCTTCTACATATTTGATAAGGAGGGGAGACTCATATATATAATCCAACCAACTAGTGAAGGATGGAAGAATCTGGAGGAGCTCTCTAAAGGGGTATGGGATATATTGTATAAGGTAGCTAAACAATGAAGCAAGCATCTTTGCAAAACTAGGTAGCTGAAACCGGTGCTCACAGAGGCAATATAATATTTATACCTAGATAAACACTAATTATATTAGGACCCCGGGCCCACATAACATCCCCGTGTCCCCGGGGTAAGGATGAGTGTGGGACGGGTCGCCCCCGGCATCACGCATTATTTAGATGTAGTTTAAATAGCTCTAAAATCGTTGCAACTTCAACCTAGTATAGAAACCTTCTAAAACCTATCAGGTTAAAAACGTCATATATCACCCCTTGTTAATTGGGAAAGGCGTTGTAGATAAATTTAGTAGAAAATGTTAGAAATAGCTATATAGAAAGGTTCGATCCTATATTAATATTTATATTTTTCCATAGTAATTATTGAGTAAATGAGGTGTCTATATGAGGAAAGGCGCGGCAATAGCTGTGGTTGTTATATCGCTATTGATGCTCTCAGCATTAGTATACACTGCTGTAAATATATTGAAGGCCCAGGGACCCGAGAATCCCACTGTAGTACAGTTTTACTCTCCCCTTCCCAGGTCTGTGGTTGGTGTTGGTGGGAGGTTCTATATAGTGGCTATAAATATAATAACCTCAGACCCTAGGTTGGCGGCCTATCCAGAGGTATCTATTAACCCAACTGTGAGGATTAATGCAACGCATCTTGTAGCGTTTACAGCTAACTATACTGCTAGAGGACCTGTAGATGGGGTCTCTATAGGGGCTGGCCCCCCTGTATTTGGATTGGGGAAGAACGAGGCTCTTCCAGGGTTGGTAGTTATATTTAACAATACTCCTGCGGCTCTCGGAGGACCTGGCAGGAACCTAGCGAATCTCTTCCAGTTCACTGGCTTTCAGGATAAGCTTGAATTTGGTGGGAAGACTGTATATAGATTTATACAGACCGTGTGGATAGTTGGGGCCCCAGCGTGGTGTGGGTGGACAAAGGCTATAGCAGCGATCATAGGTGATAGGGATGGGAATGGGCTTCTCGATGATGCCCCAGATTCTGTTCCAGATGTTAATGGGGACGGGGTTGTAGATGAGAGGGATTTAGCAGCCCTCGGCGTTGCTTCTAATATAGCGAGTGTCGTGTTCTATGTACCATGTCCTAGCTAGCTTTTTTCTTATCGCCTCTAGATCCAGAGATCTTCGCGGCCATATATCCAGTAAAGCCTTTGATAGCCAGATATAGCCCTGCCATAGCCATCCCCATACCCAGTATCGAGAGCATAGCCCCGGAGAACCCTTTTAACCCATAGATCAAAACAACAAGCGAGAGAATAAGACCCGCTAACATAGACAAAATACCAGCGACGAGAGCCCTTATCCATATGCCAGCTCCTTGCTCATCACCCGACGGTTGCTTATATTCTCTTAACCCCTTTTTGATGTTGTTAGTTCTTCTTTTCCATATCAATGCTGCTGTGCCTCTACAGGTATCGAGGAGACCAGATATCTTCCAGACAAATGTCTTGATCCCTCTAATTTCATTAACAGCTTTCAACCATAGTACTGTAGAGCTTATATCTAGGTTTAAAACCCTAATGCCCTTCCAAGGCTTAGTTCTGTGAAGGATCCAGCCCTCAGAATCTTCGACCATCATAATATTCTGGGAAACTCTGAATAAAATATAATCCATCAAGATCTTCAAGACCTTATCATCAAACATGGTATTAATGAATGAATATATAAGCATTGATCTAGAAAGCTAGGCATTCATGGGTCTAATAATACTTTAGTTAACACCCTCACCGCCCCGAAGGACAGGCTTTCAGTTGAAAACAACTCAAATGCAAAATTACTTCTTATAAATTCTATCTAGCAATTGTTCACAGTTATTGAATCAATTTACGCAGATATATTAATAAAAAATTATATTGTTATCTGAATCTTTAAAAATAATTGCCGTCTGTAAAATGGCTATTGACACTATATGCTTTTCTTTTTATCAGAGAATTCTATCCCTGTAAAGCGTGTGTCTCTTTGTTGTCATAAATATATATTCTTCTCCTCTCTTCTAGATGATGAGCTATAGGGCTGTATCTTTTTTCATGGTAGTGGGGATGCTTTTATATTTGTTTGCTGTCTGGGCTTAAGCTTATAAGCACCCAGTTCATAATTGTATTGATGATGAGGTGATATCTCTGCTAGATCTTGGTGTAGAGAGACCTCGGGAAGCGATGATGCTTAGAGCTCCCGAGACCGAAGCCCTTTATGAGGGCTCTGCCCAGAAGGGCTTCGGGGTTTCAAGTCTAGCCCTAGATAAGGGCCCCGTGCCGCTGGGCTTAAAAGCCACCAGCGAACCCATAGAGATCCCTAGATCTCTGTTGGGAGGTGGAAGTCCCTCGATGCCACAGGATCAAAACCCTGTGGATCAGGAAGCACAGCAATCCAAAACAAAAGAATATCAGCGATAATCAACAACCATCGGGGACAAGCGGATTGTGAATGGAGACGCGCGGATGCTGAAGATGGGTGTCGTAAGGGTATCGATAGCTGCTAGTAGTGATGAGCCGGGAGAGGATCTTCTCGAGGCATCGAAGATCTTTGTAAAGACTTTGAAGGAGTGTCTAGGAAGTATTATTATTTATCTAGGAGGTTACTGGGGCTTAATGAAATACATAGCTGAGTATGCATGTAGTATTGATATACCATGTGTCTTTATCCTTCCAGAAAACCCGAGAGAAGATCCTCCTAGGAAGCCGTGCTTCTACCCAGTATATACGGGACTCTCAATGAGGCAGAGATCCGAGACCCTGGTTCTATCAGGAGATCTTCTAGCATCTCTCGGAGGGGGAGTAGGCACTATAGTTGAGATCTTCATGGCATATGCTAACTCGATCCCATCCTACGTGTTATTAGGATACGGGCTTGATAGCGATAGGATCGAAGGATTCACCCCATATGCTGACTATAGAAGATTAGCGATCATAAAGATCTTCAAGAGGGACCCTGTCGGGATGGCAAAAGAAATATGTAGAGATATATCACTTAATCCCATAGAAGAATCTCATCGCACGAGAGGAAAATTCCAAAGGGTCGAGAGATTGGGCTAAGAAAGGAATATATTCGCATAGTAAAGTGTATTAAAGAGAATCATTCCGTGAGCGTTTCCCTTCTAATGGTACTTAATGGTGTTTCTAAATACTTGTATTTCCGTTAGTGGGGTTGCACCTAGGCTCGGGATCATTGGCTTCACCCGAGC
>JAVVGE010000051.1:0-15079 GCA_032249255.1 Desulfurococcales archaeon | reverse complement strand
CTGGAGGAAATCCCGGGAAATAGCTTGGTATCAGGTAGATCTTGAGATGATGGAGAGCAAACTAGCGCCTAGGATCAATAGTGTTAGCCTATGGCTAGTTGATGACCATGTATGGAAACCGGTAAACCCAACTAAGATCAGAATCAATGGTGTTGAGAACATTTCCTTCACAAGCATCGCTATCAATACTCATAGGGGCTGGGTGCACCTCGATCTAGAGCCCTCTAAGGAGCTCTATAAACTTCTGGCTAGAGGCTTCAAGCCGACATCCCATGCAAAGATTAAGCTTGATAGGAAGAATAGGAGGGGATATTCCACCTATCCCTAGAGAAGGAGGTCGAGATCTACAGGCCAGAGGATATTGTTAAGCCTGTCGATGTTATGAGAACTCAGTAGCAACCCTCTACGAGGCATTAGCAATAATACTTGGAACAGACCTTGCAAAGACAACACTGGGCTATAGCTATAGGAAGAAGAGCATCCAGAGGAGAAATAGATCCGGTAGCAGAGAGGCTAGAAAGGCTATGAAAAAGCTTAGAGAAGGAAAGAAGAAAAAGGACTATAGGATGAAGACAGCAAACATGATAGTGAGAGATGCACTGAGGATGAGAGGAGTAATAGTTATTGAGAGAATATCCGGAGATGATATAAAGGTTATGATCAGCAGGTACAGGTATAAGAATAAACAACTGAGACACAGGATATATCAGAGCGCATTGAAGGGAGAGCTGAACTCGATAATAGATAAGGCAAGGGAATACGGAGTGCCGGTATTGATTATAGATCCCAGGGATACCTCTAAGATCTGCCCGATACACAAGGCTGTAATAGAATATGGGGAGGATAGGATAGGGATCTATGGCAAGGGTGGTGAGAGATGGCATAGAGAGGTAGTAGCATTGATCAATATCTATCTTAAGGCCCTCGAAGCACTTTATGAGGGCATTGCTGAGAAGGGCTTCGGGGTTCCAAGCCTAGATGGGAGCCCGGTGCCGCTTGGCTCCACAGCCACCCATGAAACCACAGGGATATCCAAATCTCTATGGGGGAGGTGGAGGTCCCCCGATGACCACAGGGATATTATTACATCCCTGTGGATCAAGAAGCAAAGCAATTCAACAAAAGAATATCAGCGATAATCAACAACCATCGGGAGACAAGCGGCGTTATCAAAGTGTCCTAAATGTGATTCCAAGGGATTAGAGGAGGTTGGCTATAGGAGGCTTAGGTGCTCCAAGTGCGGATTCAAGGCTGATAGAGATGTTATCAGGAAGCTGAATATCAGGAAAAGAGAATCGAGAAAGCTGAGGATAAATCCTCGTGGGGGTTCTGACCATCCCGTCTGCCCCAGATAACAGATGTAAACCCGAATAGATAGGGAACCAATGATCCGCCTGAAAGGGATGATGATCAAGATGACGACCTGAAGGCGGGAAAGGAGGCCAGTCCTTTCCCCAAGCCCAGCAGATTTAAAGACCATTCTAAGCTCCCCACATATGTATCTTTTAATTCTACTTTCAATTCTATAGTAGATCATTTGGGGGCTTTGTCTCCTTTTGCCAGGCCCCGTATATTTTTATGGTTTTTGGGTATCTAGGCTTTGATCTTCGTATTGATCCTTGAGGTTGATGGACGTTATGCTTATATACCTCAAAGTTTTTTGATCAGCTCTATCCCTGGATCTTTCAGAATGAACCGCCATCTACCAACCGAAAGCCTCGCCCCTTCAAAGATATAAGCCTCTGTTGGGATATGTATGTGGTGTCTAGGGGGTTTTTACTCCCTAGGCAGGGAGACCTCCCCCATGTGAAGGATGATACCCCTAGGATGGGGATGCTGATCTGTGATGTGGGTGCGTCCGAGCGGAGAACCGACAAACCGCTCGGGTGAGTGTGGAGCTAAATCCACACTCCCAGGGATGCAGGGAGGAGGTCATTGAGAAGTGGCTAGTTTTGTTCTTACTATTGCCTCTATATATTGTGGTTGGAACTCTCCTCCAGGTATTTTGCCTTGGTTCTGGAGATCTATGTATTCTCTGCCTATATCCCATATTCTTTCTATGTTTCCACCACTCCCCACCTTTATTAATAAGAATGATGGTGATAATGAGATTCTATATAGTTGGAATGTGTTTTTGGCAGCTGTGTCTGAGCATTGATCTGAGAACCAGTCGCATACTATCTCCACAACTGTTATGTTTCTAAATACCCCCCCATACTCCTTTAGATACCCAACCCACAGTGGATAGAATGCCTGGCAATGAGGACATAGATTATTATGAAAATATAGGAAGTAATAACCAGGATCCCTGGGTATATATGCACCAGAAACCCTGAGAGGAGCAAATGCAGAGCCATCCCAGATATACACCCCATTAGGTATCCCACCAGGATTCACACCACCCTGATACCTCTGGACAAACATGACAACAGCAACAACAGAGCCAAGAGCTATAAGCAATAAAGCAATAACCATGCCAGCGTTAAAACTAGCAACTAACCCCATACCCTTCTCCCACCCCTATTCCCTTTCAGTTCTATAGTAGATCTTTGGGAGCTTTGCCCCCTTTGATCTTTCAATTCTATAGTAGATCCTCCGATCTGTGTGGTCTCTTTGTTTTTGTCCAGTTCTATAGTAGATCAGCTTTGTCTATCATTATTTATGTTATGGGGGTATTTAAGCTTCGATCCGTTAATGATCCTTAGTTATATATTATAAATTCTAAAAAACCTCGTCCCATTAGACCGTAGATGGATCTCTGATTTAAACCCCTTGCCATATGCTCTCTAAGTGGGGGTGGAAGTCGTCTGGATAGCCTGTGGAGGGGCATGATGATGTAGTGAAGGAGGAAGTTTCGTTATGTATGAAGTGTAGCTAGCATGGTTATCCTGGAAGTAGAAGATCCGAGGAGTTCGATAGATCGTCGAGGTGGAGACTGTTAATCGCTTGGCTATAAGACTAAATGATGATTGATAAATAAGCATTTTGGGTGGTTATTATATATCTAGTCTATGGTACTAATCATGGTACTAATCCCAGAGATATCTCTGATCGAGTTCCGAGTCAGATCTATATGATGGAGAGGGAAGATAGGCATGGGATCTCTAGGGGTTTTGATCCGTATATGTTGGCTGGGATGTCTATACTTGGTGTTGCAGCTTTAGTTCTTTTATTGCTTATGATCCAGAGCTGGAGGACTATTTTCTCTATGCAGTCTATATATTACTCTGTGGCACTTTTAGTAGTTATACTAACACCAGTAGCTCTCCTAGCATTTGCGATGCTAGTTGAGAGGGGATCTATATCGTTAGCAAGGCTCTCAATTCCAGTAATCAGGAGAAAGGAAGTGTCTAGCAGGGTTTCTGAGAAAAACGAGGAGAGATCTATAGAAGGGGTTGCTAAAGCCATCGATATACCTAGTGTAATCACGAATAGCGGTGTAACAGGTATTAAAGAGGTGAATGTTTCACCAGTAAATATAAATAAGAAAGCTTCAGAGACCCCTAATGAGGCTAGGAATCAAATAGACACCTTTCAAGAGAAGGTCGATGCTAGATCTAGTGAAAGTATTAAAGAGGATGTCTCGATCCTTGTTAGGGAGGAAATATCGAAAGCCATCTCAGACATTATATCGAAGGTGGGCAAGATCTCTGAGGAGATGGATTCCATTAAAAGAGGGTTTGAAGAGACTAAGGCCATGATCGAGGGCGGTATGATGGACATTAGAACACTACTTTCAGAGATCTCTAACCCTTTTAACTATATGAGAAGATTCATTTCAGAGCCTGAATTAAGAGAGGTAGGTATTACTCAGGAGAAGACTTCTAAAAGGGGAGAGCCTGCTGCCGTGGATAAGGAGCTGGTAGACAGCAGCAACATGGTTTCCAGCAAATCTGTTTCCAGAGCATCCGAAGCTATGGCTGAGACCCCCACAAGATCAGCTGGAAATAATGTGAAGGAAGACCTGGCGGAGCTTCTGAGCGAGAGACCAAGCATAGCGAAGATCATGAAATTAGTATTATTTGTGGGAGAGAACCTTCCTAAGATAGGTAGAGAAGGGATTCTAGGTCTTGTCGAGCTTGGTGTCGTATCGAGCATACTTCCCCATGATTCCATGCATCTTGTAGCAAGAATAATATCCTTAATAGAGAGCTCTAAAGTCCCCCCAAAGAGGCTAGCGATCACTATATACGAGTTGGCAAGATCTGTTGGCGTGTATGAGAGAGAGGCTGAGTTCCTTGCTACAGCGCTCTCGGGGGGATGAGGCTTGGCTAGCACACCTATAGTTGAGGGCATACTTATAGTAGCCTCGATAGCCATAGCGTCTATGCTCTCAGGAGTGGTTCTGTCCAAAGTATATTCCATAGAATCTATATTATCTCAGGTTGCTTCTCTCGAGAAGGCAAGCGCTTTGACCAGGATAAAATTCGTGTATCTTTCATGTGTAAATAGCACGAGCTTCGTTGCATATATAAAGAACTCAGGGATCCTCCCTGTTAATATGAGTATGATAGACGTCCTAATAGGTGCTCCAGGGTCTGAGAAGCCTATATGGTCTCTAGGGGGGAGTGTTTATCCGATAAGTCAGAGCGGATCCCAGATCCTTTTACAAGGGGAGGTGGGTGCCATAAACATAACTATCCAGAGCTCTTTCAACACATCTATAGTGAGCGTTAGGCTTGTATACCCCAACGGTGTATCTGAGTACTCTCTATGCTCCCCATGAGGTGATTCTATGGGGTTCTCAACCTCTCTGGCATCGGCACTGCTTATGATAACCATGTTAGAGATCTTTATAATGTTTGTAGGGATATCTATCGATAGGGTCTCAGAGCTCTCTGAGAGGTTGTATAGTGCTAACCTTATTGATTCTCGATCTCTTATGGACAGGTGTTCCGTGATTAATGTGAGCATAAGCGCTATAGCTAGTGGCGTTGCAATATATGTGAATGTGAGTAATAATGGATCTATGCAGTGGTGGGATTATAGAAAGGTCTACCTGATCCTAGATATACTATTCATAAACGGGAGTAAGATTAGCTATATGGCTTCAGCCGCATCTCTACCATATATAGTATTTGGAGACGCTATAAACCCAGGTATAGCGGATCCAGGAGAGATCCTTGGTATAGAATATAGTCTACAGGGAGCCTATATAGACAATATCTCTAAAGTCAGGGTTATTTTTTCAACGCAGTATGGAGGTGTATGTGTTGGCTAAGCAGATAAATGTGAAGGAGGATGGGGGTCGGAGGATACTCTCAACAGGAATCGAGGAGTTGGATAACAAGATAGGGGGAGGCATACCAGTCCCCTCACTGATCCTCTTAGAGGGGTCACATGGGACAGGCAAAACCGTGTTGAGTTTTCTAATATCATCAACACTGATCCATGGGGGCTATAAGGTTCTATATATAACTACCGAGACCACTGTGAAGGAGCTGATCCAGAAGGCCTTCTCCGCAGGTTTCAGAACCCTTAGAAGAGGATTCATCTCTGGCTCGTTAACAGTGTTCTCAGTACATATTGCTGGGGCTAAGTGGGACGAGAAACTCGGAAAGATCTCTCTGAAGGTTCTCTCGAGGTTCTTTGCAAACTATAGCGAGAGGTTCGATGCCATGGTTATAGACTCATTATCGATCCTAGTAACATATTCCTCGAGAGACTCTATAATGGATTTCCTAGCCTTTCTCAGGAGCGAGACCAGCCTTGGGAAGACATTTGCGATGTCAATACATCCGGGGGCTCTAGAGGAATCTATAGTGCTGAGGCTGAGGGCTTCTTCAGATATCTATCTATATCTCGATAGAGTAGACTTTGGGGGGAAGGTCTATAAGGCGATACAGGTTAAAAAGATCTATGGGATAGAGATCCCGGCGGAGTCTTCCATAGTATTCGATGTAGATCCGTCGATAGGCTTTAGAATCATACCAATATCGCTATCGACTCTATAGAGGGTGAGACCATGGAGATGCGGGATAAAATTATAGATATGGTATATAGGAAGGGGTTTAAGAAAGATGTCCTCACGAGGAATCCGCATCTGCTAGAATATATATTAAGGATTAGCGGTAGCTATGGAATGCCAGAGTTTCTAGAGACATTGGGGGATGAGCTGAGATATGCTGATAGGTTCAACGTGATCTATCCTGTGGGGGATCCCATATTTATCCATGCATGCACCTTGGAAAAGGGCGGATCTTCTAACTACTCGAGGAAATACTATGTTGTTGAGCCTGAGGTGCCTTCTAGGGAGCTCATCGAAGCCGTTGAGGAAGCATTCGCCATTACGAGTGGTGAGTATGAGGCTCCCGAAGATCTTGACGAGAAGAGAGAGCTTATTCTAAAGATCCTTGAAAAGATACTTATACCGGTTAACAGGGAGAGGGGGTATTTCAGACAGAGGGGAAAGAGGGTAGAGGTGTCTAGAGAGGATCTGAATTCCATCAAATACTACATGCTTAGGGAGAAGATAGGGACAAGTGTTTTAGAGCCATTTCTAAGAGATCCTTATATCGAGGATATATCATGTCCAGGGGCTGGTTGTATATATCTTGTCCACAAGATCTTCGGCCCTATGGAGGCCAACATATGCTTTAAGGATAACGATGAGCTGAATAGATTCATTATAAGGATATCTGAGAGAATTGGGAAGCCTGTTTCAAGGGCCAGGCCTATTGTAGATGCTGTCCTCCCAGATGGTTCCAGGGTTAATATTGTTTATGGGGAGGATGTGTCTCTTAAGGGTAGTAACTTCACTATCAGGAAGTTCTCTAAGGAGCCTATCTCGGTGGTTCAGCTCATTAGATGGGGCACTATGAGTCCCGAGGTAGCTGCTTATCTCTGGATGGCTCTTAGGGAGCAGATGAACGTCTGGATCTGTGGTGAGACTGCGTCTGGAAAGACTACCACTCTGAACGCTATAGCAGCATTCATACCCCCGGAATATAAGATCATATCTATAGAGGATACTGCCGAGGTGAATCTGCCCCATGAGAACTGGGTTAGGGAGCTAACTAGGGACACAGGATCCCCTGAATCATCTATAACAATGTTCGATCTTCTGAGAGCCGCCCTTAGACAGAGACCAAACTACATCATAGTGGGGGAGATAAGGGGTAGAGAGGGAAACATAGCTTTTCAAGCAATGCAGAGCGTACCTTGGTACACTCCTATCGCGGTTAGAAGAGGCCACGACGTGGAGATAGCCGCTATAGGATATATCGTTGATAGCTACTTCAAAGATGATGAGAAGGACGGTGAGAAGATCGTCTCGGATCTGGAAGTCCTGACGATAACTAGAAATATGGGTGTTGATTTTAAGAGGGTTAGCAAGGTTATAAGGCACTGGTATAGAGGCAAGCTATATAGGTTAAGACTATCTGATGGAAGCTATGTAGATGTAACAGGGTCACACTCCGTGATAGCCTATAATCCCGTCAGAGGGCTCTATGAGGCTAAACCAACAGAGCTTTATGAAGGAGACTGGCTACTCACAGCATCTCTACCAATAGCCTCTTTTTCAACATCTGTAGAGCTGGGGCAAGAGTCTCCTGAGATACTGAGTTATCTCTGTGGCATGGCCCTAGCTTCTGGAGAGCTTATAGAGGATGGGAATAATTCTCTTCTGAAGATAAGCATATCAGGAGGTAGAGAAGTACCTATACTTTTAAAGGTTCTCACCCATCTGAGAGGCTATGTTGAGGTATTTTACTTTAGAGGAGGGATCGGGATAAAAGCTCCAAGAGACTCGAAAATAGCTTGGGCTATGAGATGTGCTAATGGTGTGTTTCCATATGAAGCCATATTAGCAAGATCATGCATATATGGGATTATAAGAGCCATAGAAGAGATATGCGGATCTAGATGTTGGGAGAAAACATTTAAAGGGATAAAGCTCTCAAACATGATAGACTGGTTGAAGAGGATCCACAGGCTCGAGGATCTAGAAGATCCTATTTCGAATAATGGTGAAGGTGGAGCGCTAGACGGCTTGGAGATCGGGAGGGGCATAAAGATCCTGAGTGTTGTATCTATAGAAGAGATAGATTATAAGGGGTACGTATATGACCTATCAGTTCCAGGCGAGGAGACATTTCTAGGAGGGTCTAGACCTATATTGCTTCACAACACAGGGCATGGTGTCATGTCTACTTTTCATGCCGCTAATATTCAGAGGCTCATTCAGAGGCTCACGGGAAGCCCTATAGAGGTGCCCCCCTCATATCTAGATAATCTCAACATAGCTGTTTTCCAGAGTGCTGTTTATGATAAGAGGGGCAGGCTTATGAGGAGGGTTATAGAGGTTGATGAGATAATAGGTTATGATCCTGAGAGAGGTAGGATCGCGTACTTACCATCATTTACATGGGATCCTGGAAGGGATGTGCATATTTATATGGGAAGGGGGTCGTCGTTTATACTAGAGTATAAGATAGCTCTTAGGAGAGGCATAGCAAGATCCCAGATAAAGAGCATCTATGACGAGCTAGGTATGAGGGCAAGATTCCTCGAACTATTGGCGAGGAATAGGGTTACTAGCTATTGGAAGGTATGGAGAGCTATCCGGGCTACATATCTACACCCGCTCGAGGAGCTCGTGGGCAGACTTGAGAAGGGCGATGTATCTTTTATAGAAGAGGTTGGTGAGACCCGTGGCTCGGGTGGGAAGACCCAGGCTTGAGATTCTCAGGCTGTTCTCGTCTAGGATCGATCTGGAGGATCTGCTCTTCATAGTTCACCTATACGCCCTCATAAGCTCCGGGGCTGAGAGGAGAGAGGCTATAAGGATCATATCTAGGGATGACAGAATATATAGGAAGACGCACAGGATCCTTGTATTCATAGACAGGGTTACGAGAGGCTGGGGGCACGATCTCGTATCAACCCTAGTACTTGTGTCAAAAAGAGTTAGGAGATCATTTACTAAGGAGTTTCTCGAGAGACTCTCCCAGGTAATTGGTTCTGGGGCCGATATAGTTACCTTTCTCAGGAATGAAATAGATAGTGTTTTGGTCTCATACATATCCCAAATAGACAAGATCTTCGAGGCAATCAGGGTTCTATTCAGTCTCTTCTCAACCTCTATGAGCACATCTGTTTTTCTTCTCGCTAATATAGCTATAATGGCTATGCTGCTGGGCTCCGGCGATCAATTCCTACTAGCCTCATCCGCTGGGCTGGTTCTATCTATTGTTGCTCTGGCATCTATAGTGGTTATCATGATCCCCAGGGATCCTATAGTATTCCCGAGATCCCATGTTGAGAAGAGAATAAAGCTCTACACAGCATTATCAATAGCCTTAGGAGGCTTCCTATCTATGCTAGGGTTTTTAATATATCCATATCAAATGATAGCTCCCATACTACTCCTATCTATCCCAATGATAGTGCTAGGCAGGCTAATAATAAGAATTGAATCTAGACTTATTAAATACGACGACGCTTTCCCAACCTTCATAAGAAGCCTGGGCTATCTCCTCCACGTAGTGCCCGATATGAAGCAGAGCATCAAGGCTATTATGAGGGGCTCGCTAGGTATTCTAGAGAGGGACATCCTGACTCTGAAGAGAAGACTATATATGGGCGTCTCTCTGGAGAAGGCCTGGATGAAGATGCTAGATGAGATAGGCTCGAGGATATGCCTATTCTCCGGGGAGGTTATGCTCCACACATTCCTCGCACAAGGCGATGTTAGGGGCATGGGGAAGATGCTTGGTGATATCCTGGGCTCCGTGAACGATATCAGGAAAAAGAGATCCCAGATGGCCAGGGCCTATGAGTCGACGTTACTTATGCTGCACCTGCTCACATCATCAATACTGGGATTGATAGGCGCCTTGGTAGCTATATTCTCACAAATAGCGAGTCTCCCGGGAGTGACGGTTATAAACATAGCACCTATAAGTGAGGGTACAATATCCCAGGTAAGCGCGATCATGATAATAGCCTTGTCAATAGTTAACGGGATAGTCTCTAGAACCATCTATCCAGGAAGCCTGATGGGATCTATATACCATATAGGAATTCTATTAATACTAGGATGGATCGCCTATATAGTAACGAGCAACGCCCTCTCAAGCATCCTTACAGGACTATTTGGTGGCATAAATATACTCCCTATATAGATATAGAGCCACGACCCTCTTCTCCTGAAGGACAGGATCTGTTCAATATTAATTATTACTGTTGTATAAGGGTGGGCTAAGAGGTTACATTCTCTAAGGACCGGCTTTTGTCTGTGAATAATGTAATACCTATAATCCTCTAGATCGTTTCTCTGCTATTTGGCTTCTATTTTTTAATGATGAGGTAAATGTGATATGATGAGTAGTGTAGATCCTTTCATGGATCATGTTGTTAGAAAGAGGATAGAGTTATTTAGAGAGCTAGACTCTATAATAGACTTCTCTAAGTCGAGTTATCAACTCGACATAGTGGTTTTTATGGGGAATATAGGGAAACCCGTTAGTATAGATGCCATAGTATCTGCTCTTGGGGTTGAGAGAAAGCATATTTTGGATGCTGTTAGGAAGTTAAGGCTAAAGGGGATGGTCGATTCTAAGGGCAGTTTCTATATACTTACAGATGTTGGTAAAAGGTTCTACGATATCCTTGTGAGGGATCTCGTAGCTAGCGATCCCAATACCAATAATCATGATATCGCCAAACTTGTGAGGAGATTTCGAGGAATCGCGCTTGCTATTGATGTGATTAGACTTATAGGAATGTGGGGCAGACCTCTAAAGCTATACAAGGTTGCTAGAAGCTTTGGCACGAACATCGCGGATCTTCTAGAGCTTCTAAGTCCCTTTATAAGGGACATGGGTGGGGAAGACATAATAAGGCTCATAGATTGTTATGAGGGGTTTATAAGAAAAAGGGCTGTTAAATGTCTAACCCTCTCTAGACAGGGTATAGACATTATAAGGGGGATGTCGGAAGTGAAAAGATACAGGGTTTTTTACAAGCTAGTGGGGGATATAACGAGATCCTTAACCATGGATAAGATATTTGAGAAGCTTCTAATATATATGGCAATAAATTCTATCATCATGATAACTCTGCAGAGAACTGCATATGCAAAGATAGCCCTAGTCGCAGGATTCACAGTAATAATATTCCTCGTATCCCTTTACATAGCTTCAATAAAAATTTCCAAGATATATAGAAGAATTAGATAAGAGTGTTAAAAATCTCTGCGGTCAAGAATATTCTCTTAGTGGTGGAATGAGAAAGCGGTAGATCGCTAGTGAGATTATGGATATAGGAACATTTTTACAACTGGAAGCCTCGCCTTTTAATGCTTATTAGCTTTTGTATTCTGGTTTTTGGAGGGGTTCTGTGGCTTCTGGTGATGAGGGTTTGCTAACCCTCTTGATCGGGGTGGTGGTTAGCCCCGAGCCGGAAGCCATAGATCTCCTCAAGAGATACAATGTAGCCCTTAACTATGCTATAAACAAGATATTGAGGCTGAATCTAAAGAAAATCGGAGAGGTTCATAACGCTCTATACAGATAGCTGAGGGGGTGGTTCGGCCTCCCATCCAGGGTTGCTGTTGACTGCTATAGGGATGCCCTTGCAAATGCCAATGCCTGGAGGAACAATCCTAAGAAAGGGAGAAAGCCTAGGGTTAGGAAGCTATCTATGCTTCTGCATCAAGGCTCGGGATACAGGGTTAAAGAAGGCTATGTGGAGATCATAGGAGGGATCAGGCTTAAGATCATCGGCTGGGATAGGAGGTATGATGGCTATGAGAATGGGGAGGCAAGGCTTGTCTATAGAGGTGATAAGATGGTGTTGTGGATATCCAAGAGGATCCCCAAGCCACAGCCTTACCAGCCTAAAGATGCTATGGCTGTTGATATCAATGAGAAGAAGATCGTGTATGGCAATCAAGTGATCAATGAGGAGAGAGACACCAAGATCGATGAAGCCCATAGATGGAAGAAGCTTGCGGAGGATCTCCAGAAGAAATACTCCTCTCCAAGGTATCCTGCATGGAGGAGGAGAAAATCTATACTAAATAGAATAAGATCCTATCATAGGAAGGCTAGGAATGTTCTTGAGGACTGGGCTAGGAAATCAGCCTTGGAGATTGTGAGATTTGCTAAGAAGCTTGGATACGCAGTTGCCAGGGAGGATCTAACTGGGCTGATAAACTCCCTGAAAAAGATAAAGAGCAAGGATCACAGGACAAAGCCCATAATAATGGGCTATAAGAGACTGGGGAAGTGGATTGATTGGCATGCTAAGAAACAAGGGGTTCCGCTAGCCATTGTAAAGCCGAACGGAACATCATCTAAGTGTCCTAAATGCGATTCCAAGGGATTAAAAGAGGTTGATTATAGGAGACTTAGATGCTCTAGATGCGGCTTTGAGGCCGATAGGGATGTTATTGGGAAGCTGAATATCAGGAAGAGGGCTTTGAAAAAGCTAAAGATCAAAGTAATTCCTGGGGGATCTCTGGCCACCCCCACTGCCCCCCAAATGACAGATGTAAACCCGAATAGATGGGGGAACCAATGATCCGCCTGAAAGGGATGATGATCAAAAGGATGATGACCTGAAGGCGGGAGAGGAGGTCAGAACATAACTAGGGGCTAAACCTCTATTTCTCAGGGGCTCTATGGAGGCTGGCTCAGAGTTGGCTATATACGCTCATAGTCCCTACTCTAGAAGGCAAGGTTTTCAGCTATTATATGTGCTAGCTATAGCCCTTATCCTATCCCCGATATTCTTCATCCCTCTATCAAGTTTGGTATATAGCCTTGTTTTTCTCGTAGAGGACTCCAGAGCCATGGTTATTATGATTCCATGCGGCTCCAGGATCTCGATCCTTTTTAATAACTCCGTCACAGGTTCTCCTGTGGATATTGTGTATAGATATTGTGATGGCTATATAACCGGGATCTCCATGCATACAGATCAGGCGGGCTATGAATACTATTCCAGCGGTTTAATAGATGTTAATAGATCTCTGCTTAGCTATAGATCAGGTCATATTATCTTCTGCAGCGCTCAGCCAGCTTTGATCAACATCGCTGAAAGGAGCATTGGCTTAAAGAATGGTTGTATGGTATTTATCAGCGCTGCCGAGATCCTCTCAATATATTCTGAGAAAAGACTAGTATTTTCTGTGATAAGAGATAGGATATTCACTCTAGAGCACTATCTCTCTAAAGTATTTCAAGGCACCCTCGTTACACGGTATTGCTTCTCCTACATATTTAATGGCTTTTTAAAGCTTTGTATCTCTAAATGCAGTGAAAGCCTTTTGGAGGGTATCTAGATGCTCGAACACAGCCTCAGTTATTTTATACGCTACATCTAGCGTAGATCTTTGTGGCACACAAACATGATCCAGAATGCATGGTTCTTGTATCAATATCAGTGCCATAAACATCCTTCACCGGACATATCTGGCTAAACTTCTTAATCACCCTCACAGGAACTGGGACTATGTATGTCTTTAAGCCTCTCCAGCTAAGGGTTCTTAAAAGCTCGAATATAGATCATATTAGGAGCCCGCCCAACCAGAAGTAAGCATCTATAGTCCCGTCCTGAAAAGCTTTCACACTTTCCTCAACACCGAGCCTCTCCCACTTAGAGAGATCCTTCACAGGATCTATACCTACTAGCTCTAATAAGAGCGGAGCCTCAACCTCTCATGCTGCCCGGTATGATAGATAAGCTGAAAACGTGGTAGCGAGGTATATAATACCTAGTTGAGATTGTTGAGATCTGTTCTATCTCTCATCAGAATAAGATTATCTATAGAAGCAGCTGCCTGAACACCTGTAGCAGTTATATCCATGTAGTTTAGATATGATACCAGCTATGATAGCTCTATAATAATAAACACCGCCAACACCTCCTGTAATCACTAGAAGTCGTCTCAGTAGGTGTCGTAACGACCATCGGCGATGTTATTGTAAAAGAGATCGTCATAGTAATAGCAGGCGCAGGTATTAGCCCCTATGTAGACTACTCGTGAGCAGCATCCACACCACACGCCCTACTTCTACTGCTATAATAATTACAGCTATAACTCTGTGGAGCCCGCTCTTGAGAGACCGCTTGTCTCCCGATGGTTGTTGATTATCGCTGATATTAATTTGTTTTGGATTGCCTTGCTTCTTGATCCACAGGGTTTTTGATTCTGTGGTTATCAAGGGACCTCCACCTCCCCCAAAGAGATCTTGGGATCTCTATGGTCTCATGGGTGACTGTGGAGCCAAGCGGAATGGTGCTCCCATCTATGCTTAGAACCCCGAAGCCCTTCTCAGCAATGCCCTCATAAAGGGCTTCGAGGGCCTTAAGATAGATATTGATCAAGGCAACTACCTCTCTATGCCACCTCTCACCTCCCTTGCCATAGATCCCTATTCTATCCTCCCCATACTCTATCAAAGCATTGTGTATAGGGCAGATCTTAGATATATTCCTGAGATCAACCATCAATACCGGCACACCATACTCCCTTGCCTTATCTATTATCGCATTCAGCTCACCCTTCAATGCACCCTGATATATCCTGTGCCTCAACTGCCTATTCCTATACCTAGCAATCATAACCCTTATATCTTCCCCGGATATTCCCTCGATAACTATCACTCCTCTCATCTTATGGCATCCCTTACTATCATGTTTGCTGTCTTCCACCTATAGTCCCTCTTCTTCTTCCCCTCCCTAAGCTTCTCCATAGCCTTCCTAGCCTCACTGCTACCGGAACCATCTCTCCTCTGGATGCTTTTCTTCCTATAGCTATAGCCCAGGGTTGTCTTTGCAAGGTCTGTTCCAAGTATTATTGCTAATGCCTCGTAGAGGGTTGCTACAGAATCCTCATTAACATCAACAGGCTTAATATTCCCAGGCCTGTAGATCTCGACCTCCTTCCCAAGGGATAGGTGGAAAATCACCCTCCTATTCTTCCTATCAAGCTTGATCTTAGTGTGGGATGCTGGCTTAAAGCCTCTTGCCAGTAGCTTGTAGAGCTCCTTAGAGGGCTCTAGATCTAGATATACCCAGCCCCTATGGGTATCAATGGCAACACTTGTGAAGAAAATATTCTCAAAAC
>JAVVGE010000050.1:0-15674 GCA_032249255.1 Desulfurococcales archaeon | reverse complement strand
GCTCGGGTGAAGCCAATGATCCCGAGCCTAGGTGCAACCCCACTAACGGAAATACCGTTAGCAGGGAAACGCTTAGATATACACACGCATCAGCGTATCTCATAGCATTAAGAGGGCTTAGTCGTTGATGGACACAAACGCTGCATATGACTACAATGATTATGAAAACTGAAACAGCCCTCAAATTGTTGATTCTTCTTACCTTCAGAGATCGGAAGGTAGAGATGCTTATAATCAATATATTGTTTGCTAGGGTTCTGAATCACTAGTCCTTATTCTGAAGCGTTATATCCTCAATAGTAGAATAATTTGATCAAGCGTTAAGGGTTAAGTTGCTTCTCACTCATTTTCTTATAATATATATTTACGGCTCTAGCGTCCTCGCTTATGGTTTCAACGGTGATATATCCATTTATCTCTAGAAAGAGGAGAAGGGATAGAAATTCTTTGTATGATATGTCATATGTTTTCCTTAGATGTTCATAGAGCTCTCTATCTTTCATAGCTCCTCCCCTTTTCACTAGGATCTCTAGTATATTTCTGGCTGCGAGAGCCTTAGAATAGGTCCCCATAAATACACCTAAAGATCTGTTTATATTGGGATTAGCTATACGCTATGCATATATAGGTGGAGCCATGACCTGTTTGGGGAGTCTCTGCTTGAATCTATCCCTCCAGCTCTCGTAGAACCGGATCATATCCTCTGACAGTGAAGGCCTTATCTTGGTCATTGCTTGTAGGAAGTGCCTCATATAGACCCTTGACGACGATAGATCCTCTCTTAGAGCGTATAGGGCTGCTTCCCTAACTAGGGCTGTTAGATCAGCCCCTACGTATCCTTCGGTGGCTCTCGCTATATACTCTAGATCCACGTCCTCTGCTAGAGGCATCTTCCTAGTATGTACCTTGAGGATCTCCAGCCTGGATTTCATCTCGGGTGGAGGTACATAGATCACTTTATCCAGTCTCCCAGGTCTCAGCAGTGCTGGATCTATCAGGTCGGGTCTGTTAGTAGCGCCTATAATAACTACGTTATTCAGCTTCTCGATCCCGTCTATCTCTGTTAAGAGCTGACTGACTATCCTCTCCGTTACATGGGTACCCTCATTCACAGATCCTCTGTGGGGCACTATGGAATCTATCTCATCAAACAGTATCACCGTAGGCGCATATACCCTAGCCTTTCTAAATATCTCCCTAATAGCCCTCTCGCTCTCACCAACCCACTTACTAAGTATCTCAGGCCCCCTCACCGATATAAAGTTAGCACCACTCTCAGTAGCAACTGCCTTGGCTAGCAGCGTCTTACCAACACCAGGAGGCCCATAGAGTAGAATACCCTTAGGAGGCTCAATACCGAGTCTCTTAAAGGAGTCGGGGTATTTCAAGGGCCATTCAACGGCTTCCCTCAGCTCCTGCTTGACATCCTCCAGCCCCCCTATATCGCTCCACCTAACCTCGGGAATCTCTACATAGACCTCTCTAAAGCCGCTTGGAATAATCTCCTTAAAAGCCTCTAAGAAGTCCTGCTGAGTTACATACATCGACCCAAGGATCTCGGGGTCTATTGTGTCACTCTGCCAATCTATCTTGGGTAGATATCTTCTTAGGGCGCGTAGAGCTGCCTCCTTCACAAGAGCTGCTAGATCAGCTCCTGTATATCCATGCGTTATCTCAGCTATCTTCTTTAGATCCACATCCTCTGCCAAGGGCATGTTCCTCGTATGGATCACGAGTATCTCGAGCCTACCCTGCTTATCTGGAAGCGGTATCTCTATCTCTCTATCAAATCTCCCAGGCCTTCTAAGAGCCGGATCGACAGCATGGGGCCTATTAGTAGCCCCTATAACTATCACATCCCCCCTACCCTTTAACCCATCCATAAGGGTTAGGAGCTGCGCCACAACCCTTCTCTCAACCTCCCCCATAACCTCATCCCTCTTAGGGGCTATGGCATCGATCTCATCTATGAATATAATCGCCGGAGCGTTTTTCTGAGCCTCCTCAAAGATCTCCCTTAGCCTCTGCTCGCTCTCACCATAGAACTTACTCATGATCTCGGGACCGTTGATAGCAATAAAGTGGGCATTAGCCTCATTAGCTATAGCCTTGGCTAGCAGCGTCTTACCAACACCAGGAGGCCCATAGAGTAGAATACCCTTAGGAGGCTCAATACCGAGTCTCCTGAAGATCTCTGGATGTCTTAGTGGGAGTTCTACAAGCTCCCTGACCTTTTCTATTATATGTCCTAGGCCCCCGATATCATCATACGTAACCCTAGAGACCTTTATATTGCTGACAGGCTTATCAAGTATATATAGCTGTGTATCTTTAGTAATAATTACAACCCCCGAGGGTCTTGTCTGAACTACTATGAAGGGCATTGGCTGCCCCAGGAGAGGCACATATACTATGTCTCCCTCAACCAGCGGTGTATCCTCAAGCCTCTTCTTAACATAGCTCACAAAGCTAGGCTCTATACTTGTGAAGGTTACATTGCTCTGAGCAGGGCCTATCCTGATCATCTGGGCATTCTTAGGAGAAGCTTTTCTCACTATAACCTTATCGCCTATAGAGATCCCAGCGTTCTTCCTCACAATAGCATCCATTCTAATTACATCGGGCTCGTCTTCCCCATAGCTGGGCCACGCTATTGCAGCAGTCTTCTTCCTACCCTCAATCTCAACCACATCTCCAGGATTGATCCCCAGCTCCTTCATAACACTTATATCGATCTTAACCTTGATCCTACTATTGTCCTTAACCTTAAGCTCAGAGACCCTTAGATAGACCTCCCTTCTTTTCCTAACACCTGACCCCTGGCCCTGCCCCTCACCAGAGCCACCCTCAGGACCTGGAGAACCAGGTTCTGAGGGGGTCTCAACACCACTCATGCTACCACTTCTCCACTACTTCTTCTATTGTATAAGCGGTTAAATGTTAATAATAATTAAGCCTACACTTAATTCTAGATCTTCTGGAGAGTTGTTTAAAAGATTTATGGATAGATCTGATGACTAGAAATACATTATTTGGAGGTATCTATATTAACTGCTGCCTATCTTAGCACATAGAAAGAGGCCCCTTGCTATAGATATTACCTTCTCTATGTACCGAAGAGCTGGTTTGTCCAGCTTAAATATCACTGAAACAGATCTTCCAGCCCCTCTTTCCTCTTCCTAGACTCGAGCTCCTCCGGCGTCCCCTTGGCAATGATCTCATATAACACCGCCTGCTTACCCTCTTTAGGCCTTAAGAGCCTACCAAGCCTCTGGGTAAACTGCCTCTTAGAGCTCGTACCAGCTACTATGATCCCCACATTGGCATCCGGTATATCTATACCCTCATCACCTACTGTCGTTAGTACGAGCACCCTCTCCAAACCTTCCCTGAAGAGCTGGAAGTTCTTGTCCCTCACTCTTTTCTCTGTCTCACCTGTTATGACGGGGGCGCCCAGCTCTTTTCCAAGGGTTTCAGCCTGGTCTATATACTGGGTGAAGATAAGGATCTTAGAGCCCTTCTGAAGCTCCCTCGACACGATCTCCTTGACCTTCTCAATCTTCCTCCTAGCATTGTGAATTAGCTGTCTAAGCTCGCTCCTAACTTTAAGAGCCTCAGCAGCTAGCTCATCACCGCTCTTAGCAGCTTTAACTAGCTCCTCAAACTCCATGCCCCTGGAGAGCTCTCTATACTTCTTCCTAAGCTCCTCAAACTTCTTCCTCTCCTCAGGCGTTAGATCGATTTTTATAGTCTCTATTCTATATGGAGATAGATAGCCAGCGTTCACAAGCTCTTGTGGAGACTTGTGATACACAATACCCCCCATGAGGGGGAAGAGCTCCTCGTGCCTACCATCCTCCCTAGTAACAGTTGCCGATAACCCAAGCCTATAGGGAGAGAACATTCCAAGGGCAATTGCTCTGAACTTATCGGCGGGCAGGTGGTGAACCTCATCCACTATAAGCATCTGAAAATGATTCGACAGCTTCTCTATATACCTAAAAGCAGTCTGATATGTAGAGATCGTGATCGGTGCTATCCTCTTCTCATCAGAATAGAAAAGCCCTATAATGCTGGGAGGTATGGAGCACCCTTTTATAAACTGATCTCTCCACTGCCTCATCTGCTCCCTAGTGAAAGCCACTACAAGGGTCCACACAGGCTTTCTAGCAACGGCTGCGATACCAACAATTGTTTTCCCAGAGCCTGTGGGTAGAGAGACTATACCCTTATACCCATTGGAGACCCATGCTGATACAGCCTCTTCCTGATATTCCCTGAGCTTTATAGATAGGGATGGTTTTATTGGTAGATGCCTATCTCTCGCGAAGCCCGTTTGATCATCTATTTGGATGCCCCTTGATAGAAGGTATTCCCTGATCCTCTGGTAATATGCTGGGTAGGAAGTAAATATCCTCCGAGATCTATCATACCTCAGAAGAGGCTTTATAGCATCTATAATATTCCCTAGATAGCCCCTGGGCTCGATGACTAGAGTAGATCCCTGGGTCCTTAGAATAACTATTATAGAGGATTTAGAGAGCCTATCCCTCACAAACCTCTTGATATCCTCAAGCTCCTTCTCAGATATTCCTGGGCTCACCCTTCTAATAAGCTCCCCAACATACTCCTCATCATAACCTCTCTCAGCGATCTTAGAGGGGTTGAGAACAAAAACAGATCCGCTAGACGGTGTCCTGCCAAGATAATCAGCTACCTCTAGCAGCTCTCTAAACTCCTCCGCATCAAGCCATTTCTTCACGTAGAACGTCGGCCTTCTAGCCTCTCCCAAGAGATGCTCCAAACCATACTATATTAACTCCAGAAAGATATTAAAAGCAAAGCATAGCCTTCACAGTCCTCCATGTTCTGTGAATACATATGGGTAGCCTATCACGCTATCCCTGACAACAGGGCAAGCCTCGCCCTTCAGGGCGGGGTTTTTAAGGCTTCTATGCTCTATAATGCATAGGGGTCGGGTCTCAGAGGGCAGAAGTGCTGGTAAGATGTCCAGCGGGGGATCCCGAGGCGTGCCCGCTGAAGACCCCGACCCCCTGGAAGCCTTCAAAAAAGAGATAGAGAGGAGGAAGAGGGGTAGGCGGAGGACTAATAGAGTAACACTATTCTCAAACAGATATGAGGATGAAATGCTATCGATATAGGCTTGGCATGTGCTAGGCTATGGAACGAGCTTAGCTATGAGAAGAGGTGGGCATTCTTCAATGGAGAGCTAACGCCTGGGAAGAGGAATGAGATCAACAAGAGGTACTATCATAAGTATAGGGGGGTTCTTGGTGTTAATGCTGGCCAGGTTGTTAATAAGAATGATGAGGCTTGGGACGCATTCTTCGAGCTCCTAAAGCTTAGGAAACAGGGTAGGCTACCGCCGCATATCAGGAAGGTCTCTCCACCAGGCTATTGGAAGGATAGAGAGACTAGTGAGAAGAGGATACACATACTGACTAGGAATGATAGGTATTGTGTTGAGCCTATTAGCAAGAAAAGGGATATATAGTCCTCGAAGACTTTGACCTCAAAATAAAATATGTTGGCAGGATTAGGTGGGAGGGTAAGCAGGGAAGACTTGAAATAGTATATGAGGCTAGTAGGTGGCAGGCATACGTACCAATAGAGGTTGGTGTGAATCCGCCTAAATCGAATCCAAAGGGCTATGTAAAGCCCATATACGATGATGAGGAGAAAAAGAAGAAGCAGAGGATCACAAATCCTAGGAGTATTAAGCAGAGGGATCCATAGGTGATAAGGGGGCATTCGTGGATATGGGTCTTAACAATCTATTCGCTGTAGTGACCACAGACGGATCAGCATTGCTTGTCAAAGGAGGATCTATAAAGTCTGAGTATTATTGGTGGAAGAGGGAGATAGCTACATACCAGTCTATAAGAGACATGCTGAGGAGGCTTGGCATATCAACATGGATC
Source organism: Desulfurococcales archaeon (assembly GCA_032249255.1). GTDB lineage: Archaea > Thermoproteota > Thermoprotei_A > Sulfolobales > AG1 > AG1. Next base: position 9,732 of record JAVVGE010000050.1, on the reverse strand, counting down.
TACTATCACGAGAAATACCTAGATGCTATGTATAAAAGGGATGAGAGGCTTAGGCATCTATATATAACATCGATCGATTCCTAGCAGATGAGCTATATAGAAGAGGAGTTAGGAGGCTATACATAGGCTATCCATATATGCTTTCACAGGATAATGGCAATGAGTATAACACAAATATATGGTGGTTCAGGAAGATAATCCTGTGGATCGTTGATATATTCATGGAATACGGTATTGATGCTGAGATAGTCCCAGGGGACTATACTAGTCAGAGGTGCTCAATATGTGGAGCGAAACACAGGAAGGGAAGAGCATACAGAGGACTGTACATGTGTAAGAAGACTGGGAAGAAGATCAATGCAGATATAAATGCTGCGCTGAACATAACGAGAAGACTGGGACACAGGATAAGGATAGCAAGGAAGATTAAGAGCTATTTGGTAACTCATAATGGTGTAAAGCCATTAATCCCTCTCCAGGGGGCTAACACCCGAGACCCAGCATAGAAACCCGCCCTGAAGGGCGGGAGGGTGTCATCCTGATTAGGAATATATGGAAGAGTGTAACTATTCCTCAGGTGGCTCAGCGGTTGCTTTGCATCACATGTGATCAGGGAAGGTTATCCTATACTAGAGATGAGATAGTTGATGTAAGAAGAGGGATGGTGCTGGTAAAGAACCTAGTTTTTGGGTTCTTCTCTCTGGGTACAAATAATCCTTGTGATGCCCTTAAAAGATGCTCGGTCACAGCTGTGGGGAGAGTTATTGAGGCACCAACCGGGGTCGGATCTGAGCTCATAGGAAAGAAGGTCTTTTATATACCAAATATATGTGGAGAGAGGCTATGCAGCTTCTCAGAAGGAGATCCTGTGGAAGCTATAGAGATAGGGAGGCCTGAAACCCCGGATCCCCAAATCCTCATAGAGATAGAGGCTCAGCTAGCCCTGAGATACTCAAGGAGATCTGGAGCCAGCCCCCTAATTATTGGAGGGGGGTTTCTACCGCATATAGCCCTCTATATCCTTCAAATAAGTGGTATTAGAGGCTATACTATTGAGAGATCATTCAGGGGTGTTGATTCCGTGAATCTGAAGGCCAAAAATGCTATAGGGAGGAGGTATAGCAGCATATATATTGCAGGGCTCCCGAGTGATGCTGAGAAAAAGGTTCTCGAAGATCTCTTGATAGACGGCGATCTCAAGATCTATATCCACCCTCTTCTCAGGAGCGAGAGGATCTATGTTCCACTTGGTGATCGCGTATACACCAGGGTGTTCAGATACAGCGCACCATCGCCAAGATCTTCTGATATTGCTGTGAGATTTATGAAAATTGCTAAAGGGTATAGCTATGCTGAGACCTCAGTCGATGAGGAGCTCCCAGCAATGGGTGATCTCATAGCGATTACGCTCACAAAGGACTAGGATCTATTTTATAGACGGAGCCCTTATACCCTTCTCCCTTATAATCCTTCTAGAGGTCTCATAGCCAGCATCTGCATGTCTTACAACGCCTATACCAGGATCTACGGTTAATACCCTCTCAGCCCTCAGATCACTCTCTCTCGAACCATCCAGCACGAGACCTAGACCTGCATGTATACTATAGCCTATCCCCACTCCTCCACCATGGTGTACGCATACCCATGTTGCCCCAGCAGCTGTGTTTAGCAAAGCGTTTAGTATCGGCCAATCAGCTATAGCATCAGATCCATCTAGCATTCCCTCAGTCTCCCTATACGGAGAGGCTACCGAGCCGGTGTCTAGGTGATCTCTTCCAATCCATATGGGATCTATGACGCCCCTCCTCACCAGCTCGTTTATCCTCAGCCCAAAGGCAGCCCTCTCCCCATAACCAAGCCAGACAACTCTCGATGGGAGTCCTTGGAACTTCACATACCTCCTAGCATTCTCAACCCACCTCACAAGCCTTCTATTATACTTAAACATCTCTATAACCTCATCGTCCAGAGCCTCTATATCCCTCGGATCTCCCGTGAGGGACGCCCATCTAAACGGGCCTCTACCCTCCTCAAACATAGGCCTTATATATGCCTGGACAAAGCCTGGGAACGAGAACGCCTCTCTATAGCCTGCCTCATAAGCCATCTTCCTGATATTATTCCCATACTCGAAGACAACAGCACCCCTTCTCATGAACCCCACCATGGCCTCTACCTGCTTCCTCATACTTTCTAGACTCATCCTTCTATATGTCTCAGGGTCTCTGGCCCTCAGCTCTTGGGCCTCCTCGAGCGTTAGTCCTGAGGGAATGTAGCTGAGGGGGTCATGCGCTGGCGTCTGATCAGTTACAGCCGAGATCTTCACACCCCTCTTAAGCATCTCAGGGTATATATCGGCAGCGTTGCCCAGAAGGCCTATAGAGTACCCCTCGCCCCTTTCAGCATATCTTTCAGCCATCTCTATAGCCTTATCAACACTATCTGTCCATGTATCTAGATACCCGAATCTCATTCTCCTCTCGATCATCCTCTTATCCACCTCAACAACGATCGCTACTCCCCCATTCATCTTAACCGCGAGGGGCTGTGCACCGCCCATCTCTCCCAACCCAGCTGTGAGGACTATCCTGCCCTGTAGAGATCCTCCGAAGTGCTTCTCAGCAACGTATGCAAAGGTCTCATATGTCCCCTGCAGAATCCCCTGTGTCCCTATATACGCCCAGCACCCGGCAGTCATCTGGCCATACATAGTGAGCCCTTTTCTCTCAAGTTCTAGGAAGTAGTCCCAGTCAGCCCACTTAGGCACTAGGAGAGCATTAGCCATAACTATCCTTGGAGCGAGTCTGTGAGTTGTGAATACCGCGACAGGCTTCCCACTCTGGATTACAAGTGTATCATCGCTCCTCATAGTTAAGAGCGTATCTACTATATCCTCGAACGCCTCCCAACTTCTACACGCCCTCCCAGTACCCCCATAGACTATCAAGTTCTTAGGATCCTTAGCAACATCCGGATCAAGCACGTGAAATAACATCCTAAGAGCCCCCTCTATCTGCCAATCCCTACTATCAACATGCAGATCCTTCCCTTTTATAGCCCTTACACTCCTCGCTCTAGGATCATAATAACCCTTTTCAACAAGCCTGTTAATAGGCCTAACATGCATCATAAGTCTATCCACCATTAATCTAACAATTAAAAACCATATATAATTAAAGCAGAAACTCTACCCCATCAAAATAACCATGACTCTATGCGAGGCTTACCAACATTTACTACATTAATGCTCTGCAATCGAAAACCTTGTCCCTTCGGACTGGTTTCCGCATCCTCTGAGGCTTACATCATCTTTCTTGAGCCCTGCTTCTACAGTATCATCGCCTCGGCCCAGACCCCGCTGCCAACACTGGGAAGACGTGGGCTTGTTGCCCACTAGGCTTGCTCGCACCTAACACCAAGCATTACTAGCGAAAGGATGTATGGGTATAAGGCTCCCCGTCCTAAAGAACGAATTCTATTATTATGAAAAACAATATCTATAGAGGAGGAGATATCATCAAAAATATTATATTATTTAAAGTATATAGGTTAAACCATAAGTAGAGGAGTATGTTTCTTTATTAAAGAGTGCAAAGAAGCCTAGCTCTCAGAGATGAGGTAGAGCAGCTCTACGTTCTGCTAACTTCTATAGGCTTTTCTATTCTAGTGGCTTGGAGAGCGCTTATCACTATGAGAACTCCACCTATGAAGGTGTTTATTATAAGGGCATAGAGCCAGGAGATTGAGGGTGAGAGGATGGTTGCTATAGGCGCTGCCCACGCCCCGAGCCAGAGACCCCCATTATATCCTAGTCCAGCGGCTGTTGCTCTAACCCTTAGAGGTATCAGGTCATAGATATAGACTTGGAACATGCCGACAGGACCCACTACTATGAAGTCCCATAGTAGCGTCATCCATGGATTGCCTGATAGAAGTGTATATATCACGGGATACGATCCTAGGATCATCATTACTGACCAGAGGGCGAGGGCTCTTCTACTCCCTATATAGTCTACGAGAGCCCCACCTACTAACGAGCCGAGAGCGTCTACAGCTGCCATAGTGGTTAGTACTAAGCCTGAGAGAGCAGGATCTATTTTTAGAACCCTGTTAAGAACTACAGGGGCTAGTTGTAGTAGTGTATAGTATGCATAGAACCAGCCCATAGTAGCTATTAGAACCACTATAAAGTATCTTCTAATATCTTTAGCAAATAACTCCCTTATGGGAGCCCTAGCAACCGATCCGCCGGTCTCCCACTCTGGCGATTCCCTTAATAATCTAGTTCTAAGGATGAGACCAATAACAGTTGTAACAATCCCGCTCCAGAAGACAATTCTCCAACCTATCGAATATAGTTGATCACTGGTTAACAGAGACGCAACCAGAGCATAGACACCGAAGGCAGCTAGCTCCCCGAGCGAGAAGCCGGCCTGCATTATCCCCCCGGCGAGGCCCTTCCTCTTAGTTACACTCTCAACAGCAAGGATCCCTGATGCTGAGTATTCGCCTCCGAGGAAGAGGCCTATCGATATCCTTAAGATAACCAGGCCTATTGGGCCGAATACACCTGCTTGATCATACGTTGGGAGGAAACCCATTAGGAATGTTGAAAGACCTGCGCCTATCATTGTGGTATATAGAACAAACCTCCTTCCATACTTATCTGCAATCCTGCCAAAGAGAGCTCCGCCAAGCGGCCTAACTACTAGGGATATGCTGAAAACCAAGAGGGTTGATAGAATTCCGTAGAAGGGACCCAGAGGCTTGAAAAACACATCTGCAAGGATCGTGGAAACGGCTATGTATGAAATCCAGTCATAAGAATCGAGACCCCAACCGGCTGCTGATGCAACTACATTTCCCCAATAGCTTCTGGTAGTCTCTCGAGTCATAAATGAACACCACGTTACTATTTTATGATAAGCCGATATATAAATTAAATATATTAAAATCGTAATAAGTCGGTGATATATTATTGAAGATTATAAGTCCACAACCTATATCAGCGGAATCGTTGATCAGCAATCCTTACTTCTCCTGCCATAGAGATCGATCGCTATATCCTAAGTTTTTGAGAGCGTTTCCCCGCTAGCGGTATTTGATGGTGTTTCCAAATACTTGTATTTCCGTTAGCGGGGTTGCACCTAGGCTCGGGTTCATTGGCTTCGCCCGAGCTGCATGGGTGCCCGTCGAGCCAAACGCCACGGGTCCCCCATCTGGGGAGAGCTCAAACATCATCACTCTCCGAGGATATCTATATATCAAGCCCATAGGGGTATCACCTCATCATTAAATATGATTAGAGATTGGATGCTTATAAGCTTAAGCCTAGATAACAAACAAATATAAAACATTCCTATTAACATAAAAAAAGATACAGCCCCATTGAAGGACGACCAGGACCCCCTATAGAAGACCCAGCCCTTTTGGCTCTCCAGAGCTATATAAAGAACTACCTAAAGTCGTTAAGACAACATTTTACTCCTCGCTGACCTCTTCCTAGCCCTTAGGGTTTAGGGTTTTCTCCATCCACTACAAGTGGTTCGTAGCCTTCTATCGGATAACTCTAGTGTCTTGAGTGCTCTCTCCCTGATATTCAGCTTCTCTATCACGTCCTTATCCCCTTCGAATCCGTATCTAGGGCATCTCAACATTCTATAGCCTATCTTATCTGATTTTTCGGGGTCGCATCGAGAGTATTCTGACAAGGAATCCCTTGGATTTACTATAACTAACGGCATCCCTTGCTTCTGCCAGTCTATACACTCTCACACACAGAGTAATCCATCATCGATAGCCTAGTCTCGCGGTTTCTGGAAGCTTTCTGAGCAATTTTATTAAGCCATTGAGATCCTCTCTAGCTACAACATGCTCGAGATCCCTTCCATGCATAGCTATTCTTTCGGCTATTCTCATAACCTCTATCAACTACAATGTTCCTAGCCTTCTCATGGTAAGATCTTATTCTCCTTAGCACCTCCCTCTCCTCCAAGCCGTTGTCTCGATGATGAATATTTTCTCGGGAGATTCTCAGCCGAGACTTTATACCTGTAAGCCCTGTTAACCCGGTGTAGCTAGGAGATATTATTTGTCTATAATTATAATAGAGCCTGTCTAGTGTTGTGGCCATGCTCTCTGTGTTTTTTGTTTGTATTGATATAATATTTGGGGATATATATGATCGGGGATGCCGCGAATGTTGATCTAGTGATATATGGCGCTAAAGAGATCCTCACTTTTCCAGGGATCGTTAGAGGGAGGGCTGATCATAGGTCTCTAGGTGTTGTAGAGGATGGTGCCATAGCTGTATCGCGTGGGAGGGTTATAGCTGTGGGTGATTCGGATGAGATCCTGAGAAGATATCGAGCCGATAAATATATAGATGCATCTGGCTATATTGTTACGCCAGGTCTTATAGATCCACACACTCATTTGCTATATAGCGGCTCTAGAGAGGATGAGCGTGAGATGATATTGAGTGGAGCCTCTTATATGGAGATCCTGGCTAGAGGAGGCGGGATCTTGAGGACTATGAGGATCACTTCAACGGCTGAGAGAGATACCCTGGTAAGGGATGTAAGACTAAGGCTCGAATCTCTTCTCGAGAGTGGTGTTACGACGGTCGAGATCAAAACAGGCTACGGATTAACTATAGAGGATGAATTGAGGCTCCTAGAGATCCTGACAGACGTGTCTATGAATAGTCCTCTTAACATAGTTAGAACGCTATTAGCCCACATACCCCTTCCAGGCCTAGATTTCAAAGGCTTTCTAGATGGTTTTGAAAGGGCTCTGATTCCAAGAGCTGTGGAGCTTGGATATAAGTTTATAGACGTTTTCTGCGATAGAGGAGCATTTAACCCCTATGAAGCTAGATCCATTCTCGATGCTGGTAGAAGATGGGGCTTAGGCCTCAAGATCCATGCTGATGAGTTCAGCTATATTGGGTGTAGCGATGTGGGGCTTGAGCTGAACGCATCGTCTCTGGATCATTTGAACTACACGCCTGAGGAGGTTATTAAGAAGATCTCTCTAAGTAACTCTGTAGCAGTACTCGCTCCCAGCACAGCGATGGCGTCTGTGGGGAGAAAGCCACCATCTAGGGAGCTCCTGGATTTAGGGGCTATAATAGCTATTGCGACAGATCACTCGCCATCGCTTATGAACCTTGATATGGTGGCTACTATAGATCTTGCTGTTAACTATCTCTCCCTACCCCCTTTGAATGCTATTGCAGCAGCAACTGTGAATGCTGCTCATAGCCTAGGGCTAGGCGGTGAAGTTGGTTCTCTTGTTGAGGGGTCTAAGGCTGACATGGTTCTATGGGATCAGCCTAGCTATAGATGGTTCGGCTATCTGATGCGTAGAAATCCCATAGCCTGTGTTATAAGGGGCGGGGTTTTAGTTAAAAACCCCGGGGAATGCGAGATCCATTCATAAATTTATGCAACTATGCTATTCATTGATTCAATCATTTTATATGCTATATATGCTAAATATCTACCACAGATCTCTCCATGATCTAGGATCGGTACATACTCAACTATATCGCCCCCGATCAGCTTTCCAAGCTTAGAAACACTACCCATGATCTTTACAGCATCTCTAAGAGTGATTCCGAGGGGTGATGGTGAATTAACGCCTGGACATTCGTGAGGATCTAGAGAATCGCTGTCAAAACTCATATAGATCCATTTGGAGCTAGAGAGGTTCTCATAGATAATCCTCGCAGCCTCCTGAGGGTCTAGCTTCTCTGACTCTATATATCTAACCCCCAGCTTCTCAGCAAGATCTAGCATATATCTGGGGATACTATGCCTTCTAATGCCTATCACAATAACCTTTAGATCCTTCCCTCTCTCTTCGAGAAGCTCTCTCAAGTATGTGCCTGAGGACAGACCCTCAGAGATCTTTCTCAAGTCTAGGTGGGCATCGAATATAACAAGACCTCCTTCGGAGCCTTTTTTATCTAGAATAGCTGATACCGAATATCTAGTTATACTGTGATCTCCGCCAAGCAGCAAGAAGCTCTTACAAGTGTCTAGAAGAGTCTTCACAGCATTATATATTCTGGATGATGTGGCTCTCAGGTCCCCTGGAGCCACGTCTATATCTCCTGAGTCGCATATACACTGATCGCTATGTATATTTAAGCTATACAGATGCTCTCTGAGCTTGGTAGGAGCATATCTAGCCCCTGGTCTTCCAGCGGTACTCCAATCCCATGGAGCGCCTGCTATACATACACATCTATGATCGCATTTATTCCTAATAATTATATCTCCTACCCTGAGATCCTCCGGATCTTTGATCAACCTGCCGCCAGGAGGTCTGAAAACCATGAAACCCTAGTTATATTTATCTAAACCTAGGGAATAGATATAGATAATAACGTGATTCCTCCCCGCCCTAGGTGTTCTTTGTATCTTGAAGATCGATGATGAGACAGAATCCTGTATTATCGTTATGTTGCTCAGAGGCACTATATAGCTTATCAGCTCCGAGGATCAGAGATCACTAAGATAATTAATCTCCTAGAAACGAAAGCGATATATAGGTCTGATAAAAGAGACAGGGCCCGTATGATCTACATATAGAATTGAGAGAAACGTTATTCAACCGGATCTAATGATCTACTATAGAATCAGTATCTATGAGTTTAGCCATTTCTCTAGACATTATTTCTACAGCATCTCCAAGAGTCTCTGTCTTTGATAGTATTTCCATAGCTATTCTAAGGATCTTTCTAGCTATCGGGCTCGAACTATCAGCCCATCCCCTGAGGCTCAGTGCTCTAGACATTATTAGAACCTCTATAGATGCTATCTTGAAACCCAGCTCGGCTATCTCAAGAGCTTTGAGCCCGGCATTGAGGGAGTTGCTAACATGATCCTCGTGGTTCGCGGATGTCGGGGTATTATCTTGCGTAGCCGGTGAAGAGAGTATTTTGATTCTATTTAGCAGTGAGGCTGCAAGATACTGAAGCATCATGAGGCCCGAGCTTCTCCCAGGATCTTCCGAGAGGAATGGTGGGAGGCCCCTGCTCATATTCCTATCAAGGATAGCTGCGATTCTCCTCTCACACTGGATCAATGGAGGTATTATGGAGATAGATAGAAGATCCATGGAAATGGCTATATGAATCCCGTGGAAGTTACAACCACTAACACACATACCCCTGATCAAAACTGGATTATCTGTCACGGCATTTATCTCCCTATCAATAACGGACCTCACATACTCCATAGCATCCTTGAAAGCCCCTAGGACATGCGGGGCACATCTATAACTATATATATCCTGTATAGTTCCAGATCTCCCGAGGTTTCTCGAGCCATTCAGAATCTTGTGAATATCCCTGGCCACCTCGAGAATCCCGGGGTGCCTCTTGAGTGAGAGCAGATCCAGATCGATATGCTGTCCCGGCGTCCCCATAGCCTCCATAGCCATGGACGAGCTGATCTCGAGAGCCTTTAGAAGTTTCTCGGCAGATACTAGGGCATGAACTGCTATAGATGCTGACATGGCGGTATTATTTATTATAGAGAGGGCCTCTTTAGGCCCTAGCTCCACAGGCTTTAAATTACTCTCTCCAAGCGCTTGGGAAGCTCTAATAACCCTACCCCCTTTCTCAACAAACCCCTCCCCAGTCATTGCTAGACCTATATACGCCATAGGAGCTAGATCCCCGCTAGCCCCTAGCGAGCCGTATCTAGGGACTATAGGCAC
>JAVVGE010000049.1:0-15795 GCA_032249255.1 Desulfurococcales archaeon | reverse complement strand
CACCCCTTCTAACAAGCTCTGGGAAGCTGTATTTCCACTCGATATTATCCCAGATCATATCTATAGCATTCTGTAGAGCCTTGACATACCATGTTATCAGCTTCGAGATCCTATCATCCCTGATAGGCACAGAGTATGCCCTCGCAAGCTCAAGGATCTGGCAAACCTCCTTAGGCTTCAGCAAAATTGCTCCATAAAAAATGATATATCAACCCTTATAAACTTTTATGAAACTCGAAGCAGTTCTTAAGGGCGTAGCCAAGGATCTCTCTAGCTGTTTCAAACATTAGATCCCCGAATCCTATTCAGGTTACCCTTTTAAAATATTCCTTGCGTTTTCCATGGACAGTCTATAGCTACCTAGTTATTTTGAGTTATAGTCTCTATATACTATCTAGTTATTCTAGAAGTCCTCAGTATTTTGAGTGTTTCGAGGGCTCTGGTATTTGATTCGAAGTATTTTCTAACAGGCTCCAAGATCTTTATCAGCTCCCTTGTAACAGCGTTTTTAAGATCTAGTGGGTGGATCTGTCCCTGGCTGTATAGCTTTTCAAGCTCCTCGAGAGTTACTTCTATTGTGCCCCCGTGCTCAGGTTTTCTCTCGATGGTTATTGCTCCTCCTTTTCTCAGGATTATATGCCTTGCTATACCTATTACAGGGTTCATCTCAGTCTCTTTTGGTGGGCAATAGGCCTTCCTGATCTTGCTAGCAATCTCCTCCGGCGTGTCATAGACAAATATAGCTCCTTCAGGCTTTGACTTGCTCATCTTAATCTGGGACATTATATCATCCCTCTCCCCAGAGGCTTCCATCCTCTCAGGGCCTGTGAGGGATGGGAGGAGCGGTGTGTGTATGGCAACAATTTTTTTCCTTCTAAGCTTCTCAGCAGCCTCTCTAGCCAACATATGGGCCTTCCTCTGATCGATGCCCCCCAGGGCTAGGTCTAGATCCATGTAGAATATATCTGTAACCTGCATGAGCGGATAAACAAGCTTGGAGAAATCCGACTCCGACTCATCCGCCCTCCTACCCATGATTGTGAGGGCCCTCCTAACCCTCGCAAGGGAGAAGCTCTTGGCAACCCTTAGGAGGAGAGCCCAGTACTCGCTATCAGACACGAGATCTTCTGCATATACTAGCTCATAAGAGGATCTACCAATACCTATAGCCTCTAGAACATCAACAACATGTTGAGAGGCCCTCCTAATAAGATCCATGTCACCCCCCAGCTTATCATTAACCCAGGCATGCCATGTAGCAGCTAGGAGCTTCATCCTGAAACCCGCCTCAATAAGCTCACCAAACTTATAGGCCCATATGAGCCAGCCAATATGGAAAAACCCTGAGGGCTCGAACCCCAGGTAGCCCCTCCCACCACCAGTCTCTAGAAGGCTCCTGAGCTCATCCACCGTGACAACCTCCTCAATACCCCTCAAAGCTATCCCAAGCCTGCTCTCTAAGTCCACACACTAGCCCCAAATTCTACACCTACATGCGGTTAATAACATTTGTGCCAACATTTCTTCTCCAAAATATATAAAACTTATTATCTCTATTATCTTGGTGGCTTAAGTGTGCAGGATCTATGTGAATCTGTTATTAGCACCAGTACTACTAATAGTAATAGCTCCCCAAGCCTTTGCACAGACTATAGAGGTTATTGAGTACAGGGATCCGAGGAGCTTCACACCATACTGGTCATTCGAGCCCTTCAAGCCCCTCCCACCTAGGAATGCGACGCCCATAGCGATCCCAATAGCTATTAACATGTCTTTTGAGAACACAGGTTTCACCCCCAAGAGCATTGTGGTTAGCATACCTCCTAGGAGCTATAGCATGGCTGTGCTCAATGTCAGCATGGCTGTTACAGGAAGGCAGTTCGACAGGATCTTCTGGATATTTGCTAACGGAATCCCGATATACTGGGGATCTACTGTGCAGAGGCTAAACTCAACAGCTGAAGCCGATGTGACGCTATTCCTAAACCTATTCAGGGGCGATGTGAATTTCAGCATAGTTCTTACGAACTGGCTAGCACCGTCAATAGGGATCACCGGGGTTTTTCTGGTCAATGTAACCCTCTATCTATACCCTGGGCCAACGCCCAGCTGGATTCCAGATAGATATATCCATATATTTAGAGACGCCAATGGAAACTCTATTGAGGAGTTCAGACCCGGTAGGGCGGCTATAAACTCCACCATATCTATCCCAGAGAACACCTATAGAGCGGCTATCTACCTCTACACAAAAACTGGGAAGCTTGATGAGGGCTTCTACACCAATATACCCTCGGTAAGGGATATACTTCTTTACTATAACGAATACCTAGCGGGGGTTTTCCACGTATTTCCAACAATCTATACTGGGAGCTTTTTCCCGCTATACTGGAGACCAATGGCATCTGTGAATACGCACTATGCTAAGAGTCCCCAGATAATAGATCTAACCCCTCTCCTGGCCCTCGGGAGGAGCGCGGAAATAAGCCTGAGGGTTGTGGGGATGGAAGAGGTCTCCCAGAGATATTCCAGCGATCAGTTCAGCATAATAGTTGGTGGAGCTATACTTGCTTGGACAGATCCCTCTAGAGCCGTGTCAGGAGGATCGATCACCAGGAGCCACGCCACATATTCTAGATCACCATCTATAGTGGATCTAGAGGTTCTCGAGACATCCAACTATTTCGAGAAGACACTCTACAGGATCTACTATGAATCACTGCTAAACACCTCTAGAGGAGCTATAAACGCATCAACATATTCCGAGGGCTTCACCCTAGCCAGCATATACATAGCACCCGATCTATTGATATCCACCTTGGTGCAGAACTTCACAAACAGGGCGCTCGGCTTAGGAGCAACTGAGTACTCAATGGACTCATACGGCGGATATATAATAAGGGTTATAAGTAGATATACATTCACACCGACCTCGGATCCATCAAAAATACCCTATAACGCTACCCTAGACGAGGATGACGAGATAGATGTGTGGTTAGTGAGAAGCTATAGCAATAAGCATGGTCCCGACTGGTATTCAGAGAACATGTATGAGAGGACATATGTTCTCGGAGGATTCTCAGTAAACCTCACACTAATAGATCCATATGGCGGCGCGGTAATCACAGCCCTTACAAGGGCTAGCTCAACAAATATTAAGACTCTCACAGCCCTAATCCTATATAGCGGCAGAGGCTATACAGAGGATTTCAGAATAGTGTCACAAGCAGATCTCGCAAGACCCTTTGGATTCATCAAGGAGTTCTATATAAAATACTTCAGAATATAGCTTTCCAACATTCTGACCTCCTCCCCGCCCTCAGGTCTTCATTGATCTTTTGATCATCACCTCTTTCAGGCGGATCACTAGTTCCCCCCATCTATTCGGGTTTACATCTGTCATTTGGGGGGCAGTCAGGATGGCCAGAGATCCCCGAAATCTGCTTTGATCCTTAGCATTTTCAAAGCCCTCTTCCTTATATTGAGCTTTCCGATGACATCCCTATCTGCTTCGAAACTACATCTGGGACATCTAAGCCTTCTATATCCATTCTCCTCAAGCTTTGAATCGCATTTTGGGCATTCCGATGATGTCCCGTTCGGGTTTACTATTGCTAGTGGTGATCCCGCTTCATAGCCTGCCAGTCATCCACTTCCCAAGCCTCGAATATCCCATTATGGTGAGCTTTGTTCTGTGATCCTTGCTCTCGATCTTTCTCAGTGTGTTTATCAGCCCAGTTAGATCCTCTCTAGCGACTGCGTATTGAAGCCTTAAAGCTAGCCCCACGATCCTCAGCGATGTTTTCCTAGCCCAGTCCTCCAATATATTCCTAGCCTTCCTATGATAGGATCTTATTCTATTCAGGATCCCTCTTCTCCTCCTCCAGGCAGGGTATCTTGTGAAGGAATATCTCTTCTGGAGATCCTCGGCAAGCTTCTTCCATCTATGGGCTTCATCGATCTCGGTGTCCCTCTCCTTGTTTATCTTATCATCTCCATATACTATCTTCCTCTCATTAACATCAACAGCTATAACATCCCTAGGCTTGTAAGGCTTTAACTTAGGCGCCTTCTTGGATATCCAAAGAATCATCTTTCCATCTCTATAGACTAGCCTTGCCTCTCCATTTTCATAGCCATCATACCTCCTATCCCAGCCAATGATCTTAAGCTTTATCCCTCCTATGATCTCCACATATCCTTCTTTAACCCTGTATCCCGAGCCTTGGTGTAGTAGCATAGATAGCTTCCTAACCCTAGGCCTCCTCCCCCTCCTAGGATTGTTCCTCCAAGACTTTGCATTTGCAAGAGCATCCCTATAGCAGTCAACAGCAGCCCTGGATGGGAGGCCAAACCATTCTCTCAGCTCTCTATATAGAGTGTTGTGAACCCTCCCAATGCTTCTCAAACCAAGGCTCAGGATCTTGTTTATAGCATAGTTGAGAGCAAGATTGTATCTCCTGAGGAGCTTTATAGCATCTAGCCCGGGACTAACCATCATATCAATCGAGACGGTAGCAACCCCTCACTGCCAGAGGCTATAGAGCCCCTGCAAAAACAAGAACCTAGAAAGCTAGTAAAACCATCCCCGCCCTGAAGGGCAAGGCTTTCAGTTGTAACGCAGCTCTCTATTTGCTCTCAGGACCGTTTCATAGTTGATGGATAGAAGTTAGATTTATATAATTTTTATTTTTGTATATTATTACTGGTGCCAGCTATTTCAGGATCTTCAGAGAGGTTGTTAAGGCCTAAAGAGGTTTGTCAGCGTCTTGGCGTTAGCTACTCTACTCTCTCTAGGTGGGTTAGGGAGAGTAGGATTAAGGCTATTAGAACTGCTGGCGGTAAGTATAGGGTTCCTGAAAGTGAAGTTAAGAGAATTGCTGAGGGCTGATCCTTTTTCACGATAGTAGAATGCTTTTATATATGTTTATTATTGATTAATGGTTAGAATAGAAGTTTAGGGGCAACGAGGTCCAGGGATAATGGCTAGGAGGAGGAAAAAGAGTGATAAGAAGTGGGAGTTGGTTGTCAAGCCAGGAGATAGGATCTTTGTTAGTAGGACTGCTGTTATACCCTCAAAGAAGTTATCTAGGAGGGGGGTTCAGGGTGTTAGAGGAGATCGTGAATATATACCAAAGATGTTTGGAGATGTGCTTCCCCACGCATCTAGGAATATTATTGAGAATTACTATAGGCTTAAGAATGGGAGGTATCGAGAGCTAAGGAAAAGGAGGAACAGGGCTAGGCAATACTCTAGAGAGATCTTCGATGAGCTTGTTAAGCATCTAGGTCTAGGGAAAAGGGATCTTAGGGGTAGGAGGATCGTGAGATATCTCTGGAGGAAATCCCGGGAAATAGCTCGGCACCAGGTTGATCTTGAGATGATGGGAGGCATACTAGTGCCTAGGATCAACAGCGTTAGCCTGTGGCTAGTTGATGATCATGTGTGGAAACCAGCAACCCCAACGAAGATCAGTATAGATGGCTTTGAGAATATTTTCTTCACAAGCGTTGCTATTAATACCCATAGGGGTTGGGTGCACATAGATCTTGAGCCTTCTAAGGAGTTCTACAAGCTACTGGCCAGAGGCTTTAAGCCGACATCCCACGCAAAGATCAAGCCTGATAGAAGGAATAGAAGAGTGATTTTCCACCTATCGCTTGAAAAGGAGGTCGAGATCTATAGGCCAGAGAATATTGTTAAGCCTGTTGATGTTAATGAGAGGATAGTCTATGGAGATCACGTGATAAACAAGGAGAGTGACACAGATATTGATAGAGGCTATAGATGGAAAAAGCTTGCGGAGGATCTCCAGAAGAGATATTCCTTTCCAAGGTATCCTGCATGGAGGAGGAGAAGGGGGATCCTGAATAGTATAAGATCCTATCACAGGAAGTCTAGGAATATATTGGAGGACTGGGCTAGGAAGACATCTCTTGAGATAGTGAGATTTGCTATGAGGCTTGGATATGCAGTTGCTAGGGAGGATCTCGGAGGACTCATAGAATCGCCTAGGAAACTGCCTAAAGATCATGGGAAAAAGCTCATCATAATGGGCTACAAGAGAATAGGGAAGTGGATAGACTGGCAGGTAGAGAAACGCGGTGTGCAGATAGCCATAGTAAAGCCAAACGGAATATCATCTAAATGCTCGAAATGTGATTCCAAGGGATTAGAGGAGACTGGCTATAGAAGGCTGGGATACCCTAGATGTAGATTCGAAGGAGATAGAGACGTTATTGGGAAGCTGAATATCAGGAAGAGGGCACAGAAGATCCTGGGAATATCCTGGGGATCTCTGGTCACCCTCTCAACCCCCCAGATGATAGATGCAAACCCGAATAGATGGGGGAACGTATGATCCGCCTGAAAGAGATGATAATCAAAAGATAATGACCTGAGGGCGGGTGAGGAGGTCAGTATAGCTATGCAAATAAAGCTCTGGAGCATACATCCCATGTATCTATATGATAAGGCTCTCATGGGTCTGTGGAGATCCTCGCTAATAGCTAGGGACATAATCGAGGGGAGGGCTACTGGTTATAGGATTAGGCCTCCTCTATATAGATTCATAAATCACCCTGATCCTGTAAAGGCGATAAATACATATATATATTATATATGGCTTGAGGCTAAGGATAGGGGGTATAAGTTCGTTGATGATAGGGAGCTGAGGTGGGAGTATATAGACCTTGAGGGAAAAGTCAAGGTGCCTATAACTGATGGGCAGCTGGCTTTCGAGGTGTGGAACTACCTTTGGAAAGTGGTTGTTAAGAAACCCACATGGCTACCGATCTACCGCTATGTAGAGTGCTTCGAGCCCAACCCCGTTTTTAAGGTATATCCAGGGCCCCCGGATCCATGGATATCTGTGGCGCTAGACGATATAGACCACATGGTCAAGTCATTTCGCTTCGGCTGGCTCAAGATACCTATTAGAATCTGTAGAAACACCTCTGAGAACCCGTAGATCGAGGGAGAAAACCCCTTTAGTTAATTAATATTATTGGTGGGATCCATAGGGATATACAGGGTCGGTGAGGTCGAGATCCACCTCGTTAAGGGTGATATAACCGAATTAGAAGCAGACGCGATCGTTAATGCTGCTAATCCCTATCTAGAGCATGGAGGCGGAGTAGCCCTTGCGATCGTTAGAAAGGGTGGCGAGATTATTCAGGAGGAGAGTAGGAGGTATGTAAGGGATCACGGCCCTGTGCCAGTTGGAGGAGTTGCCGTAACTAGCGCTGGTAGGTTGAGGGCTAGGTATGTGATCCATGCTGTTGGACCGAGATACGGCGAGCCTGATGGGGATGCCAAGCTGGCATCAGCCATAAGATCTTCGCTTGATAAGGCTGAGGAACTTGGTCTGAGATCTATAGCGCTTCCAGCTATATCCACAGGGATCTATGGGTATCCATATAGGAGAGCCGCCGAGATCATGGCTAGTGTGTTGAGAAGCTATAGCTATAGATCTCTCTCGAGAGTAATAGTATGTCTCTACGGTGACGAGGCATATAGAGTTTTTGAAAAGGTGTTTAATTCGCTACTTAGCTATAAAAGCCCTAATGGATATCGATCAAGGAGTATATAGGAGAGAATGGCCGAGAAATATATTAAGAAGCTTGTAAGGATTACCCGCCCACTACCCCTCGTAGAGCACATAGCATTTGGAATTATAGATAGAGGCACGAATCTCTTACAGGTTAGGCCTTATAGTGCTTGCCACCTCTCATGCGTATTCTGCTCTGTGGATGCTGGCCCCCTAACCAGATCAAGGATCTCTGAGTATATTGTTGATGTTGATTATCTATTGGAGTGGGTTTTGTATGTCTCCTCTTACAAGGTGTCGAGGAGGATCCATGTGTTGATAGATGGTGTTGGGGAACCCCTCCTCCACCCACAGATAGAAGATCTTGTGGCTGGTCTGAGGAGTATGGGGAGGGTAGGGGAGATTGCTGTTGAAACCCACGGAGCCGTCCTCAGTGAGAGCCTTATCGAGAGGCTGAGAGGTGCAGGGCTCACAAGACTCAATATATCAATAGACAGTCTCGATAGAGATAGGGCCTCCACGCTGGCCGGGGCGGAGTGGTACGATGTGAAGAAAGTCTCTGAGATGGCCCTATACGCCAACTCCACAGGCATTGACGTCATGATAACCCCAGTCTGGCTCCCAGGATTTAATGATAGGGATATAGAGGAGATAGCGATCTGGGCTAAGAATAACTTGAGGAATAGATACTCACCCATACTGGGGATCCAGAAGTACGTGGCCCATAAAAGGGGTAGGAAGCCTCCAGGAATTAGAGAGCCTAGCTGGGGCGAATTCTATTCATTTCTAGAGGCTCTCGAGGCTAGGACTGGCGTTAAGCTGAGGATCTCTCTCGAGGACTTCGGTGTAAGGCCCGACAATAGCCTCCCCAAGCCCATGGGCGTCGGTGAAAAGGTGGTAGCAAGGATCTATTCCCCTGGCTGGTTAAAAGGAGAGTATCTAGGCTACTCTAGGGGTAGGGCTATAGCGATACTACATAGCGGGGATCTTAGGGAGGGGGAGGAGGTTATGGTGAGGATTATACATAATAAGGATAACATATATCTTGCAAGGCCAGTAGCATAGGTGCTGAAAGTATGAGATGTGTCACCAGAAGCGTTTCAAGAATACATATAACCCTCATAGACCTCTCAGGATCTTTTGGGAGGCTTGATGGGGGTGCTGGCATAACCCTTGAAACGCCTAGGCATGTGGTCTATGCAGAGGCCTTCGAGGGAAAACCCTCTATAGAGGTTAAGGGGGATATCGAGGATGTTGTTGAGAGGTGTGCCAGAGCTGTTTTAAAAGAGATCTGTAGAACCTGTGGGGCCAGGGTGGAAGTTACCGAGGTATATGATCTCCACGTTGGGTTGGGAGGAGTTACGCAGCTATGCCTCGCAACAGCTAGATCTATAGCCATGTCGCTGGGGCTGGATATAGATGTATATGAGCTAGCCAAGATAACCGGGAGGGGAGGAACCTCTGGCATAGGTGTGTATGCATTCAAATCGGGAGGATTTATAGTGGATGGGGGCCACAAATATCCTGGAGAGAAGAGCTCTATAGGACCCTCTGACTATGTGAGGGCACCTCCACCACCCCTGATCTCTAGACTAGAGATCCCCAGGGACTGGGAATTTATCTTAATAATACCCCGGGGATCTAGAAGGATCTATGGCGAGCTAGAGAAAAGAATCTTCCAAGAAGGGTTATCAATACCTCTTGAGGAGGTATGGAGGCTATCCCATATACTGTTACTAGGAGTTATGCCCTCAATAGCCTCGGGAGATATAGACCTTTTCAGAAGATCTATAAAAGCGATACAAGACATAGGCTTCAAAAAGATCGAGTGGAGATATCAAGAGGAAAACACGTGGATCATTAGGAGGGGGCTGGAAGAACTGGGGATAAGATATGGGATGAGCAGCATGGGTCCTACAATATATATACCATGCAATAGAGGAGAATGCATAGAAATCAGAGAAAAGATCGAGAAGTGGATAGACAATAAAGCAGAGGTCATGATCTCAAGAGGAAGAAACTCGGGCGCCGAGAGCCTATGCTACTAACAATCACCATTAATAACCATTAACTCCAACCACTTGTCCCCCAACAGAGTATGATAAGGGCTCTTGTTGTCAAGCAGGGGTTGAAATCGCTTCAAGGCTCGATCACGGATCTATGGATTGTCAAGAATCTCTATTGATCCATCTATAAGGCCATAATATACATCTGCATATTTAAAAAGCTTTAAAATGGATCCCCGTAAAATTTAACGCATCTACTGAGGTGATCCGGGAGGCTGGGTCTGGGACCTCTGAGGAGGTGTTTCTGGTATTGAGAAAAAGGCTATTGCCTGGATTATCGCTGCTACCAGTATTATTATCATGCCTATAATTATTATCATTAATGCTGCCCCTATCAGGTATAGCAGTGCTGCTGTTGAGAACAGCCCTACCCCCAAACTCCTTGAGATCCTATCATAGCTCAGTTTCACAAACACTGATGAGATTATTAGGATTATCCAGGCAAGGAGAAGCACGCCTATAAATGCTAATAATAATCCTATGAAGTCTTGTTGCCTTAGATTCTGGGCCTGTTGGAGAGGCATCCCTGGGGGTATAGTATATACATTGGTAACTATGCTATTGCCTCCAAACACTGCAAACGTGAGTAAAGAGGCTAAAACAAAGATCACCAGTACTGCGTAACCTACTATCCCAACTATCACAGAGATCATGGCATATCTAAAGATCTTTGGATCCCCCACCTCATCAGATATATATTTTAAAGAGATCAAGATCAAGATCAGTCCCACAATAGCTAGAACAACCCCTGCATACGGTATTATTCCTAGGATCACTAGTATTGAACCTATTCCACCAAAGACTTTAGCCTGCGATAGCCTGGGCGAGGTCTGGGGCAGATTTTGTGTCAACACATTTCCCTATTATCTTGATTAAAATACCTAAATATATATGACCCCTCCCCGCCCTAAAGGATGAGGCTTTTACTCATTAAACTTGGTGGTGAAGTATAAGTTATGATAAATATCAAAAATCTACTTAGAGAGATCTCTAAAGGATCAGTATATACCGGGTTTAGATTGGAACCGAGCTATTCGAATCATCT
This sequence comes from Desulfurococcales archaeon, assembly GCA_032249255.1. Taxonomy (GTDB): domain Archaea; phylum Thermoproteota; class Thermoprotei_A; order Sulfolobales; family AG1; genus AG1. The sequence goes on along the minus strand of JAVVGE010000049.1, from coordinate 5,134 downwards.
AGTGGAGGCAGAGATCTTTAGATATTGCGATCCATCACTGACGAGAAGCTGAATCTCAGTGGCAGGAGCTCTGACAGCCTCTTTCTTACACCATCTCCTCTCGGCGAGTACATCACTATCTCTGTATCATCTCCTCTAGAGAATTCCGAGATAACTTGGAGGCACGCACCGCATGGGGGTATCGGCTCTCCACAATCTGACATCACATATACCCTTTTAATCTCCCTACATCCCTCCGAAACAGCCTTAAATATCGCGACCCTCTCAGCACATATAGATAGTCCGTACGAGGAGTTCTCCACATTAACCCCTGTAAAAACTCTTCCATCACTACATACAACTGCGGAAGCAACTCTAAACCTAGAATATGGTGAATAGGAATTCCCTATAACGCTCAGAAGACTCCTAAGAATGCTATCATCGCTTACCATAACTATCTACCCTTACAATTCTATGGCGGATCATCTTATCTAAGAACCCAATATCAGAAACCTGATCATAATGGCACATCCAGAGGTTTTTACACTCAAAGCGCACTAAGTATCACCTCGTCATCCAGCATAGTTTAGTAGCTAGGGTTTATAAGCATGAGGAACTAAGTAGGCATATAACGAGCAACGGAGAGATCAGAAAATCAAATGACCTTCAATACAATAAAAAGTAGCCTTTATATGTTTGTTTTCTCGATAAAAGGGTTAGAAACCTCAAAACGATCTGCAATGGAGCTGAGAGATAAAAGATTTATATTCAGACACAGGATTCTAATAGGAGTGCCGCCGTAGCTCAGCTGGGAGAGCGACCGGCTGAAGAGATCCTCGGCAGACACCGGTAGGTCCGGGGTTCAAATCCCCGCGGCGGCATCTATAAAGATAATCCAGAGATAAGCTTCTTAGCAATTCTATGTTGCACAGATCTCAGTAAGGATCGATTGTTACTTTCAATTCTATATTAGGTTATCATATCTATGCTGTAGTTAAGGATTATTGCTTTGTTCATAATTGCTAGGCTGGGTTTATCTCATTTTCTTTGCCCTAGATCTTATGATGGCTCTCTCGGCTATTTGGAGAAGGGTTGAGGCTGTGAGTATCGCTGTCACTATTACGAGGAGGCTTTGAAAGGCGTTACTTCTCCACATAGCGTCAACAATATCTCTCGTGCTACTATTATCTGGGAGGGATATTAGTACAGCCCCTATGTCTCTTAATAGTATTGAAAACATCACTATTAGGGTGAGGGCTATACCGTATCTCCAGGCCTTTATGGATCTGGCTAGGACTCTCCTTACAAATGCGCCGAGAAGTGGGAGGGCTATTGATAATCCGTATAGCCATGAGAAATTCTCTAGAAGCCCACCCACTACTTTGAAGTCCTTCTGATACATCTGGTAGCTTGATACGGTGCCGAGGATTGTTAGCATTATCGCTATTGCTAGAACCACGAACCCCATGGCAGTTAGTAGTGTACCGCTTGGGTTTCTCTTCCACATTGTGATGAATATATCCTCTAGGTTGAAGCCCCTCACAATCATCACGAGCCCGAGGAATATTATCGCTATTAGCAATGCCTGTTGAAGAAGGTTGAAAAGGGCCATGATCCCTATGAGGACTAGGAGGAAGCCTGGATAGCCGATCGCTAATCTGGAGAGCCTCGGCTCTTCAAGGATCTTTCTTATGTATCTCCATATAAGTATATATGTTTGCTCAACAGATCTGGATTGCTCTATAACGACCGTCTTCACATAGTATATGGGTATTATAGATTCTATCACGGGTATTATCTTCTCATCCTCACCTCCATCAGAAATTATTACAGCTGCCTTTGCGCCAACCATGCTGACAATATCTATCAACTGGCTTCTGAGCCTCTCGACAGCCTTTAACCCTCCCCTCTGATCGCCTGATACAGCTGCGATCTCGACTTTATAGCCCTGCTCCTCCATATCCCTGTAGATCTTCACTGCCGCGAATAGAGCGTTAACATCGGAGTCCTCAGGCCTTGCCAGGGCATAGTTATAAGCAGCTTCTAAAACCCTTTTAACCCCCACTATAGGAGTCTCTATCCCTGCCCTTCCTAGGTCGTCATCATAATCTATAACAACTACTAAGATTCTCTCAGGAGTTTTCTCCAACTCTCTCTTCGTTGCCTCCCTCACCCTCTACTCCATATAGAGCTTGTAGCTCCTCAAAAGTTAGCCTATCCCCTGATGCCAGCTTCTCCTCAGCCTTTTTCCTTACCTCCTCGAGCCTCTCTGCCCTTGTCTTTCTCTCGCTCATAGCCCTCAACTCTCTTAGCTTGCCTCTTAGACCCCCTATTTCCTCCCTCTTCCTCTTTATCTCCTCATATATATTTGTTCTCTCTGCCGAGAGTCTATCTAGCTCCTTGGAGATCTCTTCAAGCCTGGCTCTTCTTCTCTCTATCTCATTTATTGCTTGGTTCTCCTTAACCTTGAACTCCTCTATTCCTCTGGAAATCTCCGAAATAGATCTCTTTATATCCTCTATCTCTAACCTGGCAGAGGCTATCTCAGCCCTTATCTCTGTAATCATGTTCTTAGCGTTCTTAGCCTCGAGGATCTTGTTGAGCTGCGCCTCTAGCTTAGCTATACTTCTAATTATATCCTCTTCCTCCTCAGGATCTACCTGGCCAGTCATGATCTTCCATTCGAGGGAATCTATTCTCTTCTTTATAGAGGCTATTGAGACCCCTGCCAGCTTCTCGAGATCGGGATAAGCCCTCCTAATTTCATCCAGCCTAGAGATGCTTGATCTAAACCCCTCCCTAGCCTCCCTAAGCTTGTTCCTAAGATCCCTTATCATACCTATAAGCCTGGCCCTACCCTCCCTAGCCTCCCTAAGCTTGTTCCTAAGATCCCTTATCTCTGAGATCAGTTTTCTCCTCTCCTCAACAAGCTTAGAGAACTCCTCCCTTATCCGATCCCTCCTCTCAATCAGAACCCTCAGATCCTCTCTGAGGGCATCCAGCTCCGCATATATCTTCTCTTCCAAGGGCTAGCCAGCCTCCACAGAGTTTATGAGCATAGCTCCTCTTAATATGCTCACCTCTTCAGCAATACACCTACAGCTAGCTACAGGGATTAGATGCGAGATGCCTGAAGACACATCATAAATTATCTCTATTACTCCTTCTCCCACGGCTTTCCAGAAACGCGGATCAATATCCACGAACCTATCACTGATTAATCTATATATGAAGAGACTAATAAGAATTTCCAACATAGATCTTCACAATTATAGACCCCACAATGTTGATTCCCGTCCTCGTACCACCTGTGAACTTACCCCGCCATAAATGGCGGGGCTGTGAAGCAAGAAGCCCCGCCATGCCCATAGCCAGTTGCTACTGGTAGTGGGCTGAGCTCCACAAGCACTGAGGATAGCTCCCACCCCGCACTCCTAAGAATGTTTAGAGAAGCGTTGTAATCTCTATTCGTGGTCAAGCCGCACTTTGGGCATGTGAGTATGCGGTCTGCTAAAGATAGGTCTTCCTTCACAAACCTGCACCCTGCACAGGTATTTGAGGTCATGGCTGGATTAACAAGCATCAGAGTTTTCCCATACTTCTCCAGCTGGTACCTCAGGATCTCCTTCAACTCGTGGAAGGCAACATCATATAGCCCTGCCTTAATATTCTCTCTGATTCCTTCACCAGCTGCCTAACCGCTTGTCCCCCGATGATCATTGATTATCGCTGATATTCTTTTGTTTTGGATTGCTTTGCTTCTTGATCCACAGGGTTTTTAGCCCTGTGGCATCGAGGGACTTCCACCTCCCCCACAGGGTTTTGGAGACCCCTGCGGTTTCATAGGTGGCTGTTGAGCCCAGCGGCACTGGGCTCCCATCTATGCTTGGAACCCCGAAGCCCTTCTGGGCAGAGCCCTCATCCAGGGCTTCGGTCTCGGGAGCTCCAAAGGTCATCGCTTCCCGAGATATCTCTACGCCCAGATCTAGCAGAGATATCACCTCATCATCCAAAATAGCTAGGGATTATATGCTTATAAACTTAAGCATACATTTCCCCCATATATGTATTTTAAGTATTTATAAGTAACCAAAGGTATTTAAATTTATCTGTAACATTGTAACAGCCTTGGGAGCGGAGGGTCAGTACATCTCTAGCTCTATGTCACTGATTCGCCTTTATGATAGTTATCTATTATTTTATCGCACTGATACCAGCATAGCTTTTTAGATAGAATTGCTGTTTTTCCCACGACGATTATGGCTGGGTTTTTGATCTGGTAGTTCGCTATATCTATATGCATCTTCTCTAGATTTGTTATAAGAACCCTTTGTTCATCTGTAGTTCCTCTCTCGATTACTGCTACAGGTGTTTCGGGGGATAGATCGGCTTCTAGTAGTTCTCTTGATATCTCCTCCGCCTTTGATATCCCCATAAGGATCACTATGGTATCCACGGCTCTAGATATTGCCTTCAGATCTACTCTCCTCTCTTCCTTCTCCTCAGCCTCTCTCCCAGTGGTAATTGCTACTGAAGATGATATCCTCCTATGTGTTATCGGTATACCGGCATATGCTGGTACAGCGTATACGGAGGAGACCCCTGGGATTACTTCATAACACACGCCGGCCTCTCTGAGGGCCTCCATCTCCTCACCTCCTCTCCCAAAGACCAGCGGATCCCCTCCCTTCAGCCTGACAACGATCTTCCCCTCTATAGCCTTCATAATCATGATCTTGTTTATCTCTTCCTGTGTATAGGCATGGCTCCCAGGCTCCTTACCAACATATATTATCTCAGCCCCTGGCCTCGAATACCCAAGGATCTCCTTCGGCACCAACCTATCAACAAGGATCACATCGGCCTTTGAAATCGCCCTCAAGCCCTTCAAAGTTATTAATTCAGGGTCTCCTGGACCAGCACCGACGAGATATACCTTGCCACTGGATCTGCATCGCTGCTCCTCTAGATCACTAGACCCCATCTAGATCCCCTAACACTTCGGAAGCGTTTCCCCGCTAACTGTATTTGATGGTTTTCCAAATACTTGTATCTCCGTTAGCGGGGTTGGGCCTAGGTGCGGATTCACCAGCTTCACCCACACCTCATGGGCCCCCGTCGAGCCAAACGCCACGGGCCTCCCACCTGAGGATAA
>JAVVGE010000048.1:0-16065 GCA_032249255.1 Desulfurococcales archaeon | reverse complement strand
AGATGCAGATGATATTAGCAACACTAGCACAAAGATCCTGAGGTGGAGATAGTAGTCCATGTGCTAGGTCCCAAATAGATTCATAATTAGGTTATTAATATCTAACAAGTCTAACCAGAGCCTCAAGAAACTGTTTTGGGTTTCATAAAAGTTTATAAGGGTTTTTGCTATATTTCTATGTGGAGCCTCGCAATGCGGGTGGGGATAGAGACCCGAGAGGGGCTCACATAGATATCGAGAGGTAGGAGAAAGCAGGAGGCGGGGTTTCCCCACAGCAATGAACCAGAGGAAACAATGAAGGTGGAGCTGTGGGTCGGGGTCACCCCGAGCGGGAGGAGCCCAGTGATATGGATCCCGATGAAAGGGATCCTGAGGGCGATGAAACCAAGGGAAGAGGGCTTAAACAAGCCCAATGAAACCCGAACCCCATATATTTATTAACCCCACCATACTAATCCTTTTAGAGGTACATGAGGATCCCTAGCTTACCAAAGCTCAAGGCTTCCTTGAAAAGGGATAGGGGGATCTCGAGATCACAGGCTATCCCCGAGATCTCGAGCTATGCCAAATATATAAAGCCCCCTATAATGCCTCTTAGAGAGAAGCCCAAGGGAGAGGTTATTGAGAGGTACTCGATATATGATCCATGGGCTATTGTTCACATAATCCTTTCAGAGGATACAGGCGAGTATATATACTACGTTGATGAGGTCCCCCTCACAGGGGATGAGCTGAGGATCTATAAGAGGGTTGTTGATTTCCTCCTGTGGGAGGCTGGAGAGCTGAAGGAGGGCGAGGATTCAAGGGAGTTTATAGCGAGGGAGGCTAGGAGGGCTGTGGATCTATTTAGGATAAGGATGGGTAGAACCCCTACTGTTAGCTGGAGCAAGATCCTCTACTACATAGAGAGGGAGATAGCCGGCTTCGGTGCTATAAATACGCTGATGATGGATCCTAATCTTGAGGATGTATCTTGCAACGGTGTTGGGATCCCTATTTATGTTTATCATAGGAAGTATGAGTCTATGCCCACTAACATTATCTTTAACTCCTCTGGGGATCTCGATGCCTTCGTGATCAAGCTAGCCCATATGGCTGGCAAGCATATCTCGGTCGCATTCCCCATCCTAGATGCATCACTCCCTGGTGGGCACAGGCTTGCAGCTACCTTCATGAGGGAGGTTAGTCAGAAGGGATCTACCTTTACTATCAGGAAGTTCAGGGAGGATCCGATAACAATAGTGGATATGATAGGCTTCGGAACACTCTCTCCCGAGGTAGCTGCCTATCTATGGACCTCTATAGAGCATAAGAAGACAATATTGATAATGGGCGTTACTGGAAGCGGCAAGACAACCCTTTTAAACTCGATCCTGAATCTCGTAAAGCCTAACTATAAGATCGTTACGATCGAGGATACACCGGAGATCAGGCTTCCCTCAAAGAACTGGGTTCAGCTAGTGGCTAGACCAAGCTATGCTGCCGGGGAATCTAGAGCCGGTGAGATAAGCCTGTACGACCTAGTCAGGGTCTCCCTGAGGTATAGACCCGATATAATAGTTGTGGGTGAGGTGAGGGGTGCAGAGGCATATGTTCTATTCCAGAGCATAGCTACAGGGCATGGCGGGGCTACCACGATACATGCTGAAAGCATAGACGCTGCTATAAAGAGGCTCACAAGCCCGCCAATGAATATCCCAGAATCCTACATACCCCTGATAAACATAGCCCTCCTGATAGAGAGGGTATCTATAAAGGATAGCGAGGGCAGGGTAAGGGCTAGCAGGAGAATCACAAGGATATGGGAGATCGGTAGAGAGGGTCTCTCAATACAGATTGGCAGGTGGAGCCCCTCCAAAGATGTTCATGAGCTGTCTATAGAGAGCAGCGAGATCCTCAAGACGATCGCATCTTCCATGGAGATAAATGCTAAAGATCTATATGATGAGATCTATAAGAGGGCCAGGGTTATGGAGTGGCTATATCATAAGGGTATAAGATATTACAGGGATATAGCATCTATGATCTATAGATATTATAGAGATCCATCAGCTATTCTTGAAAGAGTAGACGCAGATCTAGCAGCGATAAAGGGTGCTGCAGGCGACTTTAATGGCTAGAACCCTAACCCTAGAAAGCATAACCTGGGTATCGGGGCGCTATTTACGCTTGCCCAGAAAATCTGTCTCTAGGATCGGAAGGAGATCTGGAATTCTTTCACGAATCTATTTACTTGCTGGCTTGAGATCTGTGAGGGCTTCCTATCCTAGAGCGGCGGGGTCTGTTATCCTTGACAAGGACTGTGGATAGGGCTGCTACCAAGGTTCTGGGGCATAGGCTTATCTATGATCTGGATTTCTTATTCATTCTACTCTTTGATAGGATGGCTAAGAGGGTTGTGAATGCTTTCGAGCTAGATAAGGCTATAGCGTCTGCTATGATCAGGACCCATCCTCTCATCTATGGGGCTAGGGCTATTGGATACACCTTTACAGCGATCCTGGCGGGGCTTGCCTTAATAGGTGCTAGTATAGCTTTTAGAACTAGTTTGATAGCCTATTTATCGATCCTTCTAGCGGGGATCATCTTACCAATAGTTGTTTTCACAGCATTTATAGTCTATCCAGTTGCTAAGAGAAGCAGTAGAAAGGCTCTAGTGGAGTCTGAGATGCCTTTCCTAGCATCCTATGTCTCGATAATGGCTAGAGGAGGGGTTTCTATGGCGAGGGCTATGGAGGTTTTCAGAAGATCCCCCCTCTTCACAGGCTTGAGGATAGAGGCTCAGGAGTTCTATAGGAGGATAGGGCTCTTCGGAAGGGATCCTCTCACAGCTCTGGAGGAGATAGCCTCCTACCACCCCTCACAGGTTTTCAGGGACTTCATACTAGGCTATGTGGTTACTCTTAGAAGTGGGGGAGATGTGATCCACTATCTCGAGACCAAGGTGGAGGATTTCTTCAGGAGGCAGGGTGAGGCTATAAGGCAGATGGTTCAGAAGCTAGGTATATATATAGAAATATATATGCTCGTGACCATAATAGGCGGTATATCTCTTTTAGTGCTATTCACCTCAGCCGGTGGAATACAGGCCGGGGGGTTGTCCGGCGGTCTTGACCCCACTATCCTTATACTCTATAACTTTCTAGGACTACCAATATTCTCGGCCGGGGTTATGTATGCATCTCACATAGCACAGCCTAGGTGGGGTTTCGCAGTGGGGGAGCTGGCATATGTAGCTCTCTTCTCAGCTATAATAGCCCCTCTAAGCTATATCATAACAATCATATTGACGGGAGGTTATCTAGCGTTTAGCGGTGTCCTCAATAGGCAGAGCGTCCTCGGACAGATCACGGGTGTTTCGGCAGCCCTATTAACAGTATCGATATCTAGTTGGATTAGATATAGGAGCGTTACAAGGGGTCTCAGAGCCCTGGAGAAGCAGGCTGCATCATATATAGAGGATGTTAGCGAGCTCAGAAAAACGGGGCTCTCACCGGAGAAGTCCCTCATAGAGGCCTCTAAAAGGGATCACGGCCCCCTAAACCCCGTGGTCAGGAGGTTAGCCGCTGCCCTAGAAATGGGCTTCGATATCGAGGAGGCTATTAGGAGGAGCATTATGGGTGTTAGGAGCTGGATCCTGAGGGTCATGTTCAGATTCATAGTAGACTCGATCAAGGTTGGGGGTGGGAGCCCAGAGGTATTCTACCTCCTAGCTAGATACTCCGCATCCATTTCAGAGGCTTATGAGAGGCTGAAATCAAGCCTCAGGATATACATAATAATGCCCTATATAGGAGCAATACTATTCATGGTGACAAGCACCATCTACCTATCACTAGTAATAGCACAGCCAATACCCGTAATAGGGGGGAGGATAGATATAGCAGCGATACACAGACTCAACCTCATAGCAGGCACGGCATCAATAGTCAACTCATGGATAATGGGACTAGTTGCAGGAAAAATCTCAGGACTCTCCATAGGAGAAGGATTCAAACACGCAACACTAATAACAATCCTAGCAACAATAGTAGTATGGATATTCACAATAACAACAATACCACCATAGATCTATTTAACTTTCAGTTCTATAGTAGATCATTGTCTCCGCATCCCCCATATAGCCGAGCAATCTCTTCCTATTCCTTTTAATTCTATAGTAGATCATTTGGGGGCTTTGTCTCTTTTTGCCAGGCCCCTTATATGTTGTTATGATTTCATGGTATTTAAGTGTTGATCTTCGTGATGATCCTTGTGGTTGATGGGCGATATGCTTATATACTCTAAAGTGATGATCTACTATGAATTGAATATATTGAGTTAGGAGGTATGGGGGTTCGGGTTTCATTGGGCTTTGTGTTTATCAAGCCTGCATTATGGGGCTCCACAGAGAAATATAACAACCGTTATAAGTATATATATGGAACTTAAAGCAGTTTCACGCGGCTTTCAATTATAAAGCTCCATCATGGCAGGGATTCTAAGTGATTGGGTAGAAATCATCTATTATTATTTAAAGATCAAGGTATAGAACTATATTAAAGCCTATAATAATATATCATTTGGTTGTATTTGGCAAGGGCGAGATAAGTGAGTATCTATGAGGAGCATCTTAAAAACGCTAAACACTATCTTGACAAGGCCTACGAGCTTCTGGAACGTGGAGACCCTTACGACGCTGCTGAAAAGATCTGGGTTGCTGTTAAACATGCTACTATTGCTCTAACTCTGAGAGTTCTTGGAGAAGCCACCCCGCTAAAAGGGGTTTCTTGGGGGGGCCTTCGTTAAAGAAGCCTTTATCAGGGCTGGTCTCGGTGCGGAGGAGGCCTTTAGATAGGCCTCATACTATTAGATGTTAAGGATAGGCTCCATGGGGATGTATCCTTTTTCATGGTAGTGGAAATGCTTTTATATTCGTTTGTTGTTTGAACTTAAGCTTATAAGCATCTAATCCCTAGCTATTTTGATGATGGGGTGATATCTCTGCTAGACCTGGGTGTCGAGAGACCTCGGGAAGCGATGATGCTCAGAGCTCCCGAGACCGAAGCCCTGGATGATGGCTATGCCCAGAAGGGCTTCGGGGTTTCAAGCCTAGATGGGAGCCCGGTGCCGCTGGGCTCAACAGCCACCGGTGAGCCCATAGAGATCCCAAGATCTCTTTGGGGGAGGTGGAAGTCCCCCGATGCCACAGGATCAAAACCCCGTGGATCAGGAAGCACAGCAACCCTAAACAAATTAATATCAGCGATAATCAACAACCATCGGAGGACAAGCGGATGTTTCTACGGATTAGTATATGAGGAGGAAGTGCATAAACTCCTGATGGAAAGAGCAAGGAAGTATATTGAGCTTGTGGAGAAATACTAAAAATAGCATCAAAGCCCGAGATCTAGATTTCGATTCCATAGCAATCATGTGGGGCCTATTCTTTATTGACTCTGATATTGATTTGCTTTAAAATGGCAAATCCCGTCCCTTTAGGACAGAGTATTTAATCATATTATAAATAATAGCTTATGGGTATTGGAGAGAGCTTTGAGAGCAGCAGTGAAATTGCTTTGAGTTCCATATATACTTAATACAGGGTTGATAATATCACCTAGTGATCATGAAGATAGAACCAATAACCTCCCATCAAGGGGTAAAGCCCGAGACCCTAGCATGGAAATTCGATGATCTACTATAGAGTTGAAAGTAGATATTGAAGGATCTTTATTTAAGCCTGGCGCTCTCGATAGATACTGACCATCTTATCTTCACTTTCCTCTCACTTCTACCGATGGTTTCGATCCTCCCCGTTCCTAGGGCTATTTTGAGACCCATATATTCTAGGAATTTTCTACAGTCTATAGCTATTCCTTTTCCCAGTCCCGCTCTACATAGATCTCTGTCTATGATGGCTGTACCCTTTATAAGGGCTATATCTGGGCCGGGGTTTATGGTCTTGGTAGAGGATCTTATTAGGATCTTCTCAACATCCATATCTACCCCAAGACTCCTAGCCACCCTCCCGGCTTCCGGAGTCATCATCCTGATGTGGAGGAGCTTCTCATCATCGCCCTGGATGTATGGTCTGCACGTCTTTCTAATCATGGAGTGGATGCTATATAGATTCTCAATAACCCCCGAGACCTTATCCCCAGGCGAGCCGGGCTTGTGGGATATTATTGATAGATCCTCTTCACCCAGTGGGAGGCTTATATGGAGATCTAGGAGCCCTCCTGAGGCTCTCGAGATATCATGAGGATCTCCGAAGAGCTTCTTAAAAACCCCAAGGGGTATTGCTTCCAAAGCCTTGATTGCGAGGCTATGGGGATTTCTCAGAAGCATAGCCCTTGTGGCGGATGCAGCGACGCCCCCCAGGATCTTAAATATATATAGAGGATCGCTCCTAAGGGCTGAAAGATCCCTGGCAACACTTTCCCCAACCCTTTTCAAAAACACCCCAGGATCCCTGGACACACCCCTAAAGACTGATTCCAAAGCATATATGGAGACAGTTGCGAGACCCCTGAAACTGGTTTCACTAATGAACTCTATAGAAACACCCTGGGAAGCCTTCTCAAAGGAGACCCCGGATGCCATGAGTCTCAGAGCATCTCCAGCCCCCGATACCCTTACCCCTAGGAGATGCTTGAGCGTCCTCATAACCCTTCTTGAGTGACCAATACTTCTACCCCCTATAACACCTATGAAGAACTGCTTATAGGGCTCTGGATCTCCTTTGATCTCCTCGTATATTTTCAAAACCCTTGTAAGGCTCATATATATAGAAGCTAGATCCTCATCAACATATCTAGCCCAACCCTCGCTCTCAAGGAGTATGCCCATCCTCTATACTCTCAAGATAGTAGGCATTGAGAGGGGAAAAGCTAAAACGAGGGTAAAGCTTAAATACCGCCATGGAAATACCGATCGGTGGTTCTGTTTGTCGAGAACCGAGGCCCGAGGGTCCTAGTTGTAGACAGGGTCTCTGAGACACTTTTGAAAGGGCTTAGGGAAAAGGGTTTCGAGGTCTCCTATAGCCCTGAAATAGATATGGAGGATCTCCTAGAAAGGGTTAACGAATACGATATCCTTATAGTGAGGAGCAGACATAGAATCGACTCTAGATTGGCTAACAAGGCTGAGAGGCTCAAGCTCGTTGTGAGGGTTGGGACGGGGCTGGATAACATAGATGTTGAAGCCCTCAGGGAAAGGGGGGTCGAGGTCATCAATACCCCCGAGGCCCCTGTAATCTCTGTTGGGGAGCTTGTTATAGGGTTGATGATCATGTGCTCAAGGGATCTGTATAACGTGATCAGCAATGTCAAAAGCGGTTCTTGGGAGAGGCCCCTTGGCAGAGAGCTATATGGAAAGACACTATGCATAGTGGGGCTTGGGAGAATAGGCTCTAGAGTTGCAGAGCTTGCAAGAGCCCTGGGCATGAGGGTCCTGGCACACGATATACTGGATCTCTCTGATAAGGCCGCGAGACTCGGTGCAGAGTTCTACAGGGATCTATATAGCATGCTCCCAGAGTGCGACTACATATCCCTCCACATACCCCTAAATAGCAGCACTAGGAGAATGTTTTCTAAGAGGGAGTTCTCAATGCTTAAGCCCGGATGCGTGTTTATAAACACCTCTAGAGGGGGTGTGATAGATCCTGAGGCCCTGCTAGACGCCCTCGAATCCGGGAGGGTTTCGTGTGCAGCTCTAGACGTCTTTGAAAAGGAGCCCCCTGAGAGGGGGAGTGTTGAGGAGGCCCTTATAAAGCATCCAAGGGTGATTCCGACCCCCCACATAGGGTTCCAAACAATTGAATCACAGGAGAGGGGGGCTTTATTAGCCCTCGACGAGATATTGAGGAGGTTTAGCAGGAATGGCTAGGCTCTTCACCCCGGGGCCTGTTGAGCCCTATAGAGAGGCTCTTGAGGGGCTTTTAAAGCCTGTGCTAAGCCATAGGTTCCCTGGCTTCAGAGATCTAATCCTAGATGTTGCTAGTAAGCTCTCAAAGATCTCTGGGCATAGGGGTGGTGTAGCTATCTTCGCTGGAAGCGGGACCCTGGCTACCGAGGCAATGATCTACAGCTTGGTCTCGCCAGGGGAAGGTGCTCTAGTAATCAGCTACGGTGTTTTCGGCGACAGGCTTGCTGAGAGCGCGGCTAGAAGGGGCGCTAAGGTATATCTCTACAGGCTTGACCCAGGATCCCAGCTAGATCTAGGATATGTGGAGGATCTCGTTAGGAGGAACAAGATCTCCTGGATAGCAACTACACATGTGGAAACAAGCTATGGACATAGGCTCGCAGAGCTTAGAGAACTATCTAAGCTAGCATATACGCTTGGAACCCCCCTACTCCTAGACGCTGTATCCTCATTTGCAGGGGAGGAGCTGGATATCTCGGCATGGGGGATAGGGGCTGTAGCATCATGCTCGCAGAAGGCCCTGGGATCGCTCCCCGGGATCTCGTTTGTGCTAGTTAGTGACTATCTTATCGAGAGGGCTAAGAAGGTCTCCACAATGGCTCCCCCACCAAGGTACATGGATCTCAGTATATATATAGAGCATATTGAAAAGGGATCTACACCATATACCCCAGCAATAAACCTACTATACTCCCTCGAAGGAGCCCTGGACAGGATCCTCAGGATAGGTGTTGAGAGAAACATAGAGATCCACAGGGAGAGGGCGGAAACTATATATAGGTCTATAGATACATCACTACTAGCACCTCTAATAAGTATACAGAACTATAGAGCCAACACAGTAGCCGTATTCAAGATCATGGACGACAGGATCAGAGCAACACAGCTAGCGGATAAACTAGCGAACGAAGGGATAATAATAGCCAGCGGGATAGGTCAGGATAAGGAGAGGCTCATAAGAATAGGAACGATGGGCAATATATCTAGAGAAGATCTCGAAGGCCTAGCAGAGAGAATCAAGAAAATACTGACCTCCTCCCCGCCCTGAAGGGCAGGAGGGCGGGGCATTCCCCTTATCTAATGTTGAGAAATGGATAGAGCTCTCACATGATCTACTATAGAACCGAAGACCAACGGAGCATCTTAGCTCTTCTTTTCTCCATATAGCTTCTCCATATATTCCTTCATCATCTTTATCATATCCGTCTTTATGGAGGATACCTCGCTATATACCAGATCTACCCTTTTCTCAAGTGATTCTAGTCTATTGTCAATAGAATCAAATCTCTTGTCCACGTATTCCTTGAAGTCGCTGTGTCTTACATCTACGTATTCTTTGAGATCGTTGAATCTCTTATCGCTTGTCTTTGTCATGATGTCTAGATAGAGTATTATGATCTCTTGGTCAGAAAGCTTCTTTCCTTTCGAGACCTTCCTAGCAACTCTATTAACAGCCTCATCGAGAACCCTTAACAGCAAAGCCTCAGCTATGTAGCTCAAGAGACATACTATAAGAAGATACCTCGAAAATTTATAAATGAAAATACAGCGAGGCCAGTCTCTAATGTAGTATAAAGGCTATGCTAGGATTAGAATACAATACTTCTAGAATTTATTTAATACTATGGTCGAGCGTATGGATTCTAAAAGTCTATTAGAAGCATTGATGGCAGAGATAATAAGATTATAGATATTTATGAGAAACTTTATACTGAGGTTTGTATCTTTAGGCTCATGCCAAAGAATGTTATGCCCTATGAATTGGTCGCTTTGTCTTTAGATTGGTGAGGGAGACACGTGTTATGTTTCAAACTCTATTCTTAGACCGCATCCTATCAAGATCTTTTCTATCCTTTCTAGGCTTTCTATCTCCTCTATATGATCTCCTTCTAGACATGTGGATACAAGGATCCTCATACCCCTCAGTATCTCCTCCTCGCTCGGCTCGATCTTCCTGATTAGTCCACCCAGGTCATCTATCTCGCAGTCCCCACATATAGCAATTACCATGATCTTCTCCCCTTCTGACACGGCCTTAGAGATCTCTATGGCCCGCGAGATCTTTCTCGTGCCTATGGTTCTTAAGAGGTATTCAATAGGAGTCTTTCTTGCAATCATCTTTCCTCTCATATATGCCCTTTTAAGTCTTATTAGAGATGCTATAGCTGCTCTTCTCGTTATTAGGAGCCCTTCTCCATATATTTGGAAGATTGCGTTCTCTCCACATCTCTCCCTGATCTTCTTCTCAACAATCCCCGCGAAATCCCTCTCGATCCTCAGGATCCTATAGTATTCAACTCTACATCTACTTAACACAGCTTCTAGCTCGCCCAGATATTCCTCTAGATCCCTGTACATCACATACCTCCGTGGCTAACAGGCATTATGGTTATAACATCACTATCCCTCACAACGGTCTCCAGCCCATCGAATACCATGTAGTCAGCGTCGTTTATGAATAATAGATAGCCAGGTTTGATCTGTCCGCTCTCCTCTATAGCCCTCGATAATGCCGGCTCCCTCTTCACAAGATCCCTTAGCAGATCTCTCAACCTTATCTCTCTATCTACATTAATCTCTATAACCTCTTTTCCCGCATATAGCTTGAGGGAGCCTAGAAGCCTTATCCTCAGACGGATCACCAGATTTACATTATTAACTACTGAGAATTAACCATGGAGCTATTCCTGCACCTCTTCAACAGATTCAGCCCCCTTCTCCTGCATTTTCTCCCTTACCCTTATAAGATGTGTTATATAGCCTGCTATCTGATTCCTCACTTTCTTACTCTGTGTCCTCAGCATTGCCTTTAAAACCTCTTTATTTTTCTGAAAATCTTTTGTGAAGATATCTGGATATTTCTCAAGAAGCTCTCTCGATATCCTTTTAATCGGCGTGGGCCTTACTTTCCCCATGTAACGACTCCCCTCAATGTCTATAGAATACCTCACCTATATACTTGAAAAGCCCGGATCTCCTTCAGCTAACATATGACACCCTCCCCGCCCTAAAGGGACGGGTTTTCTATGCTGGGGTCTCGGGTGTTAGCCCCCTGATGAGGGGTCAGAGAAATCGCCCTAATCCATAGTAATGCAATGTGTACCCAACATAGTCATAGCTCTATGTATAAGAGGCTCGGATTTGACTGGACTTGATATATCTAGTAGATCAATTCACAGCTAAAAGCTTATATAGAACCCCTGGGATTTTATCTGTGGTGTTGAGAGATGGCGTCCCAGTACATAGAGCCGGCCGGTATCCCTGTTATAATTCTTAAGGAGGGTAGTACGAGAACCGTTGGTAGGGATGCCCTTAGGACGAATATGATGGCTGCGATAGCTGTTGCTGACATGCTTAGAACAGCCTATGGCCCGAGGGGTATGGATAAGATGCTTGTAGACTCTCTAGGGGATATAACTATAACCAATGACGGTGCGACTATACTGGATAAGATGGATCTGCAGCACCCCGCAGCCAAGATGCTTGTTCAGATAGCGAAGGGGCAGGATGAGGAGGTTGGTGATGGTACCAAGACGGCTGTTATATTTGCTGGGGAGCTTCTGAAGCAGGCTGAGGAGCTTCTTCTGAAGGAGATCCACCCAACGATAATTATCTCAGGCTATAAGAGGGCTATGGAGGCTGCTGCTGAGTATCTGAGGGACATTTCAGAGCCTATTAATATAGATGATCTGGAGATCCTCAAGAAGATCGCCATAACAGCCTTAACTAGCAAGGTTGTGCATGGCGCTAGGGAGTATCTGGCAGAGATCTCTGTGAAGGCTGTGAAGACCGTTGCTGAGAATAGGGATGGGAGATGGTATATAGATCTAGACAATGTGCAGGTTGTTAAGAAGCATGGGGCGAGTATAGCTGATTCCCAGCTTGTGTACGGTGTTATACTTGATAAGGAGGTTGTTCATCCTGGAATGCCTAAGAGGGTTACTAATGCTAGGATAGCTCTTCTAGATGCTCCCCTCGAGATAGAGAAGCCGGAGATCGATGCGGAGATAAGGATCAACGATCCTATGCAGATGAAGAAATTCCTTGAGGAAGAGGAGAACATATTGAAGAACTATGTAGATAAGATCGCTGCTGTTGGTGCTAATGTTGTGATCTGTCAGAAGGGTATTGATGATGTTGCTCAGCATTTCCTCGCTAAGAAGGGTATTCTGGCTGTTAGGAGGGTTAAGAGGAGTGATATGGAGAAGCTTGAGAGGGCTACTGGAGGCAGGATCGTGAGCAATATAGAGGATCTCACAGAGAAGGATCTAGGATATGCGGAGCTAGTAGAAGAGAGAAAGGTTGGGGAAGATAAGATGGTATTCGTCGAAGGAACAAAGAATCCGAGGAGTGTGAGCATACTGCTAAGAGCCGGGCTCGAGAGGCTTGTAGACGAGGCTGAGAGATCTCTGAGAGACTCTATGAGCGCGGTTGCAGATGCCATAAGGGATGGAAGGGTAGTATATGGAGGCGGAGCAGCAGAGACAAAGCTGGCTATGTATCTAAGGGACTATGCTACTAAGGTAGGCGGGAAGGAGTCCCTCGCCATTGAATCCTTCGCAGCAGCTGTCGAAGGGCTTGTCACCACCCTTATAGAGAACGCCGGACTAGATCCTCTGGACTATATAATGAAGCTCAGGGCTAGACATAAGGAGACTGGAGACTGGTATGGTGTCGACGTGTTCAGAGGAGATATAGCTGATATGAAGACTCTAGGGGTTATAGAGCCCGTGAGCGTCAAGATCAATGCTATAAAGGCGGGCACTGAGGCAGCAGCCCTCATACTCAGAATAGATGATCTTATAGCAGCTGCCAGATCTAAGGGCGCTGAGGAGAAAGGCAAGAAGGAAGAGAAGAAAGAAGAGAAAGAGGAAGAGAAATAAATTTAAGATAACCTATAAGCCAGGTCTCCCATTTTTTTAGAATTTTAGAATTAAGGAAAATTATGACCTTCTCCCCACCCTGAAGGGCAAGTCTTCAGCTGAAAAACCTTTTTCCAGGATCTCTGTTGAGGGTGTTGGTTGAAAAAGCTCACCATCATTTCGGTTGAGACCGCTCTGGAGCCGGTGTCTGAGGAGCTTCTAGTGGGAATGCGATCTCATCTGCCAAGAGGCTTGGCAAGGATCCTAGGAAGATTTTGCTCGACATATCACTCTACTACAGATCCGTGAGGCGCGCCTGCCAGACCAGCACAGAAAGGGGGCTCTGAGATACTCTCTTGCAGGGATTGAGTGGAGGGCTTTGAGAGTGCTATGGCATCGTCTATGTCTCCACGAGACCCAGGGTTCCTTGGGAGGTGTCTAGGTCATACAGCTCTAAGGATCTATGGGAATTGCTTGCAGAAGCAGCATCAAGCCTAGGAGGTTCTCTAGATCAGTCTGGCGTTGTTAAGGGCTTAGTGGATGCGGCTAAGTTCATAGCAATCCTAGTAGATAGGATTGCTAGGAGGTTTAAGAAGGGTAAGAAAATATTGATAGCCCTCGACGAGGTCAGGGCTAGCATCAGAGAGAGCTTGGGAGAATTCAGGGACTGGCTAGAGAGCTATGCAAACGATATAGCGGAATACAATAGGGATTACTCAGAGAAGGGGGGATCGATAGCTGTTATAGCCCTTACAAGCGATGCCCTTGTAGAGGAGATCAGGTATGTTGTTGGTGGCAAGGTTAAGTGGGTATTTTATGTGGAACCTGCCTAGAAACGCTTTCGAGGATCTCATATCGCAGGTCGGGCTACAGCGCAGAGTCGTTGTGGAGCTTGGAATCGGTGCTGAAGCTTCTAAAGAGATCCTGTGGAAACTGGCTGGGGGGTATCCTAAGGGCACTTGGGATCATATGGAGAGAGGGACTCAGGGTATGGCTTGAAAAGATTATAGATGGGATCCGGAGATTTGCCCGAGACTTGCCTGAGGAGCGGAGGGAGAAGACTCTGGAGGAGATCTCAGCAGGGGCGGATGATGTGAATAGCATGGGCTGGCTAGATCCAAGCGTTAGGAATATAATGCTCAAACATAACATAATCATATACATAGCTGGTGCAGATAAGATCTCTGAGATGCCTAGAGAACCCTGGATTGGCAGGGAATACGCATACCAGCTCTTAGCATATTACTACATCCTAAAAGCAATGGCTAAGAAGAGAAGCATAGATATAGAGTCAAGGGAGATCATAGAGCATTTGTGAACCGGCTTATATAGCTTGTTGCTAGATATGGATTGGTATAAATATGGCTGCTACCAGCATAGATACCAGCTCCTCTAAAGCTAAGAAAACAATTAATATAGATGAGATAGTTCGTAGGATGCATAGTTCTAAGACTAAGCTGGGAGTTTTTGTTGATCGTGAGACTGAAGCTAGGGAGATCCTCGGGCTTGGCAGAGCTATCAGGGATGGGGAGATAACCATCCTATACGGTCCCAAGGGGTGTGGTAAGACAACACTCCTCCTAGTCCTGGCTAACACGCTCACAAGCTTTAGTGAGAGGAGCACGGAGATCCACTATGTTAATATGGAGGAGGCAGAGAGAAACATAAACATAGTATCAACCAATAAGAATATTATGAAGAGGCTATCAAAGAGATTAAAGGATAGAGGCTATAGCGTTTCGCTTGGAGCCTCCCTAGGCATGCCCATAGTATTCCCAGCAGGCTTCTCGCTATCGATTTCAAAGAAAGAGGGCTTGTTCAAACAGATGGATGCTATTGAGACTGCTATGGATATTGTTAGAGATATAGTTTCTAGAAAAGGAGATGGGAAGAGGCATGTTATTGTTATTGATGAGTATAGACTATCATCAGAGACCGACTACAGGGATTTAAAACATCATGTGGAGATTTTCTATAATGTTCTTGAGCATTCCATAAACAGAGTTCTTGAGGAAAGGGGGTCTTCCCTAGCATATATAATTACTACTAGCGATGCTGCGGTAACCAAGATGAAGGTCGGAGGTTCTAAGGAGCGTTATATCCTAATGTGGAACCTTCCCAGAGGAGCTACGGAGAGGATAGCAGAGGGGATAGGGATAGATAAAGAGCTTGCGTGGAAACTCTCAGGAGGTAATCCGAGGGCGCTTGCTGATATTAAGGCTTATGGGTTAGAAAAATGGATCGAGGGATTGAAGATCGAAATATCAGGGATTATAATGAATATAACTGGCGGGAGGCGGGATAAGATTGAGGAGTATCTCGAATATGTTGGGGGTGTGGAAGCAGATCCAGACCAAGTCCCTGGTAGCAGGGAGATGTTTGAAGCAATGTTGAGGGAGAACATATTAATAATGCTTACAATAGATGTGGACAGGATCTCAGAGATCTCTGAAGAACCATGGATCGGAAAGTACTTCGCATACCAAGTCCCAGCATATTACTACATCCTGAAAGCAATGGCTAAGAAGAGAAGCATAGATATAGAGTCAAGGGAGATCATAGAGCATCTATAATTTTGCTGTGGGCCAGCTTCTCTCAATATCAGCCTAATGTTTCTGTTTTCGCTGAGTCTTTCCCTCCATTATCTACCTCTTGGCAGCGCATGGCCCCCTCCCCGCCCATTAATGCGGGGGACAAGCGGTATCGAGTCTCTGGGTCTTGGGTGTTAGCCCCCTGGAGAGGGATTAATGACTTAACACCGCTATGAGTTACCAAGTTGCTCTCGATCTTCCTCGATATCATAGAGCTCCTCACTGCTAGTCGCTAAGCGGGTCGTAGCCTTGAGGCTCTCGGGATCTCGATGCCTTAAGAAACTGTTTTGGGTTTCATAAAAGTTTATAAGGGTTGGTATTAACTTCCTTATTTGGGTGTAGAGTTGCTTAGACCGAAGGAGGTTTGTGAGATGCTTGGTATTAGCTATACTACTTTAAGGGATTATGTTAGGAGGGGTTACATAAAGCCTGTTCTTACCCCAGGGGGTAGGTGGAGGTTTAGAGAGGAGGATGTTGATAGGCTAATGGGTTTGACTAGAGCTAGGAAGACTGTGCTATATGCCAGGATCTCATCACATACGCAGAAGGACGACTTAGAGAGACAGGTTAGAGTATTAGAGGAGTGGGCTAGACAAAACAATATAGAGGATTATGAGGTAGTAACAGATATTGGAAGCGGGTTGAGCGAGGATAGAAAGGGTTTCAAGAAGTTGCTGAAGCTTGCTGTTGAGAGGAAGATA
>JAVVGE010000047.1:0-16543 GCA_032249255.1 Desulfurococcales archaeon | reverse complement strand
GGAAACAAGGTAAACTACCACCATTCATGAAGAAACTATCTCCACCAGGATATTGGAAGGATAGGGAGACTGGTGAGAAGAAGATACATATATTGATTAGAAACGATAGGTATCATGTTGAGCCTATCAGTGAGAACGAGGGATACATAGTCCTTGAAGACTTTGATCTCAGGAAATGTATGTTGGTAGGATTAGGTGGGAGGGTAAGCAAGGAAGACTTGAAATAGTATATGAGGCTGGTAAGTGGCAAGCATACATATAGAGGTTGGTGTTGAGCCAGCTAAATCGAATCCAAAGGGCTATGTAAAGCCCATATACGATGATGAGGAGGAGAGGAAAAAGAAAAAGAGGAGGATCATAAATCCTAGGAGTATTAGGCAGAGGGATCCCATAGGGGATAAGGAGGTATTCATTGATATGGGGCTTAACAATCTATTCGCTGTAGTGATCTCGGATGGATCAGCAATGCTCATCAAAGGCAGAGCGATCAAATCCGAGTACTACTGGTGGAAGAGGGAGATAGCTACATACTAGTCCATTAGGGATACGCTGAGAAGGCTTTGCATATCGACATGGATCTACCATCACGAGAAGTATCTAGAGGCTATGTATAAGAGGAGTGGGAGGCTCAGGCATCTATATATAATATCGATCAGGTTCCTAGCTGATGATCTATATAGCAGGGGTGTTAAGAAGCTATATATTGGATATCCATATATGTTCTCACAGGATAATGACAATATGCTAATATATGGTTGTTTAGGAAGATAGTTCTTTGGATAGTGGATATATTCATGGAGTACGGCATATAAGTCGAGATAGTTCCTGAGGACTATACTAGCCAGAGGTGCTCAATATGTGGAGTAAAACACAAGAAGGGGAGGGTATACAGAGGACTGTACATATGTAGAAAGACTGGGAAGAAGATCAATACAGATATTAATGCGGTACTGAACATAGCAAGAAGGCTGGGACACAGGATAAGGATAGCTAGGAAGATTGAGAGCTACTTGGTAACACATGATGGTGTTAAGCCATTAATCCCTCACCTGGGGACTAACACCCGAGACCCCAGCATAGAAACCCCGCCTCTTTAGGGCGGTGAGGGTGTCATATCTTTTAACAAATCTTCGTTGGATCTCTTAGATCTAGAGCGATAACTTCCATCTTTTTTCTGTCGCATCGAAGATCAGTATTGCAGATTCTTTTAGCTTCTCGAAGAGCTCTTGCTCCTTTCTATCCGTTAGGATAGATTTTATAGCTTCCTCACTGTCTTCCCTTATTCTTGCTAGCTTCGTGTTGAAGGATTCCCAGAATTCCTTATCCACAGCGATTCTTTCCTTATCTGTGTTGATGATCACTGCACCCTCCTTCTCAAGTTTTTGAAAGAACTTGTCTCTGTTTCTTATTTTGCCATATATAGATGATTCATAGAATACCTTCTGCTGCTTTAGAATCTCTATAGCAGTTGCTTTTTTCGCCTGAGGGCGTTCCTCTCTCTTGGATGATTCTCTCTCTGCTATCCTCTCCCTTTCACGCTCCCTCTCTTCAATACCCTGGATCCTTGCCTTAAGATCTTCGATCTCTTCGTGAAGCGACGCCACCTTAGATCCTAGCTCCTCGATCTTAGAGGTATATGCGTTGAGGATATCTGAGAGCTTTCTCTCGGATCTCGATGCGTATTTGGCCACTATGCTCTCTATGTACTTGCTGAGATCCGGTTCCCTCGATGATATGACTGCTATAACGAGTTGCAACAAATACTCAGAGAGATCTTTATAACCCTCTTTAGAGGCTCTATCTACGATAGCTCTGTATATGTCGTCGGGGATATTGAGTATTACCTGGGGCAATGGTCTTCTCCTTATGAAAGATTCGTTAGAAAATATATATTTCTTTATGATCTACTATAGAGTTGAGTGGCGAGGATATGTTGAGCAATGTCTATAGAGACTTTGAGCGTCTCTGGATCTGGGAGCGTCTCGGGGATAGACTAGGCTGGTATCTAGGGGTTTCTATCAATAGATATCCCGCTAAATATAACATAGCCAATAGAGTTGCTATACCAGCTACTAGTTTCAAGGATATAGCCTCTGTCGAGGAAGCCCTCTCGATATATGAGAAAGCTACGCAGGAGTTCCTCTCACTCTGGAGGGATGTGAGGAATGGTGCTGAGGATATAACTAGGCTTGAAAGGCCTGGATACAGCCTCCTAGATCTCGCTAGAGACCTCATAAGGGCTATAGTGAGGAGATGTGTCCTCTGTAGGTGGAGATGCGGAGTAGATAGGGCTAGGGGCGAGAAGCTGGGGGCCTGCATGCTGACAACCGAGAGTAGGATCGGTTCCTACTTCCACCACTTCGGAGAGGAGTTAGTTTTCAGAGGGACACACGGATCTGGAACGATATTCTTCACTTCATGCAACATGAGATGCCTCTTCTGCCAGAACAGCGATATCTCTAGGGATAGGTTCAACGGGATTCCATATACTCCTAGAGAAATTGCCCAGATAGCATTTCTCCTAAGGATTGAGGGCTGTCACAATATAAATTGGGTGGGGGGAGAGCCGACGGTACATATACACTCCATAGTCGAGGCTATATGGCACTTAGCTAACGAGGGCTTTAGGCTCATGCCAAGGGATGGGGAGATCGATAAGCTCCTCCTAACCAAGGCAGATAGCTATATACCCTATCACATGGACAAGAGATTCGGATCATATAGTGGTCTCTTCAACGCACCAATGCTTTTTAACACAAATATGTTCCTCTCAAAAGAATCTATGCTGATTCTCAGACCCCTAATAGATATATGGCTACCAGACTTCAAGTTCGGCCCAGGAAGATGCGCAATAAGATTATCGAGAACACCCTGGTACTTCGAGACCGTTGCTGAGAATCTGAAAAAACTCTATGAGTGGGGAGAGGAGATGGTTATAAGACACCTAGTAATGCCAAGTCACATAGAGTGCTGCACAAAACCCGTGCTAGAGTGGATAGCAAGGAATATCCCGGGGACACCTGTCAACGTAATGGATCAATATAGGCCAGAGGCATACGCAGACCCACACTCACCAAGCTTCAGCCCAGATGCATATGATATAGCAAGGAGACCAACTAGAGAAGAGATTATAAGAGCGTGGAAATACGCAGAAGACCTGGGCCTAAACTATAGAGAAGTAACCCTGGAAAAGAAGTTATCAATAAGATCTTTAGAGGGATTAAAAGCTATTATAGAAAACTAAGAAGAGGGAAGACCATAACCTCTTAGTAAAATAACAACTTTCTTGCAATTGAAAGCCTCACCCCTTTAGGAAAAGAATAGTGTTTATTTGTTTTCCAAGCCCTGGGCACGCTTCGGAGAGACTCTATTCCAGGCGCAATGAGAGTGCTAACTCTTCCAAGTAGGCATAATAGTAAGCCCTTGGGCCGATCAGCATGGAACTCCTCAGAAGATTAATTTAGCACTGAACTATACTAAAACAGGATCCTGAGCCTGGGAACTTTGACAAACACTTAACGTGCGCTTTATAGAGAACTTGTACAGTGGTTTAAACCGCAATCTAGGATGGCTGTTGACTACTACTAGGATGCCCTCGCAAATGCAATGACTTAGAGGAATAATCCTAAAGGCCAGGATAGGAAGTTATCAACGTACTATAGAACCAGGATATTGAGCGAAAGACTGCTTCGTAGAGACTGTAGATAGGATATGGCAGAAGATTATTGGATGACACACCAATTATTATAGCTAAGAGAATGGGGCCTGTATATAGAAGGAGCAATATGATCCTGTAGACCTCTAAGGAGATACCAGGCCAGAGAAACATGGCAACAGGGCAATCCTCGCTCTTCAGGGCAGAAGTAGTATTTGTGTTTTTAAGCTTTCTAGGTGGATATTTATAGCAGTGATGAGGTGTATGGTTTTGGGGGCTGAGAAAAGCCCGATGACTGTGAAGATAGACCTATAACCCGCTTACCCCCCACCGGAGAAGTAACGCCCGAGATCCCAGCATAGAAAAGAAGATCTTCTATGGAATTGAAAGGGAATCATATCTTCTATTGCCAGGTCTTAGGTTCTAACCCTCTGACCAGGACTATTGATTCTATCTCTATAATCATCGGGCTTATCGACCCTAAAGCCCTAAAACAACCACCAATACCCATCACAGCCACATCTATATGCTTATTGGCATATATAAACCCCCCTAAGGGACAAGGCCTGTTTAGCTTAAATATTAAGGGATTTACAATGAGCATAGGAGAGCCGGTCATAGAGCTGAGATAGCAAGAGGAAATATGATTGGTGGATATAAATCCGCTTCATTGCATTTTATATATTTCCTACGTACCTACCATAAGGGTGATATTCTATGGTTAAGAGACTCTCCATAAAATCTGGATCGAGATGTGTAGATGAGCCAGATATATGTCATAATAGGTGGCATCCAGATATAAAGCCGTCTATAGAGGTAGAGCCAGGAGATATAGTTGAGATAGAGACTAGAGATGCTCTAGACGGTCAGATAAGCAATAGATCGGGGATTGAAGATGTTTCAAACGCTGATCTAAACCTAGTGCATCCTCTTACAGGACCTATCTACGTGAAGGGAGCGAAGCCGGGGGATCTATTAGTCGTTGAAATTCTTGACATAGTGTCTGATAGCTTTGGCTTTTCTGTTGTCATCCCTGGATTCGGCTTCTTAAGAGATCTATTCCCAAAACCCTATAAGGCTAGATGGATTATTGATGGGGGCTACGCTGTATCGCCGGAAATACCTAATGTCAGGATCCCTGGGGACCCATTCTTTGGGGTTATGGGAGTGGCGCCTTCTAAGGCTCTTCTGGAATCTATACGAAGGAGGGAGGAAGATCTAAGAGCTAGAGGCGGGATCGTCTTACCTCCCGACCCCAGAGGAGCTGTTCCACAGAGAGAGCCAATAGCGTCTGAGGGTCTGAGAACAATACCGCCTAGAGAGAATGGAGGTAATCTAGATGTAAGGCATTTTAGCCCTGGATCTAGGGTATACTTTCCCGTATTTGTTGAGGGAGCCTTATTCTCTATAGGAGATGCGCACTTCACTCAAGGAGATGGGGAGGTATGCGGCACCGCGGTGGAGATGAGGGCTAGGGCTAGGCTGAGATTCTATATAGTTAGGGAAGGGTCGAAGAAGTATAACATAAGATCTCCGGTGTTTAGGCCTTCAGAGAACTCTCTTAGAAGATTCACGTGGTCTAAGACCGTGGCAATAACAGGTTTCGGCGTTATTGATGATAAAAATGAGTCTGAGAACACGACTCTCTCTGCCAGGCATGCCCTTCTCAATGCAATAGATCTGTTAGAGAGGGTTGGATATACTAGGGAGCAGGCATATGTGATAGCGAGTGTAGCAATAGATCTGAGGATAAGCCAGCTCGTAGACGTACCCAACTTCACGGTAACAGCTTTCCTGCCTCTCGATATATTCTTAGAACCGCCTAGAGAGCTTCTCGAAATAGCCCTATAACTTACATTCCTAGTATTTAGGTTAGGATATATGATCAGTTGATCTGCTATTTCTAGGTTGTATAAGCAGATGCCTGGGTCAAGCGGCATGCAGAGCGAATACGCATGGTGTGAGGATCCATAGCGATGAGCACCACTCTATTTCTATGGCTGATGTAATTCCTAAAACTTGGTCTCACCAGCATCGAGGGCTCGTTGCTTTAGCTCCTCTGAAGAGGTTATTAGCAGAGCTTGTGTTGCATTAATAAGACGTCTATATACTCTATTTATTAGGAAGGTGCCTGTATCGGGATGAGCGAGAAGGAGGAGATCGAAGAAGTTGGTGAAGAAGTTGAAGCTGAAGAGGTAGTCGGTGAAGCACCTGCTGAGGAGACCGAAGCCGAGGTCTCGGATCTTCTTCTGAATCTAGATGAGATTAACACTATGATCCAGGTTACAGAGCTCTGGGACTCGATCGTTTCAGGAGAGATAGATATAAATGAGGCGAAAAAACTACTAGATAGATTATCAGGCTATGTTAGGAGGCAAGAGGTAGAGATCGAGGAGGAAGAAGAGGAGAGTAAGCCGAAAAAACTCAGATCTTCTAGGCGGAGTAGTAAAAAGAAATCCATCGAGTAGCCATGCCGTTTCAAAACCAGTAGCCTAATTTATAGATTTTCTTTTAATTTGCCAGTGTTTGTGTAGGGGTTCAGGTTTCATTGGGCTCGACATCTTTGATCAAGCCCTCTTCCCTTACTTTCATTAACCTTGGATCCTTTTTCATCGGGATCAATATCGCTGGGCTCTATCCATTTTGGGCGAACCGGGCCACAGCTTCTCTTTCATCGCTTCCCCAGGATCATTGTTGTGGGGAAATCCCTTCACCCTGGTTCTCCTATACTTCTTGGTATTTACATGAGCCTTACTTGGGTCTCTACTCCCATTCGTATTGTGGGACTTTACAGAGTGATTTCCACCAAACCTTGTAACTCATATGAAACTCAAAACAGCTTCAAAAACAGCTATCCTAGGTTTTTATATCTATCCCTCTATAGTGGACAATGATTGGGGAAATGGGAGTAGATCCTCAATCCTTATAAATCTCTAATCCATAGCTATGTTAGATGATAAGGTGAGGCTGTTACAGAGCTGACGGGTAAGTTTAAATATGTAAATACTTGGAGTTGGTATAGAGAGCGTTATCTTAGTACTGGGGGTTTGCTAGGGTTCTCGGTGTTTCAAGGAGTGGAGGAGGGTTGAGGAAGCTTATTGGGATTACTAGGAGAGGGGGTACCAGTATTACTAAACAGATTACTAGGTTTTAATATTCTGGATGCTTGTATATTTGGTCTATGTATGAGGGATCGGTGTCTTGGAGAAGCTTTTCAAGGTTCTTCGTAGAGCTATTGTGCTTGATTGCTATGCTAACAAGCCAGCTAGAGAAGCTCTAGGGGATATAGTGGGGCATCTTAAAAAATGATTGGGAAGATGGTTGGGTATGCATTAGAGCATAAATCCTCCCAGAAAACACTACATAGGGTCTTCTACGAGAGGTACAGAGAGCAATACCCATGGACGCCTCCTAGGGTTGTTAAGGGTGCCTATAGAGGATGCTGTTAGGAGGGCTAAAGCTTTTAGAGAGCTTTTGAAGAAGGGTAGAGCTTACACAGGGAAGCCAGAGGTTAGGATGGTCAAGATAACCTACTCAGATAACCAGGATTGGGGTCTCGAGAATGGTGGTATAATGCTTAGAACCCATAGAGGCTGGATAGAGCTGAGGTATAGGAATAATAAGCAGTTGTATAGATACCTCTACAGCGGCTGGAGACTATCGAGCGAGCTAAAGCTAGAATCTAATGGGAGGAGGGTGATTGCCTACTTAGCATTCTCAAGATCCTTCGAGATCACCTATGATCCTAGTAATGTTGTTTCTCTCGATGTTAATGAGAATAATGTTACAATAGTAGTATTCAGGGACGACGTTCTAGCCGAGATTATAAGGGTTGAGACTAGCCTTGGAAAAATTGTCATAGCTTATTCAGTTGGGAGGGAGAGGATCTCGAGGAGAAGATCTACTGTGGGGAGGGATGTTAGGAGGAAATTGAGGAAGCTTAGGGAGAGGGATAGGAAGCGGGATATACTCTATAAGGTTGCTAGCATCATAGAGGATCTTGCTAGGGAGAACAAAACTGTAGTAGTTATAGGAGATATCGATGGTGATGATAAGGAGAGGATGGAGAGTGATAAGGATGGGAGGCTTATGCACAGGATTATCAGTGGAGTGTATCTAAGCCGAGAAAGCTTCTCGAGGATAGGCCTATACATGTTGTAAGGGTATCTGAGAAGGGGGTCCCCAAGCGTGGATCCATTCTCGATGAAGAGGATTGATGGATACAGCCCCCGTGATCCGCGCTGTGGTGAGGAGGGCTAACGGTAGATACAAAGCGATAAAGATAGTATTGAGGATAGCATATGTCGATGGCAGGGTTGTTGAGAGAGACGTTGTGGGGGCTATAAAAATCGGCTTGAAATATATCCTCAGATGGGAGGCCTGTGGCGTTGGGCTCGACTGGGGCCCATGTGGTGTGTGTGAAGCTGGTGGACCCACACCTAGGCTCAATCCGCTCGGAAACACCATCAAATACCGTTAGCGGGGAAACGCTTTGATGCACTGGAGATGTGAATACTCTCGAGAGACGATGATCAGAGCTATTGGGGCCTTAAATAAGATGATCTACTGTAGAGTTAAAAATAGAGTTGAGAGAGGGATAAGTGGTTAGTATGAGTGGCAATGTAGAAGACGATGTATTCTCACTTTTACATCCGAGGCTGCAGCAAGTAATTAAAAAGCTTGGATATATAAGGCCTACAAGAATCCAGAGGATCTCAATACCGGTTTTACTAAGGATAGAGAGGCATGCCCTTATAATAGCCCCGACGGGGAGTGGTAAGACGGAAGCGGCTCTCTTTCCAATACTCTCCAGGATCCTTGAGAATGTGGGCGAAGATCCCAGGATCCTTTATATAACACCTCTTAGAGCCCTTAACAGGGATCTTATGACCAGATTGGAAAAACTTTTCAGCGAGATAGGGTTGGGGGTTGGTGTGTGGCATGGGGACACCCCTAGAAGTGCTAGAAAGAGGATGAGTTGGAAGCCTCCTACAATGGTTATAACTACTCCTGAGTCTCTGCAATATTTGATCATTAATAAGGATCTCGTTCCGAAGTTCTCGAATATAGATTACGTGATCGTAGATGAGATCCATGAGCTAATCTCCAGCGAAAGAGGTTCAGAGCTTGTGGCTGCTCTCGAGAGACTTAAGAGATATGCCGGCCCCTTCATAAGGATCGGGATCTCTGGAAGCATTGGAAACCCTTTCGAGACTGCCCAGTTCCTCGCCGGGCCAAGCGTTAATGTAGAAATAATAGTAGATAGATCTGGAAAGCCTTGCATTACCTCAGTTTATAGTCCAATACCGGTTAATGTCTCAGCTAGAGACGAAGATCTAGATCATTTCTTCTCAGCCAGGGTCTCTAAGATAGAGGAGATCCTGAGTAGATCCAGGGGTTCGGCTATAGTATTTACCAACACCAGGGATCAGGCAGAAAGGCTGGGAGCCGAGCTCAGGCGGAGAGGTCTTTCTGTGGGGGTCCACCACGGATCCCTATCAAGGGATGCTAGGGAGGCTGTTGAGAGCGATCTTCGAGAGGGGAGGATCTCAGCCGTTGTTGCCACATCGAGCCTCGAGCTGGGAATAGATGTAGGGAGTGTGGAGATTGTTATCCAGTATATGTCGCCTAGACAGGCTATGAAGATGCTGCAGAGAATTGGTAGGAGCGGGCATAGGGAGGAGGCCCTATCTACAGGCTATATAATAGCTAGCGAGAATATATATGATATAGCTGAGAGCGCTGTCATAGCTAGAAGAGCTTGCTCGAGCAATCCCTATAAAGAGATCGAGAGGATATCCCCTAGAGAGCTCCCCCTCGATGTGCTTGCGCACCAGATAGCCGGTTTAGTGCTTGAAGAGGATTCTATATCCATAGACGAGGTTATTAGAATACTGTCTAAGGCATATCCCTTTAGAAACCTCACGCAACAGATCGTTGAGAAGGTAGCTGAATTCCTATCTAGCATAGGGATCCTCAGGATCTCGGACGAGAGCGGTTATAAGAAGCTCTCTAGGGGTAGAAGGGCTAAGCAGTACTACTATAGAGCCACGATGATAATAGATACCAAGAGCTATAGGGTTGTTAACGTGATTTCAAACAGATCTATAGGTGAGCTGGATGAGAGATTCGTTGCTAAAGAGGTATCTCCGGGCGTCGTCATAGTACTTGGGGGATCTCTTTGGAGGGTTGTTGAATCTGAGGGAGACACTATCTATGTTGAGCCTGTGGAGGATGCCGAGGGATCTATTCCCAGGTGGATTGGACAACAGATCCCAGTTGACAGGAGAGTTGCTAGGGAGGTCTGCATGATGCTCAGAGAATCTTTGAACAGATCTACAGCGGTTCTAGAGAGATATCCCGTCGATAGAAGCGCTATGGAGAGAGTTATAAATATCGTTAGAGAGCATGTATACAACGGCTACCCAGTCCCAGGCGAAGATCTAGTTCTTATAGAGAGTTGGAGAGATGCGGGGATCAGAGTATCCATTATACATGCTTGCATAGGTTCAAGAGCTAGCGAGGCTCTAGGTTTATATATACTAAGCTTTCTAGGCCCCTCAGTGTCTTATAAAGCAACTCCCTATGGTATCATAGTGGCTCAGCAATTTGGGCTAACGTCTAAAGATCTTGAGAGGATCCTGACATCGTGGAGAGATCCTGAAGAGATATATTCTAGAGTACTGGGGGCTGCGAGATCTAGTGGTTCCTATAGGTGGCACCTGGTAGCGGTTGCGAAGAAGATGGGTGCCGTGGATAGGGACTATCCTTTTGAGGAGGCTCTGAAGCATGCGAAGCACTTTGAAGAAAGTGTAGTTGGTGAGGAGGCTCTGAAGGATATGCTATATGAAGAGCTAGATCTAGAGGGGCTGAGAGATCTCCTTATAAGGATTAGAGAGGGCAGAGCAAGGATCATAGCCCTGGATCTGAGGGGGCCTACCCCACTAGGAGCTGAGATCTATAGATGCATCTCTGGTTTCGAAAGGGTTAGAAGCCAGTCTATTCCAAGGAACTTAGTAGCTGAGCTTGTGAGAAGGAGGCTCGAGGAGAAGGAGGCTGAGCTTATATGTATCATGTGTGGCTATAGCTATATAGCCAGGGTAAAGGATCTACCCCCAAAGATCTCATGTCCTTCATGCGGATCTGTTTTCGTTGGCGTAAACAAATACGGCTTTCAACTATCTAGGGATCTAATTAGGAGAATTGTGAAGAATCCAGAGATTCTCAGGGATCCCAAGGCCTTAGGAGATGAGGAGAAAGATGCGATCACGATGCTCGTGAGAACGGCTAACCTCGTCGCAAGCTATGGAAAGAAAGCTATAGTGGTTCTGATGGGTAGGGGGGTCGGACCCGAGAGTGCCGCTGATATAATAGCTTCATCGAGGGATGATGAGGATCTATATGTGAGGGTGCTTGAGCGGGAGAAGATCTATATGTCTACGAAGAAATACTGGGATTAAAAAAGTGCTAGGTTAATAAGCCATTATAGATATAGATATTATAGATATTCTAACACTATGGCGATATCCATGATAAGTTTTCAAGGAATCTAAGTCTCTTAGGTATAGGTGGGTGTGTCGCTAGAATTTCTTCTAGTGATGAGTACTCGGATCTCATTATCCTCTCGATATCGGCCCTAGTAACTCTGTAGAAGGGCTCTGCAACGGCTTCGGTTAATGCGTATATAAATAGGGCTCTCAGCTTACTCTCCCCAACACTCTGATGGATCTCCGGGTTCCTTCTATAGAAAATATGTATTTTAGCTAGTGCTGCCTGCATAGCACTCCTACCGGCTGCCTTAGCACCCTCAAGATCCGCATAGTATTCCCTGAGCCTGCTAAACGCTAGGATCAGTATCTGGAGCACGAATGATATTATGACAACAGCTATCCCCACCGCAATCAATATAGCAGGGCTGGAGCCGTTCCTCCTGTTATTCCCTCCACCCCATAGCCCAAGATGGACTAGGCTCACTCCTAGGTAGTATATTACTGATGGCAGGATCCCTAGGAAGAGCATTATAGCGTTATCCCTGTGCTTATGATGACCTATCTCATGTCCTATAACGGCTTCTAACTCCCTTTGATCTGCAAGCTCCATCATCCCGTCAGTAACAGCTACATATTTTCCTAGGAATATGTTTCCATATGCAAACGCGTTTGGAGGACCTCTAACCCTCACAGCCTTCGGCGGCTTGACACCTAGTCTCGCGGCTACACTATTAACTATCTCTTGGAGCCTCGGATCTGGGGTTGCTCCGTAAAAGAGATTTATCATTATTGGTGAGAGTATATATGTGAATAGGTTGGCTATTACCACGAACAGCATTATCGGAAGTATGAAGCCGGTTACAATTCCAGGGTCGCTGAGGCTGAGGGGAGCGCCTCTCCAAGTTTGGATAGCATATACTATACCAAAGAGCGTTCCTGTAAATACTAGTATTATGAGAATCAGTGTCAGCGCCATCGAAGTATATAGGGAGAACGCCCCTGAGAGTCTTCCAGCAACCTTAGGAGCTATGGTAGATGCTAGTATAAACATCACTATGTATCCCAGAACCATTAGTGTCAGCGCTATTGGATCGAATAATATGAACACTAGCCCCCACCTAAAAATAATATCCTATTAGAAATTATAAGCTTTTCCATATGTCTTATGTATATTGAGACATTAGATCATGGCGCGAGAGGAGAAGCTGGAAAAGCTAAAAAGCTCCGATGAGTTATATAGAATTGGCCGGGGTAGCTCAGCTGGTAGAGCGCCGGGCTGTTAACCCGGTGGTCGGAGGTTCGAGTCCTCCCCCCGGCGCCATATAATTAGATAGAGAGCCTATGATCTCTGGTAAGATATGATCTTTTGGTTTTGGATATGGCTAGATCAATTCCGCAAGGCTCCTTTTAACCTGTTAGACAAAACTATCTCGAAACTATATGCAGGATGGAGAAGGATCCGCAGAGCTTAAGGCCGAGATTAGGGATATGGTCTGGAGGATCTTAGAGGAGAGAGGCGTTTCAAGACCCCCTAAACCAATTCATGGGAGGATACCCAACTTCGCTGGCTCCGAACTAGCATGTGAGACTGTGTCTGGGCTTCCAGAGTTTAGGCAGGCCAGAGTAGTTAAGATCAATCCAGATTCTCCTCAGACAAGGGCTAGGTATCTCTCCCTCAGAGCTGGTAAACTCGTAATTATGCCCACTCCCAGGCTTAGGGAGGGCTTCCTAATACTTGATCCCAGATCTATACCAGTTAGCAAGATCTCGGAGGCATCGACTATAAGAGGATCCTTTGTATGGGGCTTAAAAGCCTCTATTGATGAGATACCCAAAGTAGATCTAGTGATAGTGGGCTCTGTAGCAGTGAACAAGATGGGCGCTAGACTGGGGAAAGGAGGGGGATACGCGGATCTCGAGTACGGGGTATTGCGGGAACTGGGGCTAGTTACCGAGGACACCCCTGTAATCACCACTGTACATGATCTGCAGATAATAAATCGAGAGATACCCATGGAGAAACACGACCTCCCCGTTGATCTAATTATAACGCCCACGAGGGTTGTAGAAGTGGAGAAGGCGTATAGAAAGCCTATTGGGATATACTGGGACAGAATTGATAGAAACAAGTTTAGAGAGATCCCGCTACTGGCTGAAATACTCAAGAGAAAAGGGAGGAGATAAAGCAGTGAAGATCTTCATCAATGCCCAGAGATAGCTCGATCAGCTTTATTAGGGTCTTCCTTGTAGGATGTTACAGAGTAGATCATTTCATTATTTGGGCCGCAGAAGATCACAGCAGGTTCCGGCTCAATCCTCTCCCCTGTTTCTGGGTCCTTTGTATACGCCTCGAGAAGCTCTTTCGCGGATAGCTGGTAGTATCTTATTCCATTATCCTCGAAATATACTATGTATCCCCTGATCTCCTTTATGGGGAGGCCCGAGGCCTCATCGATCTCCTTCTTAAAGCTTCTGAGAAGTATCGTGATGACTCTACTCTTACTAAGCGAGTCTCTAAACCAGGGATAGAATTCTGGCCAGAGCCCGGGATTAGCTCCATAGACTACGAGGTCTTTCCCTATCCTCGTTGCATCCCAATTTACAATCTCTATCTTCCCAGCTTTTTTAAGACCCATATTAAGGCCCTCAATAACTTCGTCGGGCATGCCCCTCCAGGAGCCGGGTCTAGCTAGCTTATCTCCTGATATAGCGAGTATGGCATTATCATATACATATCTCTCGATCTCCCTCATTAGATCTTCAAATCCTCTAAGCTCTCTAGCAACTCTACTCCTCTCCCTCCTAGCTTTCGAGATAAGTCTAGATATATTCTCAGCCTCTATAGCAACTACTTCCTTAAAAAGCTCTATAAGATCTTCCAGCGTACCCTCAAACTCATCTAGATATCTTCTAGATCCTACTTCAACCTTAAACATATAGTGGCACTCACCATCTCTAAAGCAGAACCTATCATACTTAAGTATCTCGAAGGGCATGTACACACCGAGCTCCTTCACATATCCCTCCACAGCCTTCTCGATCCTCTCTATATCCCTCCAGAGACTTCTCCTCCTAGAAAGCTCTTTCCTAAGAATCTCTCTGAACATCTCGATCTGAGTAGCGGGAGCGCCCCTTATAAACTCTAAGATCTCCTTAGCCCCATAACTCTCACCAGCCAATGTAATAACTTCAGGGAGCACGTGGCTCTCTTCATCAACCATCTTCTCCAGACCCTCCCTAACCTGCTCCACAAGATCCCTGGAATCGTCAAGATCCCCAAGAAGATCCAGCACATATTTAGCATAACCCCTGAGCCTCTCCTTAAGCCTTCTAATCTCCTTCATCATCCTCCTATACCCACTAGAACTATAACCTCTATCCCCCATCACAATAACCAAATAATCTATAGAGCCACATATTAATAAATCTTAACCATCACCCGCAGCGTGCTAGAGAGCTCTCGAGCTCTATATAGAAAACCTTGATCCATGGTAAAGGTTCGAAGGAGATATAGAAGTGATATTTAGGCTGGCAAACATGCCCTTTAAGACGGGGATTTTTAAAGCTTCCATGTTCTATAACATGGGGGCAGGGCTCTACATAGTGGACGCGCTAGTAGAATGATCCAAGGGAGATCCTAATCCGACCCGTGGGACCACGATCTCTTCTAAGCCTTAAGAAAGCTAGTAAAGGATAGTAAAAAGCAGTTTGAAAGCTTTTAGGCTAAGGCTATTTCCAAAATATATAGAAAAATAACCATTTGGTGTTGTTTTAATATGTACTAAGTTATTAATGAGCTCAACTATGAGAAAGAAGTAGACTTTTTCATGAAAGGATCGACGATAAAGAGAAGAAAAGAGATAAATATAGTAAAAATAAATCAATGAAATATATCAATACCATCAAAGGAGACGCTATACATCAATGACCAAGCAGTAATTCAGAAGCATGGAGAGGCTTGGAAATCATTCTTCAAGTGCGTTGACCATTACTATATTTAACTGACCTCCTCCCCGCCCTAGGGGGCGAGGGTTCCCTTAGGGCGGTTCATCGGTCCCCCCATCTATTCGGGGATACACCCGTCATCTGGGGGGCAGACGGGGTGGTCAGAGATCCCCCCAGGAATTACTTTGATCTTTAGCTTTTTCAAAGCCCTCTTCCTTGTATTTAGCTTCCCTATAACGTCTCTGTCTGCTTCGAAACTACATCTGGGGCATCTAAGCCTTCTATAGCCAGTCTCCTCCAGCTTTGAATCGCATTTTGGGCATTCCGATGATGTCCCGCTTGGGTTTACTATTGCTAGTGGAACCCCGTGTTTCTCTGCCTGCCAGTCTATCCACTTCCCAAGCCTTGAATATCCCATTATTATGAGCTTTGTCCTGTGATCCTTGCTCTTGATCTTCCTCAGTGTGTTTATCAGCTCCGTGAGATCCTCTCTAGCGACTGCATATCCAAGCTTCTTAGCCAGCTCCACAATCTCCAAGGCTGTTTTCCAAGCCCAGTCCTCCAATATATTCCTAGACTTCCTATGATAGGATCTTATTCTATTCAGGATCCCTCTTCTCCTTCAGGCTGGGTATCTAGTTGATGAGTATTTCTTCTGGAGATTCTCGGTAAGGAGTTTCCATCTATAGGCTCTATCAATGCCCGTGTCGCTCTTCTTGTTTATCTCGTGGTTTCCATAGACTATCTTCCTCTCATTAACATCAACAGCAACAACATCCCTAGGCTGGTAAGGCTCTGGCCTTGGTATCTTCTTTGATATCCA
Organism: Desulfurococcales archaeon; assembly: GCA_032249255.1. Lineage (GTDB taxonomy): Archaea > Thermoproteota > Thermoprotei_A > Sulfolobales > AG1 > AG1. Next base: position 630 of record JAVVGE010000047.1, on the reverse strand, counting down.
CAGAATCATCTTACCCTCTCTATAGACAAGCCTAGCCTCCCTATTCTCATACTGATCATACCTCCTGTCCTAGCCAATTATCCTAAGCCTGATCCCTCCCATGATCTCTACGTAGCCTTCTTTAACCCTGTATCCCGAGCCTTGATGCAGAAGCATAGATAGCTTCCTAACCCTAGGCTTTCTCCCTTTCTTAGGATTGTTCCTCCAGGCATCGGCATTTGCAAGGGCATCCCTATAGCAGTCAACAGCAATCCTAGGTGGGAGACCAAACCATTCTTTGAGCTCTCTATATAGAGCGTTATGAACCCTCCCAATGCTTCTCAGACCCAGGCTCAGAATCCTGTTTATGGCATAGTTGAGAGCGACATTGTATCTCTTGAGGAGCTCTATAGCCCCAGGCTCGGGACTAACCCTCATTCCAATTGAAAGGGTTAGCAAACCTTCACTGCCAGAGGCCATAGAGCCCCTTCAAAAACAAGTACCTGGAAGCTAATAAAACCATCCCGCCTTAAAAGGCGAGGCTTTCAGTTGTAATTAGTATTAAGGTATTTAAGATTTCGACGAACTCTACATGAGGTGAACACTTTATGAAATCTATTGTGACTTCTGTAATGCTCTACCGTAGTTACA
>JAVVGE010000046.1:0-16543 GCA_032249255.1 Desulfurococcales archaeon | reverse complement strand
CTATTCTAATAATCATCGGGCTGGGCTGTATCCTTTTTCATGGTAATGGGAATGCATTTATATTCGTTTGTTGCCTGGGCTTAAGCTTATACGCATCTAATCCATAATTGTATTGAGGATGAGACGATATCTATGCTGGACCTGGGTGTGGAGAGACCTCGGGATGTGATGATGCCTAGAGATCCCGAGACCGAGGCTCTAGATGGGGGCTCTGCCTCAATAGAGCCTAGGGATCCAAGGGTAGATGGGAGCCCGGTGCCGCTGGGCTCAACAGCTACCGGCGAGCCCATAGAGATCCCAAGATCTCTTTGGGGGAGGTGGAAGTCCCCCGATGCCGCAGGATCAAAACCCTGTGGATCAAGAAGCAAAGCAATTCAAAACAAATTAATATCAGTGATAATCAATGATCATCGGGGGACAAGCGGTATGGAACGACAGCTGAGTAATCATCCAAGGCATTATCCCAGACTCTCAAAACTCTATCCATATACTCATCACAACAACGGATATTTTCCTAGAAAGCTTAAAAACATAAAATATACCCCGCACTAGTGGGGGAGGCTTTCATTTGTGATTCACGTAGCTGAGTTTCTTAGAAAGCATGTATATGTATAGGCATTGCGCTTTTACATGTCCTGATCCAGGTAGCCTATAGCGGAGCATCTAGATCTTAGATAGCTTGATAAAAAATTTTCTTAAGATAATATGCTCTTTCATAGGGGCGAAATTGCTCATTATTTCGAGAGTAGGGATAAAATCCTCTCCCTTATCGACTCAACTCCTGTGGATCCTTGAACACCTCCAGAAGTGCTCTTGCTTAAAGTCTGCTCTAAGATCTTGAGGTAGATATCTATTGCGTCTCTTATAAACTCACTTCTATTCTTATACCCTGTTTTTCTTACTAGATCATCTATCTGTCTCAGCTTCTTCTGATCTATCTTTATCGAAACCACTCTTGGCATCCTTATATCTAGTTCAAAGCTCTCAGAATCTATTTTCTTGATAATGATCGTCACGACGATCAACCCCTCCAGGGTTCCAAAGAAAACTTATCCGTAGACATATATATATATCCAATCTATTATTCACCATTCGCTACTATATAGACTAGTGTCTAAATAAAGGCTAGATATAGTAGAATAAGTTAGAAATGAGCTAGATCGCTGGGGGTAATACACAGATATAGGTTATATAGGCGAATGCTTATATATAATCTATTATATAATTAGCTCTTTATCAGGTAGGAGAATGGATAGAGGGTATATATCACCCGCCATGGAGGTTCTAGAATACCTAGTACTTAAGAAAATGGCTGGAAGAGCAGAGGTTCTTAAGGCACTCCTAGAATATCTAGGAGGATCTCTTCCACCTTCCCTCGCAAACGATAGATATGGAATTTCAAAGCACCAGCTCAGAGGCTTTGTGCAGAGAATCAACGAGAAGGCAGGGGATAGAAAGCTCGCCGAGTTCCTCATAATAATAGCCACCCCTATCATATTATCCACAGTACAATCCAGGATCGATAGGGATAAGAGACCAGAACAATGCCTTATCTGCGGTAGAAGGCTCATTAGCATGTTCCCCGAAGACCATCTGAAGAAACACCATTACAGCGAGCTAGATGCTGAGGTAAAGAGGGTTGCCAGTGAGGTAAAGAAGATCCTCAGTAGAAAAAAGGATCATAATTATGTAGAGGCCAGAACTTTGTCCTTTAACTCCACCTAAGATCATCTTTTCCTCTATAATCGGGATGAGATCGGATATCAACCCCTTTCCACCGTGAATCGTTAATGGTATTGAGTATTGAATGGAGGACAAACCTAGCTCTTCAGGGCAGATCAGTGGCGTATCTCTACTCTAATGATCTTTAAATACCTATTCCTGAGAAGCTGTTTTTTGTTCTCATAGTCAAAGGGCCGGGTTCATTCTTCTTTTAATAGGCAGTAATATAACTGATCAGTTGGTTTTAGATCGAGGCCCTTAAGGATAGATAGGTCCTCTAAATTCAATATAGCCAAATACCCCCAGAGGCTGATAATAACCTTCCCAGAATCCCCCTCCCCCTTGAGACTAACTACCGCTCCCCTAGCGCAGAAGTCCCTCCCTTCAACATATGCCGGGACATTCTTCGAAATAACTAGCTCGAGTTCCTCACCCTCGCTAAATACTATGAGCTCGGAATGAAGATCCATCGATATTTTCAATTTATCCCCCTCCATCTCGATCAACTTTACCCTAGGTATCCTACTATCCTTTATAGATATAACCCTGACCCTTCTCCTAAACATGTCCTTTAGCTTTAAACGACCTCGGCCAGACACTATAGCACCTGCCTCCTTCAATGCTGCGCCCTAAGGCTTATATTTTTGATTAATAGCACCAGCTTGTAAGAGAGTTACAACAGAAAGCCTCGTCCTTAAGGGCGGGGATGGTTTTACTAGCTTTCTACATTCTTGTTTATTTTTGAAAGAGGCTCTATGACCTCTGACGATGAGGGAGCGCTAACCCTCTCGATAGGTGTGGGGGTTAGCCCCATGCTATAAACAAGATCCTAGGCCTGAGTCTGAAGAGCATTGATAACGCCCAGATGATAGATGTAAACCCGAATAGATGAAGGAACAGATGATCCGCCTGAAAGAGATGATGATCAATGACGATCTGAGGGCGGGAAAAGGGGTCAGTAATAATATCCTCCTTGATAGGAATTTATAGAGGTGATGAGCCTGTGAGCACGCCTGCAAGTCTGAGGAGGTTCTATAGCGAGGTCAGTAGTCTAGTGGATAAGAAGGTCTATGTCAGACTTGTGGATGGGAAGGTCTATAGAGGCACCCTTTTAGGGATTGACCAGCCTAGTATGAATATAGTGCTTGGAGATGCTGATTCAGAGGGGAAGAAGTTTTTCAGGGTTGTCATAAGTGGCTCAAGGATCTCCGAGATAATTGTTGAGGAAATCCCTATATTCGATCCTGAGGAGTTCTTCAACATAGTCGTCCAAAGGCTAAATATAAACCCCGCAAATGTGAGGATCTACAAGGAGACGGGGTTAGTTGTGATCCTAGATAGATATAGAGTTTCGGAAAACGGTGTCGAGGGTTCTGGAGCCCTGGCTAACAAGATATATGATCTCTGGCAAGAGTATATGGAGAGTAAGAGGTCTAAGAGGGGCTGAGATGCCTGATAGTTTTCAGATCAAGGATAAAGATCTCATGGGCAGGATAGGGGTCTTAGGCACCAAGAGCGGCAGGCTAGAAACACCTGTTTTTTTACCTGTAATAGATCCTTATGAGCAGCTGGATAGAAACGCTGTATTATCGCCTACAGATATTGAGGCGATAGGATTTAAAGCGATAATGACGAATGCTTATTTAATAAAGAAACGCTTTGGAGAAGAAGCTGTTGAGAAGGGGCTGAGGAGCATTACAGGGTTCTCAGGAGTTATAATGACTGATTCTGGTGCATATCAACACATGATCTATGGGAAGGTTGATGTTGTAAATAGAGAGATCGTGGAGTACCAAGAGAGGATCGGAAGCGATATGGCAGTGATCCTAGATATACCTACTAAAGAGGATTCAAACTATGAAGAGGCTCTCCATAGCGTTGAGGAGACTCTTAAAAGGGCATGGGAAGTCATAGACATAGTTCAGGGTTCTGGGACACTCTGGGTATTACCGATACAAGGGGGCGGATATCTAGACCTAGTGAGGAGATCCGCTAGAGAGGCCTCGCAGATAGAGGGGTACTCCATCTACGGGATCGGGAGCCCTGTAACATTTCTCCAGAGCTATAGATACTCGAAGGTCATGGATATGATTATTACAGCTAAGGAGGAGCTCAGTCCCAGCATGCCTATCCACCTATTTGGAGCCGGGCATCCCATGTTCATACCATTTGCCGTTGCTCTTGGAGTGGATATGTTTGACTCAGCTAGCTATATACTATATGCTAAGGATAATAGATATATCACCGAATATGGCACTGAGAGGCTAGAAGATCTAGAGGTTTTTCCGTGTAACTGCCCGGTATGCTCTAAATATGCGCCAAAAGATCTTCTGGAGATGCCTCAGAGGGAAAGAGTAAGAACCCTATCCCTACATAACCTCTACGCGATCGATAAGGAGATCAGGAGGGTGAAGACATATATTAGAGAGGGAAGGCTATGGGATCTCCTCGCAGAGAGATCATACTCTCACAGTTCACTAGTAGATGCCATGAGAAAGCTTGAAAAAAACGCCGAGTTAGTAGAGCTATACACACCTTACTCTAAGGGGAGAAGGGGGCTCTTCATATACGGATCCAGATCCATGCTTAAGCCCCAGATAATCAGAACAAGGAGGATGCTCCAGAAATACCTCGAATATCTCCTGAATAGTCAGGCGAGGCGTGGAAAGATATTTGTGCTGATCCCAGGAGATAGTTCATCGAAACCTTTTTCGTCGTCCAAGGCGTATGCAGAGGCTATTGAGAGACTAGGGTATGAAACGGATCCTGAGGATATATATGTGATCTTCTACACACCATATATAGGCCTCGTACCAGAGGATCTAGAAGATACATATCCATTCTCACAGCACGAAGCACCAAGTGATTATGAGGAGGAGGAGCTGGATAGATTAGCTAGAGAAGTGTGGAGCATGCTAAAACGCGCTAAGGACACAGGGGTAAATGCAATCTTCATATCATCTAATAGCGCACCCTGGAGCAAGAGGGTTGAGGAGTCTCTAGAAAGGCTGAGGCGCTCTGAGGCCTAAGACATGGACTATTATGAAGAGGCATATATAGATGTGATCCGTGCTAGAGGCCATAGAAATGTGAGGGCCACACACAGAACTACCCTCGAGATCACAAGAGAAACAGATCTAACGCCGAGGGGGGATTGCATAGTAGCTGTCTCGGCCAACAAAGCCCTAAAAGATCTAAATCCCAGTCTCAGGATGGGGATCAGAATGGGCTGGCCGGTAGCTATTGTAATATCATGTAGAGATCTGTATGACTACTCAATAGGCCTCGGAGATCCTCGACTCGAGCTGAGCGATCCCGTGAGGATCGTTGCTAGGAAAAGCAGCTATATCTCGCCAAACACCCTCATGATCAGGGCTAGTAAGGCTGCTGCAGATCTTGATAGAAGGCTTGTTAATATGCTTAGAAGCAATTGTGAGGTTAAGGTAACTATAGTCACATCACCATATCGAGATGAGCTGCTACACATCCTCAGAGATCTTGGCTTTATAGCTAGGTATAGCTAGGTTATGATCACGTTGTCTATATTATAGTATCTCTTCAGTATTAGTTTAGCCTTATGGACATTCCTCCCTCCCTTGCCAATAGCTATCCCTTTGTCCTGCGGATGAACACTGACATAGAGAACAGTTCTCCCACCAGGTTGCTCTACCTTCTTTATCGAGGCTATCCTTGCTGGAGCGAATATATTTCTCACAAACCGATCGAACTCGTTTGAGTACTCAACTATCTCTATATTCTTCTTAAGGATCATCTTAACCTTCTTCACGTTGCTCCCATTCTTTCCTATTGCGAGCCCGGCCTCCCCCTCCTTTACTATGAATATCAGTGTGTCGTTCTCTTCATCCACTATACAGTCCCTTATGGTGGCTCCTGTAAGATCTTGCACGAGTGATATATATCTCATTTCTTCCAAGCTGAGTCTTATCTCTGACAGCCGTTATCCACCCCACTATAGATTCTTTTCCGCCACAGAATCTATTACTTCCATGCTTATATTACCAGGATCTATGATTCCTATAACGCTCACGGGATGGGGTCTACCAATAAGAGCCCCCAGATCCATGCTCGAACCCTTATAGATAATTACTGGGACGCTGCCTAGCCTGGCATAATACTTCACATCCGATACAATAGTATTTGGAGATCCCTCAGCAACAATCACAGCCTTGAGCCCTCCTGTTTTCAGAAGCCTTACAGATCTTCTATACCCCATAACGGTCTTCCCACCCTTCACGATGTTCTTTATAAGTGTATCCACAGCTACTGCCTCTTGCGACACCAGCTACTGACCTCCTCCACCTCTTGGTATTATATATGGCTTCATATATATATTTACCTTCCCCGTCCCTAGCTGGATAGGCTGCCCAACTATTATATTCTCAGCAACACCCGCAAGCTCGTCAACCTCTCCCTTTGCTGCAGCATCTAGCAAGTGCTTTACAGTGACTTCAAAGGCTGCTCTCGCTAACACGCTCTCCTTCTCTCCTGTAACTCCGTGCCTACCTATCTGCCTAACGGTTCCATTCCTAGTCATCATATCAGCCACCAGCATTACATGCCTTATATCCACATCCAGCCCTTGTTCCATGAGAACCCCTATCATCTCCCTTATAAGCATTGTCCTCGCAGCCTCTATTCCAAGGACCTTTTCTATTTCGTGTACGTCGTTGCTATATGTTCTATATGGATCTACACCTCTTACCTTCAGTATCGCCTTTAGATTGACTCCCTCGGCGAGCAGCATATATTCATCACCTCTTTTCTGGATAATTACCCTCTTGATCCCCTTAATCCCCTTTATCTTCGCCTTGAGGATCCTGTCCCTGAGCTTCTGAAGCTTCATAAGATCCACAACATTAGCGTTTACAGATATTGTTGGCGGATTCTCACTAATTATCTCAACATCCCCATACTTCCTCAGAACAGACTTTATCTGCTCAAGCGTTACACCCTTATCGCTCATAATATCAGGATCCATCTCGAGGACTATAGAGCCAGTTGTTATGTATATGGAAGACACTATGTTCTCAACCCTAGTGAACTCTATCTTTCTAGCAACCTCCTTAGCCTTCTCAGGATCGTATCTGTGATCCTCATCAAGATAGATATATGTTATCGGCGTCGAAGGCACCTTCCTAGCATCAACAAGCTCTATGAGCCTAGGAAGCCCCAGCGTAACATTGAACTCTCTAACACCTGCGTAGTGGAAGGTTCTTAGCGTCATCTGTGTTCCAGGCTCGCCGATGCTCTGCGCAGTAACAGTTCCCACAGGCTCGCCAGGCTCGATCAGGTTCTCCCTATATTCGGTGCACACCAGATCCACCGCCCTCTCGATCTCCTCCTCGGTCAGTCTCTTCTCAAAAGCCTTATCGATAAACTCGTTAACGATTTTCCGGGGTAGGTAGGGGCATCTAGAGGCTATCCAACTAGCTAGCTCCTCCCTAGAGATCTGTTCTGGCATGCCTATAACCTCCACCCGGCCACCCTCTCAATAACCCTCTCCACGCTAACGCTCTTTCCATGAACGCTCTTCATGGGGTCTATACCATCCTCGCCGTATCTGAATTGTATTATAGATCCCTCAGGGGTTCTCACAGAGCCATCGTAATCAACATAGAGATCTTGTAGAGCATTGATCAGTCTCCTCTGCATATATCCACTCTGTGAGGTTCTAACAGCTGTATCGACAAGCCCCTCTCTACCTCCTGCTGCGTGGTAGAACATCTCTATTGGTGTGAGCCCCTTTCTAAAGCTACTCGCAACAAAGCCTCTAGCGGGGGGAGTCATGTCGCCAGGCTTGAAGTGGGGCAGGGGCCTCCCCATATACCCTCTATAGATCCTCTCACCCCTTATAGACTGCTGACCTAGGTTAGCAGCCATCTGAGTCAGGTTTAGAGACGATCCCCTGGCACCGGTTCTAGCCATGACAAAGGCATGGTTAAACGGATCTAGATACTTAACAGCCACTTCGCCAGCCTCCTCCCTGGCCTTTCTGAGAACCTCGTCCATCAACTTGATCTCGAGGGTCTCTTCTATACTTCTGCCCGGCACAGGCTCCAGCTCTCCCTTTTCCTTGAGCTCTATGAGTCTCTCCGCCTCTTTATAAGCCTTCGCTATCACTTCCCCTATCTCTTTCTCAGCACTAGGGGGGATCAATACATCGTCATAGGTCATTGTGAAGCCCTTCTTCTCCAACACCCTTACAAACATTCTAAACACGTTATCAATAAATCTTGCTCCGAACTCATTCCCATATTCCCTAACCAGGTGGTGGAAAAGCGTCTCAGGCTGTTGAGCCCCTATGGCTTTCTTATCAAGAACCCCTTCTAACATCATGCCCTTCTTAATCACTATATAGGAGTCCCAGAAGCACTCCTCGTTATCACATTTTAGAAGCCCTGCAGATACGTTGGAGGGTCCTCTGTAGTTAAAGTCCTCTGGGAGGAACATGCTTACAAGCTGCTTGCCGGTCCAGTACCTCTTTGGAGACAGTATAGCTGGCTCTGGGAGAGGACCTACGTATCTAGCCGCTGCTAGAAGATCTATGACCTCCTCCTTAGTGAGGAGAGTCGCCTTGCTAGTCAATATATATGCTCCGCTTATATAGTCCTGGATCGCCCCTATAATGGGCCCCCCATATCTAGGGGATAATATATGCTCCTGCACCAGGAGAAGAAGCCTAGCCTCTGCCCTAGCCTCTACAGACTGAGGTACGTGGAGATTCATCTCATCCCCGTCGAAGTCAGCGTTATATGGTGGGCATACACTCAGGTGGAGCCTAAATGTCCTGCCGGGTAGAACCTTCACCTTGTGAGCCATTATGCTCATCCTATGGAGGCTGGGCTGTCTATTAAAGAGCACTATATCCCCGTCCACCAGGTGCCTCTCAACCATCCAGCCAGGGGTTATGGTCTCTGACAGGGCTTTCCTATCCTTCACATACCTCAGATCTATTTTTCTACCATCCGGCGCAATAACATAGTTAGCCCCTGGCCATTTATATGGACCGTTTATTATGTATCTCCTCATCTCCTCGATATTCCACTTCGTAACTGTTTCAGGGACTGTGAGGATCTTGGCTATATATTCAGGAACCCCGACCTCATTTATACTTATATATGGATCTGGGCTTATCACGCTTCTAGCTGAGAAGTCAACCCTCTTACCAGAGAGATTCCCTCTGAACCTCCCCTCCTTACCCTTGAGCCTCTGGGCCAGGGTTCTCAGAGGCCTTCCATATCTCTGCTTGGCCGGGGGTATCCCTGGCGCCTCGTTATCGAAGTATGTGGTTATGTGGTACTGGAGGAGCTCCCATAGATCTTCTACTATTATATTAGGAGCGCCCTGGTTTATATGCTCCCTTAGCCTCTCATTTGTCCTCACTATATCTGCAAGCTTGTGTGTCAAGTCATCCTCAGACCTAGCCCCTGTCTCGAGTACTATTGATGGCCTTATACTTAGTGGGGGTATGGGTAACACCGTTATGACCATCCACTCAGGTCTAGCACTCTCGGGATCGTAGCCGAGGAGCTCTAGATCCCTGCTAGGTATCCTTTCTAGCCTCTGCCTAATCTCCACCGGGTTAAGCTTAACCAGATCTTCTTTCCTCTCCTCATAAAATATTGTTGGCTTCTCAAGCCTTATCTTATACTGCTTTGCACCACAGAATGGGCATTCAGATATTTTGAAAGCCTCCCTTTTAAGGCTCTCGGAATATCTCTTGGCTAGGAGGGGCCATCTACTCCTCATCTTGGAATAGATCTTCCTTATCTCTTCCACAGCCTTCTCCGGATCCCTGTATCGAGAAACATACTCGCTAGGGATTTTCAGCCTGCCACAGCTCCTACAAGTGGCTCTCAAAAGATCATAGATGTGCTTCGTAAAGCCATAGTGTATGACAGGTCTCGCCAGCTCCAGATGGCCGAAGTGACCTGGGCACTGTGCCATAGTATTTCCACACACCTCGCACCTCCTCCCCGGCTCAATAACTCCTAGCCTCGGATCCATTATAGAGTTCCTAATGGGTATGCCATCCTCATCGAGGATCTCACTTGTCAGGATAGAGACTACAGAGATCTTCCTAATCTCCTCAGGAGATAAGATCCCGAATTTAATGCCTGTAACCATATACTCCTCCGACATCTAGGCTCATCCCCACCTCTCCTTGTAAGCCTCCACCCTCTCCTTAACAATGAGTCTCGGGGCTATAAGCATTGCCATTAACTCCTGCAGTAGGAGCTTAAATGCATATGAAACAGCGACAGGCACGATCCTTGACTTATCTCCGTGGAGCGGGCATACAGGCTTTTTATTGTTCCTATCAAACCATCCTATGTGGCCGCACTCGGTGCACACATATATAACGGTCTTGTCACTAGCGTCCAGCATCTTCTCCTTAAGAAGTATAGATGCTCCATGCCCAATAAGGCTGTCTCTCTCCATCTCTCCGAACCTCAGCCCCCCTTCCTTAGCCCTACCCTCGGTAGGCTGTTTCGTGAGTATCTGCACCTGGCCCCTCGCCCTAGCATGGATCTTATTGGCCACCATGTGGTGGAGCTTCTGGTAAAACACTATCCCGATGAATATGGGACTCCCTATCAGCTCTCCCGTCCTCCCATCATACATGGGCTCTGTACCATCCATCGGGTATCCCAGTAATAGGAGCTCTTTCTTCAGATCATCGATATTCTCTCCATAGAACGGAGTGGCATCCACGAATCTGCCTCTGAGAGCTGCTACCTTACCTGCTATGCTCTCCATGAGCTGCCCAAGGGTCATTCTCGAAGGTAGTGCGTGTGGGTTTATTATGAGATCCGGTGTTATACCTTCGCTAGTGTATGGCATATCGCTCTGGGGTATCAGCATCCCGGCAACCCCTTTCTGTCCATGTCTCGAGGCGAATTTATCCCCTATCTCAACTACCCCTAGATCCCTTACCCTTACCTTCACAAGCCTATGTCCCTCAGAGGTTGTTGTGACAACAACCATGTCTACTATACCCTTTTCACCATGTCTAACACCTGTCGATGTGTCCTTTCTCTTGGCTGCTATGATCCCGAACTCCTTCATCTCCTCCATAAACCTTGATGGAGAGGTCTTTCCAACAAGTATCTCCCCACCCTCCACAGGGACTTCTACACTTATTATACCCTCTCTCCCAAGCTTTGAGTAGAATTGCTTACCTCTATAGCCATGCACACTTGGATCAGGGATCTCGATCTTATCCTCTTCACCCCCTGGATACTTCCTCTCCTCAATAGTGTATAGCCTGAAGAATGTAGATCTAGCGAGCCCCCTCTCAACACTCGATCTATTAAGTATCACGGCATCCTCCATGTTATAGCCAGTATAGCTCATAACAGCAACAACCATGTTATGCCCAGCCGGCTTCGAGTTATAGCCTATAACATCTAGGAACTTTGTTTGCACTAAGGGTCTCTCTGGATAGTGGAGGAGATACGATCTTGTGTCCGTCCTTATCTGATAGTTAGCAGCATACAGCCCGAGAGCCTGCTTAACCATTGCAGACTGATAGGTGTTTCTCGGACTCTGATTATGCTCCGCATAGGGTATAGTTGCCGCCGCTATACCAACAATAGCTGGTGGGTAGATCTCCATATGAGTATGCTCCTTCGTCAGTTCAGCGGGGTTGATCGCTATATAGGCGTTCTCCTCCTCATCAGGGTCTAGATACTCAACAACACCTGTCCTCACTAGATCCTCGAAGCTCATCTCCCCCCTTCTGAGAGCCTCAGCATGCTCCTTACTATATATAAGCTTCCCATTCCTCACTACAAAGACCGGTCTGAGGAACCTCCCCGCATCGGTGTTTATATAGATCTCATCTATGTACTGTGTCTTGATATGGGCTATGCTCACCTCGTAATGGAGTTTTCCATTCCTCCTAAGCTCCCTGAGCAGGTTTACCAGCTTCTCACCATCTCTGCAGAACCCTATGGGCCTCCCATTTATAAGTACTCTTGAGCCCTCTATTGGCTGTGCCTCCCCTTTTCTAAGCTCGTTGAAGATCTTCTCGATCTTCTCTATTCTCATATCTGGATCATTGATCTTCTCTAGAACCTCTATAACAGCGTTCTCATCAACGCCAACAGATATATATGCAGTGAGAGCCATGTTCTTTACTAAGCCGCAGTTCGGTCCCTCAGGGGTCTCGAAGATGCATATCCTCCCCCACTGGGTCCCATGAAGATCTCTTGCCTCGAAGTTGGGCTGGCTCCTGCTTAGGGGCGATACAACCCTCCTGAGATGGCTATGCATCGAGATCCAGTTAGTCCTGTCAAGGATCTGGCTCACACCTACCCTATTCCCAACCCAGTTACCTGTTGCCATAGCATGCCTGATCCTCTCTGTTATGATATCAGACCTCACGAGAGCGCTTATCTGGGTAACTTTCCTAGTCCTCGCCCTAGCCTTTTCAAGCTGGTATCTAAAGTCCTTTAGAAAAGCCCTATAGGCTACCCTGAACTGGACTGCCAGGAGATCCCCGGCTAGCTTCAGCCTCTTATTCCTATAGTGATCCTTATCATCAGCCTGTCTCCTCCCAAGCATGAACTCGATCAGCTTTTGAGCCATGTAGCCTAGGTAGAGGGCTTTCTTGAGCCTATCATTCTTGCTAGATCCTAGATGGGGTAGGAAGTACCTATCTATGATCTGCTCGGCCCTCTCGATCCTAACCTCCCTCGGCTGCCCAACCGCAACCCTATTGCCTATGAATTCCAGGGCGTCCGTCGAGGTCTTGATCTCTGCGCTCTGCAGAAGAGATGGTATTAGCTCTTTCTGAACCTCCTGATCCTGCGAGACTGCTAAAGCTATCTCATAATCGCTCTCAAGACCCAGGGCTCTCATCATTACAGCAAAGGGTATCTTCCCAGTTACTGCTGGAAATGATATATGTAGAGTCCCATCCTTATGGCGATCCAGTATTATGGGTACTCTATATCCTGTGGTTGCTGAGACGACCTTGGCCATGTGGGTAACATTCAGCCCCTCCTTGGCGTAGTCCACTATTACCCTATTCGGCGCTAGATCTTCCTGGGCGACCAGTATCCTCTCAGCCCCATTAACTATGAAATATCCCCCCGGATCCCTAGGATCCTCGCCTATCTCTCTCAAAGCCTTCTCATCCATAACGCTCGTAGGATCTTTAATGCTTCTAACCATCACAGGGATCTCGCATAAGAGTATAGGCTCTGGAGAAGCGCTCTTGATCCCGTCCTCGACAAGGACTATATTCACATAGACAGGGGCTGCATATGTGAGATTCCTCACCCTACACTCAAGAGGGGTTATAGAGTTATTAATACTCCCATCGAACTCCCTAACCTGTGGATTCCCTATCCTAACATCTGTTATCACAGCATAGAAGTTAGGCGATGAAGTCTGGACTATCGACTCCTCCTCAATGATCTCCCTGAGCCTCCTGCTAATGAAATCATTATAGCTGTTTGTATGCTGCCTAACAAGACCCTTCTCCCTAATAAAACTCTCTATAACAACCCAGCGATCCTCGGGAGAAAGGAAATCCCCAGATCTCTGAAGAGACATGGTATCACCCAGCTATAACATATCTATAAACAACAATCTCACCAGCAGTATCACTCCTCCTAATAACCCTGATAATATCCCCGGGCTTAGCCCCGATAGCCCTCGCAACAGGATCGCTAGCCCTTATCCATGGAAGCTGCTCCGGCTTAACCCCCAGTTCCTTCAGAATCTTTATAGCCTCCTCAATAGGCACGAGCTCGTGCCTAGGAACAAGTTCATGCTTAAGAACATTAAACTTCTTCTCAGACATCTAACAACAACCACCTTCTTCTCTATACTATAAATCTCCAGACAAGATATAAGCTTTCCAACCAAAAGCCTCACCCAATACGATCTCAAACAATACCCAAGCTTCATTGACTGACCTCCTCTCTCGCACTCAGGTCGTCATTCTTTTGATCATCATCCCTTTCAGACGGATCATCAGTCCTCCATCTATTTGGGCTTACATCTATTATCTGGGGGCAGTGAGGGTGGCCAGAACTCCCCCAGGAGGATTTATCCCTAGCTTCTTCAGAGCCGTTTTTCTTATATTGAGCTTCCCAACGATGTCTCTATCTGCTTCGAAGCCGCATCTAGGGCATCTCAGCCTTCTATATCCGTTCTCCTCAAGCTTTGAACCGCATTGTGGGCATTCGCTTGATGTGCCCCTGGGATCTACTATTGCTAGCGGTGCACCGAGCTTCATGGCCTGCCAGTCTATCCATCTCCCAAGCCTTGAATATCCCATTATGATCAGCTTCACCCTATGGTTCTTAGGCAGCTTCCTAAGTGCTTCTACGAGCCCTGTGAGATCTTCTCTAGCCACTGCATATTGGAGCTTCACAGCTAGTCTAACGATCTTTAGCGATACCTTTCTAGCCCAGTCCTCAAGGACGTTCCTGGCCTTCCTATGATATGATCTAATCCTATTCAACACCTCTCTCCTCCTCTTCCAAGCTGGGTATCTAGATGATGAGTATCTCCTCTGAAGGCTCTCAGCCAGGATCTTCCATTTATAGGCTCTATCAATGGCTGTGCCCCTCTCTTTGTTTATCTCGTTATTTCTATATACTATTTTCTCCTCATTGATGTCTATGGCTATAACTTCTCTGGGTTGGTACTGCTTTGGCTTAGGGATACTCTTTGAGATCCATAGGATCATCTTCCCACCTCTATAGACTAGCCTTGCCTCTCCATTCTCATAGCCATTATATCTCCTATCCCAGCCGATAATACTAAGCTTTATCCCTCCTATGATCTCTACATAGCCATCTTCAATTCTATATCCCGATCCATGGTGCAGTAGCATGCTGAGCTTTTTAACCCTAGGCCTCCTACCCCTATGGGGATTATTCCTCCACGCCTTTGCATTTGCAATTGCATCCCTATAGCAGTCCAGAGCAATCCTAGATGGTAGTCCGAACCACTCTCTAAGCTCTCTGTAGAGCTCCCTATGCACATCCTTGATAGTTTTTAAGTTCAGGCTCAGGATCCTGTTTATAGCATAGTTCAGGACTAGCCTATATCTCTTGAGGAGCTCTACAGCCCCTGGCTCGGGGCTAACCCTCATGCTTATCGAAAGGGTTAGCACTCCCTCATCACCAGAGGCCATAGAGCCCCTCCAAAAAGATCAAAGCCCTAGAAGGCTTATAAACACCATCCCCGCCCTAAAGGGCGAGGCTTTCAGATTGTAAAGGTAAAATCTGGTTTCCTATGGAATAACTTTCAGCCATGGCACACGCTTAAAATCTTCATCGAATGTGAGTATAGCGCCTATTCCATAGTGTTTGCATGTGAGTGCTATGACTGCATCGCTTGGGGGCAGGTTATACTTGGCCATGGCCTCTAATAGTTCTCGAGAATCAGCATAGTCCTGAAGTACAGCTATGCCTAGCGCCTCTATGAGTTTTACAAATCTCTCAAGCTCGGTGAGTGCAAAGCCCACACCGTTTGATCTAATGTAGGAGCGTAGCTTAGCTATCCTCCTTATCCCAAGCCTCTTCCCTGCGAGTCTCCGTATGATAACAAACATTACTTCATTGAGGACTCCCGTGGAGGTTACGAGGTCATGGTACTGTTTAAGTATTTTGGCAGCCTGCTCCGTGTACTTGCTCTTGAACATGTAGTAGTAGAACATATTTGCATCAATGAATTTCATTGATGAAAACTCCCTCCACTAAGACTTTGTTAAAGCTTTTCTAGCTCCGCCTCCTCGATGAGCTACTCCAGTTCCTCCTCACTTATATCCCCCATAAACCCTTTATACTCCTCGATAATCCTCTCCCGCTCTCCAAGCCTCTCTATCTTAACTAGAACCTCCTCCCCCTCCCTCAAGCCAATGTCTTCTAAGGGCCTCAGCACCCCATTCTCATACCTAGCCCTTACAACCCTAGACAATCCTGTTCAGTCTCCACATAATCACTTTGTTTTAGCTCTCATAAATCTCATGGCACCCCTAAGAGTGTCCTCTGCATCACCCTATGGGATATAAATAAGTTAAAACAGTGTTCCAAACCTCTATCTCCGATTGGGATAAAGATTTTTAAGGGGGGTTCGGGTTTCATTTGGCTTGGTTTTTGCCAAGCCCTCTTCCCTTGGCTTCATCGCCCTCAGGATCCCATTTCATCGGGATTCATATCACAGGGCTCCACCCGCCCGGGGTGACCCCAACCCACAGCTCCACCCTCATTGTTTCCTCGGGTTCATTGCTGTGGGGAAACCTCCGCATCCTGGCTTTACATAGAAATGTAACAACAACCCTTATAAACTTTTATGAAACCCAAAACAGCTAAAGGTGGGCATCAGGAAGGATCTTCGACAGGTTCTTTTAAGGTATGTTACAACTGAAAGCCTCGCCTTTTAATGCTTGTTAGCTTTCTAGCTATGCTGTTCTTAGATGGGGGAGTTCTGACCACCCCGACTGCCCCCCAAATGACAGATGTAAACCCGAATAGATGGGGAACCGATGAACCACCGGTAAAAGGGCGGGGGGTCTCCAAAAACCAGAATACAAAAACTGATAAGCATTAAAAGGCGAGGCTTTCAGTTGTTATCATTCTGTATTTTCCTCTGTTTTTGTTTTATCCTGATATAAAACAGTTTCAGCAGTGATTCAGATAGTTTGTGTAGAACTAAGAATGCTGCTGCGTATGATACAGCTGTTGCTATTATAAGACCATAGTACTTCGGTTCTGTTGGCTGACCTCCTCCCCGCCCTAAAGGGCGGGGGTTCCCTTTGGGCGGTTCATTGGTT
>JAVVGE010000045.1:0-16573 GCA_032249255.1 Desulfurococcales archaeon | reverse complement strand
ATAAAGTCCTTCTCCCTATTTCTCTCCCTTCTAACATACTTCTCATAAAGCTCCCCCTTACCCCTACTCTGTGCTATAGCCTTTTTACGCTCATAAGTGATCTTCATGCTCTGGAGAGGCTTTAGATCTACATGTATAAAACCTATACTGGGCTCGTAGCCATCCAATGAAAGCTCATTGCTATCCCATCCAATAACCCTCCTAACATAGATCTCCTCAGAGCTCTTGAAGGGGATAACTATTCTATCGTCCTTGATTATAACCTCACCTACAATCCAATCTCTAACCCTGTGCTCGAACCATGTTGATCTCCAGGATATGGTTAAATATTCCCCTTGTTTTAGAGTTATCCTTATGGTTCTAGCCTGGTAATCTATCTTCATAAGCGTTGTCTTGCATCTAGCGAATCTCCTCCTAATCCTCGGCTTTACCTTCCTAGCCCTCCCCCTTAGATATCTCTTCCTCCAGGATTCCATGATCGAATAAGCTGTTCTGATAACAGCATCTACCCAGTGTGCTGCGTAGGGATTATCCTTCATAAGCTCTTCTCTAAGCCTTTTCTTGAAAGCCCTGTCCCTCGGTATTATTGGGATCATCATCTTCAAACCCATATTAGTGATCAGCTTTCCACCCCTTCTAACAAGCTCTGGGAAGCTGTATTTCCACTCGATATTATCCCAGATCATATCTATAGCATTCTGTAGAGCCTTAACATACCATGTTATCAGCCCTCTAACCCTGTCATCCCTTATAGGCACAGAATATGCCCTCACAAGCTCAAGGATCTGGCAAACCTCACTAGACTTCAGCAAAATCGCTCCATAAAAAGACTATATATCAACCCTTATAAATAGATATGAAACCCAAAACAGCTAAAGGTGGGCATTACTCTTAGGCGGAGATATGTTGCTTCTATCTCGATGACCAGCTGGGAATTTTTGCCCCACGCGTAATCTCTGTGTTATCAAAGCCATATTTATATGTTTGCTTGTAAGACCTGTGCTACTTGCCCTAGGGGGCGAGGCTTGAAACTTGCAGAGGTCTTCTACCTTATATTCAGCTAAGTATAGATATCCATCCTCTAATCCTTTTAACCTCTTCGTATAGATCTGAGGGTTTTACTGGTTCGCCAGATGATCTGTAGAAGACCTCGAAGACTATATATCTTACGCCCCACATCTTTGCAGCTCTGGCTATGTCTTCACCTCCTAGAGGTGTGTAAGAGAAGTCATAGTGCGTCCTAACCCTTCTATCACCGCTCTTTAATCCATGTATATGGATCAGAGGCGATATCCTTCCAAGCCGTTCTGGAATCTCACTTAGAGTGTCAGATATTCTAGAAGGCCATTTATTCCTAGCCTTAATAATACTTTCAACAGCTATATGGGCGAGGTCTAGGCATACTCTGGGCTCCTGAATTTTCTCTATGAGTTTTAAGATCTGTGATATTTTGCCGCAGCAGAGACCTTGTATCGTTTCTATGTAGATCTCACCATATATTTTACGAAGGGTTTCCACTGATATCTCCAGACTCCCTATACATGTATCCTCGTTCTTCAAACATATATTCTGCTCGCTTGAACCATGTAGCACGAGGTACGTGGGTTCGAACTTTAGGATGTTTTCAAGGACCTTGGCTAGAACATTTGTCGAGGCCAGCCTTATTTCCTCAACTGGAGAGGCTGGAAATATCTCCTTCCAGGGGGCGTGGAAACCAATGCTCAGACCAGCATCTCTTAGAGTAGATATTAAATATAGTAGATCGGGATCTCTAGTATCCAGGGGACTTTCAATGCTGACCTCAACATGATCATACCCGGATTCTAGTAAATTCGGAATAAGATCTTTGATCCTCTTGGAATCATCCTTCCACACAGAAAACCCTATCCTGGGCATCTCCGACATCCTATATGGATAGATATAGTGGCGATACCCTTCTACTCTCCTCGAAACCGCATCTAGGGCATGCCAGCCTCCCACCCTTTAACCTCATATAGCTCACACACTTGGGACACATTGTCAGAACAATCCCCGCCCTTGGTACCTTCAGTGATAATATATATGGATTATTCTTCGATAAGACTCTGGCTAGAACCATATCACCCACTCTTATTATATCTGAAAGGCTCCTCTCGCTGGGATCCTGCCTTGCCTGTGATATATGTAGAATCCCAACATAGCCCTGCTTATATGGTCTTCTAAGATCTGTAGCAACGATCCTGAGAAGAGAGGATTCATCTCTAACACTAACGACGTAGGCATAAACCATCGAACCAGGAGACGGCATCTGAACCCTATTCACAGGATCGATCCACACAACCCTCCTAACCATATCGAGTCTAGGAACACCAATAACGCTTGAATATAGCCTCCCATCAAGCTCATACACATAGCTCCCAGGAAAATACTCCTCTATAACTCCAAGCACAGTCCCTGGGAAGACCCAGCGCTCACTAACCAAGACCCTAACCTAAAAATATATAGAGATATCGAGAAAATAAGAACCAGACCGCTCTTTAAAGCAGATGTAGGGAGGAAAGCTTATAATATGTACTTTTGATCTATTTTTAAATGAAACAATTATCAGCGCCAATGGGGGGCTGTGTCCTTTTTATGTTAATAGGAATGTTTTTATGTTTGCTTGTTTCTGGTCTTAAGCTTATAGTCATCTAATCCCTAGCTATTTTAATGATGAAGTGATACCCTGTGTGCTTTGCGTGGATATTCTCGGGATGCTATGATGTTTAGAGCTCCCGAGATCGGGACCCTATATGAGGGCTATGCCCAGAAGGGCTTCGTGGTTCCAATCCTAGATGGGAGCCCCTTTCCGCTGGGCTTGACAGCCACTAGTGAGCCCATAGAGATCCCCAGGTCTCTTTGGGGTGAAGATCCCTCGATGGCCGCAGGGGTCAAAACCTTTGGATCAAGAAGCAAAGCAGTCCAAAACAGAGGAATATTAGTGACAATCAATGTTAATCGAGGAGTATGCGGCGGAGATCTTGGTGGATATGTCGACCTGATGCTCTGTTTAAGAGATATATTTATAGTCCCTGAGAGTTCTATAGATGTCTGAGGATATTCTAAAGCTTTTGAGGGCGTTGAGGGAAACTTCTAGGTATGTATCTGGATCCCTGTCTATGATATCTATGATCTCTACTAGTTTGGCCTTGAGATCCTTATATTCCTCCTCATCAATTTTCGAGACGCTTGCTCTATCTTCATAGATATTGATAAACTGTGTTACCTCTAGGCCGAAGAGCCACCCATTATGTCTATCGATTATTGTTTCGAGAGCGCCTCCGTCTCTAGATGCTAGTGTTGGGACGCCGTTGATCCCCGCTTTCATATAGCTTGTCCCACACGCTTCCCACCCTGGGAAGGGTGTGAATAGCAGTAGATCTGCGCCGCTGAGGATTACCTTTGCATCCTCCAAGCTATATTCATGTATATAGGCAACGTTATCCATCTCCTCATGTAATCTTCTGAAGCTTCTCATTGCCTCTCTACCATCTCCGTCGCGTGGGTGTGCTTTGCCTGCTAGAACAAATGTTACGTCTAGCTCTCTCC
The DNA here is from genome assembly GCA_032249255.1 of Desulfurococcales archaeon. Lineage (GTDB taxonomy): Archaea > Thermoproteota > Thermoprotei_A > Sulfolobales > AG1 > AG1. The sequence continues at coordinate 13,006 of JAVVGE010000045.1, read as the reverse complement.
CTATCTCTCTTATGAGTCTCTCTACTAGATATGGCCTCTTATACCTAGTGATTCTTCTAGCCCATGCTATAATAGTCCTTCCAATCCTGATCCCGGGCTTTTTAGCCCTAATCATAGATATGAGATCCTCCCTAGCCATGTTCCTAGCCCTCCTAAGCTCCTCTAGGCTCACATATCTCAAACCCCTAGAGACTAGCACCTTTATCTCTCTATGGCTCCATCTCTCCAGATCTACTCCGTTTCTAACATAACCAAGCTTCCAGGAATATTGGGGGAATATCTTGGAAAGGGTTTCTAGATGCTTTCTAGAGACCCCATAGCCTACACCAATATAGCTAAGAACTATGTCCGTGAGTCTCTTTAGCCCTCCCCCAACCTGTATATCGAACTCCTTCTCAAGCACCTCTCCCGGGATCATTGGGTGTCCCCAGGGGCCTGGCGTATGAATAACCAGCCTAATCTTTTCTCTCAATTCCTTTAGAGCTAGTGCTGCTAGGGATGCGTTACTTTCCTGGAGATCTATATAGTCTATGTTCTCAACACCTATCCTCTCTCTTATATACTGGGCAGAGGATCTGGCAAAGACTATGTATTTCGCTATAGCCTGCTCTGGCGAATCTTCCACATATAGCCTCCTAACAATATGGGCTATATTATCGGGATATATGGGCTTTAAATAGATCGCCCTAGCACTCCCTAACTCATAGATCAGGGGCTCAACCCTCACTTCCCCATATAACTTTGTAGGAACTACAAGCTCCCCACCTCTCTTGAGCCTCGCTTCCACCAGGGATACTATGGGCTCCTGATCCCTTTCCTCGAAATAGCCATCTCTATATAGATAGTCAACATAGCCATTTCTATGGAAGAGCGTGAGGACATAGTAAGTGATGCCCCTCCTAGCCATTGCATAGAACTTATCCCCCTCGAGAACGCCCAGACCCCCTGCATATATCGGAATATCGTCCAGAGCAACCTCCATTGTGAGGCTAAGAATAGCCATTTTAACCTCTATACAATAACTATATTCCCCTATAAGCCTTAAAAGGTAGACCCTCTATCCCCCATGATTATAGCTAAATGCCTTGCCATCTTTAGCGGTGAGAAGGTTAGACGGCTATAAGCTGTTCTAGATAGCGTTTTGAAGATAGCATAGATATATCCCTTCTTAGTGAGAGATATTTTGGTAGATATTATGAGCAACTATAAAATAACCTATGTGACCCTCTTTGCAGACGAGTCGATACATCCAAAATATGAGGAAGCCCTCTCATTAGTTGAGAGGGAGCTCATTGGGAAGAGATATCCAATGTATATAGCTGGGAGAGAAGTCTATAGTGAAAGAGGGGAGTTCGAGAAGAGAAGCCCGATAGATACTGAGGTCCTTGTTGGGAGATTCCAGAGAGGCTCTAGGGATCATGCTAACCAGGCTATAAAGGCTGCTTATGAGGCCTTTAAGGAATGGGGCGAGAGCGATTGGAGGGATAGGGTTAGGATCTTTAAAAAGATAGCGGATCTTCTAGAGACAAGGAGATTCGAGCTCGCATCAACCATAACCTATGAAGTTGGGAAGAATAGGCTTGAAGCCCTTGCAGAGGTTCACGAGGCCATAGATGCTATAAGATACTATACTGATCTCATGGAGAGGGAGAACGGCTATATAAGGAGAATGATGCCAGGAGCGCCGGGAGAGGAGACATGGAGTGTTGCAAGACCATATGGTGTGTGGGTAGTAATATCACCATTTAACTTCCCCCTTATGCTGGCAAATGGGATGATGCTGGGAGCCCTACTCACAGGCAATACGGTGGTTTGGAAGCCTACTAGCGAGGCGCCCTTAACAGCCATACTGCTATATAGGACCTACATTGATGGCGGCATCCCCCCAGGAGTGCTCAATCTGGTCACAGGCCCTGGAGACGAGTTTGAAGACGTATTTGTATCTAGCAGGCTGGTTGCTGGCATAGCCTTCACAGGTTCCAGGGATGTGGGTATGAGGTTATATAGAAGATTCACATCTGAGCAGCCGTATCCAAAGCCCATAGTTCTTGAGATGGGTAGCAAGAACCCCACCATAGTCACAGCTAACGCTGATCTGGATAAAGCTGTTGAGGGAACAGTTAGGGCTGCATTTGGATATGGAGGGCAGAAGTGTAGCGCGACATCAAGGCTGTATATCGATAGAAGAGTGAGGGATGAGTTCCTAGCGAAGCTTGTTGAGAGGGTTAGGAGAATAGTCGTGGGGGATCCTAGGAGGAGAGAGGTGTTCCTGGGACCTGTGATAAATAGAAGGGCTCTTGATAGTTTCAAGAGATATGTTGGGGATGCTGTAAAGGCCGGAGGCAGGATCCTTGTTGGGAGCAGGGTACTCGAGGAAGGGTTCTATGCTAGGGGCTTCTATGTAGAGCCCACAGTAATTACAGGGGTTCCTGAGGATCACTATCTATGGAAGCAGGAACTCTTTCTACCAATATTACTGGTTTCAGAGTTCAACACTTTGGAAGAGGCTATAGAGAAGGCCAATAACACGGAATACGGCCTAACAGCAGGGATCTTCACAGAGGATGAGAGCGAGTATGAACTATTCTTTAGAAAGATAGAGTTCGGCGTCACATATGCTAACAGAAGAGGAGGCTCCACGACAGGCGCTTGGCCAGGTGCACAGACATTCGTCGGCTGGAAGGCTAGTGGAGCCACTGGAAGAGGTGTTGGCGGTCCATACTATCTCCTCAACTACTTCAGAGAGCAGGCTAGAACCATAGTTAGGGAGCAGAAGAGATAAGCTAGAATCATGATCCTCCGAACATGTGCTTAGGTTAGATAATTAGATAAAAAGGTCTATGAAGTATTTTATGTGGTGGGTATAGAGCCTGGGCCTGGAGAAACATGGAAAAGTTATTCTCGCTATGAGGAGGGATGAGCGGGGCTATCTAGACGAGGCTATATCCCTTTTAAAAGCCTTGGGTATTGATGATGTTGAGACTGTCTTTGTTAAGAAGCCAAACCATAGGTACTATCTCCAGGAGGAGCTTGTTAAGAAGATGATCTCTAATGGTGAGAGGCTCAAGCTTATAGTGGTTTATGATAAGTTGAAGCCGTGGCAGTTCTATAACTTGTCTAAGGATCTTGGATGCGATGTCTGGGATCTTGTTCTCCTTCTGCTAAAGATCTTCGAGATCCATGCGGGAACTAAGGAGGCTAAGCTGCAGATCGAGCTATCCCATTCTAAGCATATGATCCCTGTGGTTAAGGAGTATATAAGGATGACGAAGCTGGGCGAGCAGGTGGGCTTCATGGGACCCGGTGTGTATGGCTATGAAAGCCTTCTAAGAACGCTAAGGATGAAGGAGGTAAGGATCTCTAGAGAACTTGCAGCCATAAAGACTAGGAGGGAGAGGCTCGTCTTCTCAAGAACTAGAAAGGGGTATCCGCATGTAGCCATAATAGGCTATACATGTGCTGGTAAAACGACTCTCTATAACATGCTCACGGGTGATGCAAAGCCCACAGGCCCCATGCCCTTTAAGACCCTTGCACCAAAGAGTAGGGCTGGAGACACTCCATGTGGAAGGGTCATATTCACAGATACTATAGGATTTATAAGGAAGATGCCTAGTGAGCTTATAGAGGTCTTTCACTCAGTAATCTCAGAGATCAAGTATGCAGATTCACTGGTATTCGTGGTAGATGCTCTAGATCCGGGTGAGGAGATGCTGGAGAAGATCGAGACAGCCCTTAACCTTCTCGAGAAGATAGGCGCTATGAATAAGCCCATAGTTATAGCCTTTAACAAAATAGATCTCTTAGGCAATTATATTAAAAGAGAAGAGATTGAGAGGCTTGTTAGAGGAGCAATGGAGGCGAGAAGCCTTGTGCCACATAGATTCACATGGATCTCAGCTGCGAAGGGGATCAACATAGAGGAGTTGCTAACAGCCATATGCTCAACCATTGGTATAAATAATATAAATGCAGCCTCGAGGTTCTAATGCGCATCTATTTAGTAAGAACTCGGATATAGATATATAAGGCTGCATAAAGATAGGTAGGAGAGGAGCCTGAGATGGCAGAGGCATTTGTCTTGATAAATACTGAGGTTGGGGGGGAGAACGATGTTCTAAAGGCCTTGATGCAGGTAAAAGGTGTTGAAGAGGCGTACGTGGTCTATGGGGTTTATGATGTAATAGCAAAGATCAGAGCACCAGATGTAGAATCGCTTAAGACAATCGTTACAACCAGTATCAGAAAACTCCCAAAGGTCAAGTCAACCCTTACAATGGTTGTTGTTGAAGGTAAGAAACTAGATCACTAGGTGCTATTTACAACAAAGCTGATCTAGGGCCGTAGGAAGGATCCAGAAAGCTCTATGACCTTCTCCCCCTCCTAGAAGAGCCAGGCTCTCTATTCTTCTAGTCACGGGTGTTTTACCCTTCCGGGCAGGGGGACAAGAGGTTATTAGTTTAACACTGTTAAGCTTTCTCTATATAGCTCTTAACCCTATCTTGTTAGTTTTATTCTGTAGCAGTCTAGATGCAGTGTTTAGAGGAGGCATTTATGTTTACATAGATCTTCATCCAGTTTTCTACATACATATAGTCTTCTATATATCCACTCATTCCTATGCTTTACACGCATATTGAGCATAGAGCATATCTAGCTTGTATAGCCTTCAGAAACTATCTCCACGTCTATGCTATATTCCCTGTAATGTATTAACAAACCAGAGCTCGGTCTTCCTAGCTACCCTATGTTGTGTTATATTCATTGCCAATATCCTGGCTAAGCATGTATGAATAGCCTATATATGGCTTCCTAATTCCTCTATTATATAGCTTATCCGCTAAGAACTTGATAGCTGTTATATATGTTTCTGAGTCTTGTCGATATACCCATTCTCCTAAGTATATCCCTATACCAGTATGTTGCTACCTCTCTTCTACTAGTAATATTTAGATTTGATGGTTCCACCCTTAACAAGCAAAGCAGATCCGATCGAGATCACTAAAGCGAATGGATTGCTAGCCGTCCACCTGAGAGCCTCTATAAGTATTTTTATGTTCGTTGGTTGATGCCCTCGGGCTCATCACGGCATAGCCCTGGGCAGGCTATGGGAGTGCAGCTTTCTACATATTGTTTAGTAGGCTCTGAGTGCGTGAAGGAAGATGATTTATAAGCTTAGTCAGGAGTAGCTAAACATAGATAATATAAAAACAAACGTAAAAAAGATACTGCCTATTTCCATGAAAGCCTCTTTAACCCCTATGGTATTTCTCTTTTTGATGCTCTGATACTCTTTGGGTTCTCGATCCTCTTTTCTCTTCTCCTTCTCCCCATCACGTGTTTCTCGATTGGTGTGTCCTGAACTAATGAAGCGCCAAGATCTCGCTCTCCAGAGTGTGGAGAGGTCAGCCTTATTAGCTCCCCATAGTATCATCTATAGAGGTGGCCCATTGGCAAATGAGTTATTAAAGGTGGTAGATGTAGATGCATATATAAATTATGCAGAGGGCCTTAATCCCTATACGGTGCTTCAGTGTATCCTGGAGGATGGCAGGCTTTTTAATCTCTATCTTGTTCCTATAGAGATCGTGCTAGCCATGAATAAGATAAAGGGGCAGGGTGTTGAGAATAACAGGGAAACTCTCTTCGAGTTGTTAACGCTATTCAGTGAACTAGGTGTTCTTAGGGATAGGATAGAGAGGGTGGTTGTTGATGAGGTGAGTGAGGAGACGCATCTATACACAGCGAAGATCTATATAAAGGGCTCTGGATTCACTTTCGTAAAGAGAATGATACCTAGTCATGCTATATTCTTAGCCTATCTAGTTGGGAGTCCTATATATGTTGCAAAGGATCTTGTGGATAGACAGGAGGCAGATGAGAAGAGTTTGGAGGAGGGTGGATAGAGTTATCAGCAGCTATTATCTCGTCGGCTTCTGCTTCTTGCCCTTTAAAAGGGCATCCAGCGAAACTCCATTAACCATTATAACCTTATACTTAACCCCTGGGAGATCCCCCATAGACTTGCCCCTAGTACCGCCGATCCCGGCTATTATGACCTCGTCATGTTCATCTATCAATGTTATGCCTCCGTCCTTGGGGACGAATGCTGTGACAACTTTGCCGTTTTTAACTAGCTGCACTCTAACACATTTTCTCAGGGCTGAGTTGGGCTGTCTGGATTCGATTCCGACTTTCTCGAGAACTATTCCCCTTGCCATTGGAGCCCCCTCAAGAGGATCATATTTCTCTTTGAGTTTAAGCATTCTAACCCTGAAGTCTCTCTGGCTCCATCTAAACTTGAGTCTTTTTCTCTCAAGCTTCCTAGCAGCATATAGTCCCGAAGGCGCTTTCTTGCCCGGCATCCTATGTCCTATGATAATTATTCTCTCTAGCTTATAAAGTACCATGCTAGAATTACCATGCTTTGATCTATTCCCAAAAGTAGATCCAATTATTTTATTTATGTTCAAATGAAATAATATAGCATGTGTATTTATTAACTTTCTAACAATTATCCTTTGGTGATATGAGATGGTAGAAAGCAAAGCAGAGCCTCCAATTGTGGAGCCTGATTGGCTTGAAAGGAATCTAGATAAGGTAAAGGTAGTTGAGGTGGACTATGATCCTGCATCTGCGTATAATATAGGCCATATACCGGGCTCTCTCCTCATAGACTGGAAAAAAGACCTGAACAAGTATCCAGAGAGAGATATAATTGATAGAGAAGGTTTCGAGGCACTTATGTCCAGGCTCGGCATCTCAAACGACGATCTAGTAGTGCTATATGGTGATTATAATAACTGGTTCGCAGCTTTCGCATACTGGGTTTTTAAGATATATGGACACGATAAGGTGAAGATCTTGAATGGTGGGAGGAAGAAGTGGATAGAGCTGGGAAAGCCTCTGACAAAGGAGATTCCCCAGCCAAGGCCCTCTAGCTATAGGGTTGCAAGGGTAGACCTAACGCTAAGGGCTTCTTTCCTAGATGTGCTCAAGAATCTGAGGAATCCAAACGTAGTGCTTGTAGATGTTAGGAGCCCTGCTGAATATAGAGGCGAGATCACAGCACCGCCGGAATATCCTAACGAGGCAGCCCAGAGGGGAGGACACATACCAGGTGCTGTTAACATACCCTGGGCCCAGGCTGTGAGGGAGGATGGGACCTTTAAGAGCTTAGATGAGCTGAGGGCTCTGTATGAGGGTAGGGGTGTTACGAGGGATAAGGAGGTCATTGTATACTGCAGGATAGGTGAGAGAGCTGCCCACACATTCTTCGTATTAAAAGAGCTCCTTGGATACCCCAGGATAAGGCTGTATGACGGCTCATGGAGTGAGTGGGGTAACATGGTTGGCGTCCCTATTGAGAAGTGATCATCATGGAGCCCAGGAGTATTAAAACCATAGATGTAGGAGATCTGAGTATTCTCTGCAACACCTCTAGGCTAGGGGAGATTAAGAGAAGAGCAGTCGATCCCCTCGCACCGGGCGAAGAGGCGCTGATCATTACCAGCGACCCTGAGACATGGTATTCATTAGCAAACCTAGGGGATGAGCTTGGATATGATGTGCTAGAATCTAAGCAGGACAGCGGCAAGTATTTCGTAAGGATTAGGCGGAGAGTCTGATCCCAGCGTCTATTTTTTACTCCTTGGTTTTGAGAGCCAGGACCCTCTTAGATCCTCATATACCCTGTTGATCGCGCCCCTTAACCCGCTTATCTGATACTCACTAACAACTGTTGCCCAGTCTATCTTTATTATAATAATCATGAGCACTATCGAGACGAGGAGTAGGAGTGGAACCTGGATATATTGTGGGAGACCAACATCCTCCACAGCCCTGGATAAGCCCCTGCCGAAGAACACTATAACTAAGGATGCCATGGTCTTTCCCAATAGTGTGGCTAAGAAGTATAGATATATACTATAACCGGTAAATGCTATCGGTATTAATATAATGTCATCTGGAACAGGCGTTGAGGTCGCGATCAAAACAAAGAGGAAACCCCATTTCTTTATCAGTCCACCAAAGATCTCCGCATTTTTTCTATTCTTCTCAGGCATCATCTTCGAAACCCCTCTACCTATAAAATAGATCACTAGTTTCCCCACAGTAGATCCGATTCCAGAGCTTATAGCAATAATAGATAAGGTTAGGGGGTCATGATATAAGTATGAATAATATATGAGGATGATATAGTAGGGCATCGCAGTATATGGTATTGAATTCCCAACAAGGGATGTTATAAATATGAGTAAACATGGGTTAGACCCTAGATTCAGGTAGATATCTCGGATCCCCTCTATAAGAGCCCTAAGAAACTCATCGTGAAGAGCCAATACTATATCCTTATAAATAAAGAACTACCAAGGCTATAAATGATGCCTCTCCAGTAAGCGGTTTCTTATCCACTCTACTTTGGAGCCCACAACACAGAATAGGGTCCGGGTTTATCCCTGCTACAGCTCCTTTACCCTCTTAGAAAGCGGGGCCTCTATAGCGGTTTTCAGGCTAATCTCTATAAGGGCTGTATTCTTTTTCATGGTACATAATAGCAGAAATGTTTTATATAGTTATATTATCAATTAATTATTGGAATAGAAGTTTAGAGCAAACAGGGTCTAGGGATAATGGCTAGGAGAAATAAGGACAATAAGGAGTATAGATGTGTTGTCAAGTCAGGCGATAGGATCTTTGTCAGTAGAACCGCTGTTATACCGTCAAAGCAATTATCTAGGAGGGGGTTCAGGGTATTAGAAGAGGTCGTGAATATATACACTAGGATGCTTGGAGATGTGCTATCCTACGCATCTAAGAATATTATCGAGAATCACCATATTTTAAGGAACGATAAATACCAGGAGAAGGAATATGTATCCCAACATCCCATCCCACTACATACATGGCTTATGCCAGGATGCAACTACAAGGGTATCTTCTCTCAGGAGGAACGGGGCTAGACAATATGCTGAAGAGATCTTCGATGAGCTTGTTAAGCATCTAGGTCTAGGGAAAAGGGATCTTAGGGGTAGGAGGATCGTGAGATATCTCTGGAAGAGATCTTAGGAGATAGCTCGGCACCAGATTGATCTTGAGATGAGTAATGGAATACTAGTGCCTAGGATCAATAGTGTTAGCCTATGGCTAGTTGATGATCATGTGTGGAAACCAATAGATGCTACCAAGATCAATATAAATGGTGTTGAGAATATTTTCTTCACAAGTGTTGCCATCAATACCCATAGGGGCTGGGTGTATCTCGATCTAGAGCCTTCTAAGGAGTTCTACAAGCTACTGGCTAGGGGTTTTAAGCCGACATCCCACGCAAAGATCAAGCTTGATAGGAAGAATAAGAGGGTGATATTCCACCTATCCCTAGAGAAGGAGGTCGAGATCTACAAGCCTGGGAATATTAAGCCTGTCGATGTTAATGAGAACTCTGTAGCAACTCTATACGAAGCATTCGCAGTAATCCTAGAAACAGACCTTGCAGAGACAACCCTGGGCTATAGCTATAGGAAAGAGAGCATTTAGAGAATAATGGATCTAGTGGCAAGGAGGTTAAGGAGGCTATGGAGAAGCTTAGAGAGAAAGAAGAAAAGGGACTATAGGATGAAGACAGCAAGCCTGATAGTCAGAGACGCCATGAGGATGAGGGAAATGATGGTTGTTGAGAGAATATCTGGAGATGACATCAGGATCATGATCAGCAGGTATAAAATAAGCAGTTGAGGCACAGGATATATCAGAGTGCTTTGAAGGGAGAGCTGAATGCGATAATAGATAAGGCAAAGGAATACGGAGTACTGGTATTAATGGTTGATCCCAGGAATGCATCTAAGATCTGCCCGATACACAAGGCTGTAATAGAATATGGGGAGGATAGAATAGGTGTCTGTAGCAAAGGTGGCAGGAAATGGCATAGAGAGGTAGTTGCCTTGATAAATATTTATCTTAAAGCCCTCGAAGCCCTTTATGAGGGCTATGCCCAGAAGGGCTTCGGGGTTTCAAGTCTAGATGGGAGCCCGGTGCCGCTGGGCTTCACAGCCTCTCGAGAAGCCTCCCAGGGCATATAGTCCGGGAGGTGGAGTGGGGGAGAATTCCCCGATGGTCACAGGGATATCATAAAAACCCTGTAAAGGAAAAAATATGGCAATTCCAAAACAAAGGAAACAGCGACAATCAATGGCTATCGAGGGACAAACAAATGAACCGGTATACATAATTGATCGTTGGGTTATGAGTATTCAATAGATTCTCTTTTTGAGATCTCTTCTTGTTGAAACATCGGTCTAGGTCCTCTAGTAGTACTTCGATATTGTCTAGTGTGTGAGATTTCTGAGGTAGAATATGCTTCCCATTATAAGCAGGACTATACACCATATTGCGAGCTTGAGCAACAGGATCACAGAATCTTCTGCCGGCGTGTTCTGCGTGAAAATGTTTCTATAGATGCTAGTCGCTATCGACACTGGATTGTTGGAAATCACTATATAGAGAGCATGTGGAAAGTACCTAGATATAAGAGCATCAGGGTAGAAGACGTTTGAGAAGAAGAATAGCACGAAGTATGTGAAGCTTCTCATCGTGGCTTGGAGGTCAAAGCTTCTAACCGCTGTAGAGATCACTATTGATAGGCTTGACATAGATATGGTCAGCATAGAGGAGGTGACAGCCAGAATTCCAGCCTCGCTGAGTGTTGGAAGTTTCTCATGTAGTATAAATAGGAGGGCTATGAAGGGCATCTGGTATATAAGTCCTCTGACAGCTCCACCTAATATTCTTCCGATTGAGAGCTGCATCCTAGTCAGGGGCAGGCTCAGTAGATACTGTGTATAGCCTCTCCTAACCTCCACACCGACCTCCCTGCCTATGGAGAATGCAGAGGCGAAAGTTGCTATAGCAGCTATCCCTGGTGCTAGGAATAGGAGGTAGTTATCTATATATGCTCTATTCACTATATTGTTAAATATTAGAGCGAATATAAATAGATCTGTTAGGTTCATTGTTATAAGCCCTGCGAGCCACCATTTATATTTCCAGAATCTATCTAGATCCCTTTTAACTACTATATAGAGCCCTCTTACATAGCCCGTAGCTGTGGATCTCATCTCCATCCACCGCCCTCAGCTCTTCTCTCTATAAAAAGCATGGCCATTACTGAGAGTCCTACCGCTAGGCCGAGTATGTATGAGATCATCTGCCCTTGGTCTAGATATAGAAACACCTTTAGATCTTCGAAGAGGAATAAAGCTCTTAAGAAATCTGCTAGGCTCGAGAGAGGATTGATCATAGCTGCGTAGAAGTACGCAGGTACTGTGGATAGGAATGGGAGTGGATAGAATATAGTGCTGAGCCTAACAAGTAAGGCATCCACAACCCCGAAAAGGATATCGGTCCTGTCTCCAGATTTTAGCCCAAATACTATGTTTATAGCTAGCCCAACAATCCCTATCGAGAATGCCAGCGCCGAGAGCATTGCTATGAGTATTGATAGGGGGTTCCATATACCAAGCATCATTATTATGAATAACATCATGGGTAGGGTATATGTGAAAGAGGCTATCCCACCGCCGATAGTTCTACCTATTGCTAGAATCCTCCTCCTAACCGGTAGTGAGAGGTGATACTCAATAATCCCCTCCTCAAACTCTTCCGCAATCTCGTAGCCCCTGAACATGGATATGGAGAAGAGCAGCGCGGTATAGGCTCCAAATAGATAGAACTCGTAGTAAGAGGTAGACGAGGTTGCAGATGGCCTGATAGCTACTAGATATGACATGAGCACCGCGAAGACCGAGACCTGGACTACGAACCACGCGAATCTCATTAGTAGAAATACTTTGTACCTAGCTACCTTTCTCACATCCCATATGATCATGAGGAGAAGCGATCTGAGATCCTCCCTCAGTTCTCATCCCCCACAAGCTTTGCCCCCGTGTAGTAGAAGAATACATCGTCTAGCGTTGGCTCTTTTAGACTGATCTGCCTTATCTTTATACCTCTGCTAGTAAATAGATCCACGATCCTTGCTATCTTTTCCTCACCCCTATTAACATAGATCCTTATCACAGCGTCTTTCAGATCTATTCTCATAGCGTCGACACCGTTCTTAACCATCTCCAGAAAATCCTGCTTTATAGGTCCATCAACAATAGCCTCTATAATATCTCCACCAGGGATGCCGTCTTTAAGCTCTCCCGGCGTTCCGAGAGCCCTTAGAGAACCCCTATATATAATTCCGATCCTATCGCTCAGCCTCTCAGCCTCAACCATCTCGTTAGTAGCAACTATCACAGTTGACCCACTCATCCTGAGATCCTCTATCATCCTCCAAACATTGTGCTTCGTTATAATATCCAGCTGGGCTGTCGGCTCGTCGAATATAGCGAGCCTTGGCCTCTGTATGAATATCTTTGCAAGCTCCACCTTCTTTTTACTACCACCACTCAGCTCTGCAAATGTTTTATTTCTGTGCTCCCACACCTCTAGATCCTCCATAACATCCCTCACAACCTTCCTAGCATCTCCCATGCTATAGCCAACTACCATGGCGTGCCAGAGAAGGATCTCATATGGTTTATCCACCCAGAGAGCCTTAGGCTCTTGAAATGATATCCCTACATATCTCCTAACCTTATCGCCCTGCTTAACAACGCTTTTTCCGAATACAATTACATCTCCCGATGTTGGCTTATACACTGTAGCTATTATTAGTAGCGTTGTGCTCTTACCAGATCCATTGGGGCCTAGAAGACCGAAGATCTCTCCCTCCTCTATGGTTAGGTTGAGACCGTTAACAGCTATGGTGTTACCGAATCTCTTAACAAGATCTATGATCCTCACTGCAGCTTCCATTCTAAAAAACCATCCATATATATCCCCACTAGCTAATATAAAAAATATACGCTCTCCCACATACCATAGAGACGGGGTTTGGGTTTCATCGGGCTTGATATTGTTTGATATCAAGCCCTCTTCCCTTGGTTTCATCGCCCTCAGG
>JAVVGE010000044.1:0-16657 GCA_032249255.1 Desulfurococcales archaeon | reverse complement strand
TAGAATTGAAAGTGCTTACGACCAGAGCTCCTAACATAAACGAGACTATCCACAGGTGATCTACTATAGAATTGAAAGCGATTTTCTCTGAGTGGCTTGTGAGTGGGAGGACTAGTCTTGGGTGATCTACTATAGAATTGAAAGCGCTCTTGTTTCTCGCAATCCACGTCATCAGCTCGTAGGTGATCTACTATAGAATTGAAAGTTCTGAGCTGCTGGATGTCATTGGGCAGGTTCTCGATGATTTTGGTGATCTACTATAGAATTGAAAGATTCTAATCTCAAAAGGAGTATATAAGCATATGCCCAATGAAAAGGTGATCTACTATAGAATTGAAAGGCTGTGGGTTCCACCGACCTGCGTTACCAGTTTTTGGTAAGGTGATCTACTATAGAATTGAAAGAATTTGCTCATGAAACTAGCTATTGTTTTCACGGTACCTGTGTGGTGATCTACTATAGAATTGAAAGTGGGCGCAGATGTGGAGTAGATCGTTGCCAACAGCCATCTCGGTGATCTACTATAGAATTGAAAGGAATATCTGGTAGATCTCGTATCTCTCTTTCACATAGAGACCGGGTGATCTACTATAGAATTGAAAGGTTTGTTGGTTTTCTTCTGCTTCCTTGGTTTCTAGCTGTTTTGTGGTGATCTACTATAGAATTGAAAGGCTCTAGTGTCTTCCAAGACCACATCGTCACCTGTTCTTGGTGATCTACTATAGAATTGAAAGATAGACAGACCCACTTTATCCCTTGCTTAATTTTTCAGCAAGGTGATCTACTATAGAATTGAAAGGGCTGGGGCAGAGCGAGCAGAACATGGCGGCTAAGTTCGGGTGATCTACTATAGAATTGAAAGCTATCCAACTCCTCCCTAGTCCTCTGGCTAATACTTAGGGGTGATCTACTATAGAATTGAAAGTAGGCAACTCACCAAACGACATCTCCTCATACCTCAGAAGACTAGGTGATCTACTATAGAATTGAAAGTCGCTCTTCAGGGGAGGGGTGAGGATGCCGGCATAGCCCTCCTGGTGATCTACTATAGAATTGAAAGCTCTTCTTCTTACACCAGACATTAGAGGAAGGGGGTTTGCGGTGATCTACTATAGAATTGAAAGTGGAGCTTTGCGAGGGGTGGGGCAGGCCCTGCCTGGTGATCTACTATAGAATTGAAAGGCATATATATCGCACTCCTAATATGATCCCTCAGCACCATGGTGATCTACTATAGAATTGAAAGACCAAGCTATTTTTCGTGATCAGCGACGGCATCACCGAGGCTGGTGATCTACTATAGAATTGAAAGAGGTTATATGATGTGAAGCACCTGGCAACAACATATATCGCGAGGTGATCTACTATAGAATTGAAAGTAGAATTGTTTTGGCATCCACATTAGCACGTCTATAAATGCTTCGGTGATCTACTATAGAATTGAAAGAAAAGAATAGCACCGAAGAGACCAAGAAGAATAGATATAGGAGATGATCTACTATAGAATTGAAAGATGTTAAGTATGATGATGCGGTGATCTACTATAGAATTGAAAGACGACCTCCCCAGAACAGCTGCCAAATTACATTGACACATACTTGGTGATCTACTATAGAATTGAAAGGCAAACCTGCTCTCTGGCTATGCGTGTGGAAATCCTTTTCTAGGTGATCTACTATAGAATTGAAAGGCATCGCTTGTCTTCAGCTTCCCCGTGCCTCCGAGGCTTGTGGTGATCTACTATAGAATTGAAAGAGCTCAGTAATCATACTATGCAGCCCACCGTATACCCTCAGTTGGTGATCTACTATAGAATTGAAAGTGACAAAAGCATAGCGGTGGAACACCCAAGCATTCCTGCTAGGTGATCTACTATAGAATTGAAAGCTCTGCCTTTCCTGCGCATATGAGTGTCTATTCTTTAACCTGTGGTGATCTACTATAGAATTGAAAGATACTTGTATCTTGTGTTCAGTGTATCGATCTAGCAATGGCAAGATGGTGATCTACTATAGAATTGAAAGTATTGTTTTTCTAAGCTCTTTATACTTAAGATACTCAGGTGATCTACTATAGAATTGAAAGTCAGTATCTTCTTTAGATCGATCTCTGTGTCCTCGTTACACATGGTGATCTACTATAGAATTGAAAGACAACAGCACTAGATATCTTTATGACTGTAACACTGTTATAGGTGATCTACTATAGAATTGAAAGCCACCTACCCCGAGCAATCAACTTTTATGAGAGGCGTTACATGGTGATCTACTATAGAATTGAAAGCTCATTTTTATAGATCTCTAGGTCTATCATTATTGTATCAGGTGATCTACTATAGAATTGAAAGTGGGGGCGGTTACGAGGAGTATGGGGAGGATAAGGAGCCAGGTGATCTACTATAGAATTGAAAGTCCTGAGGGACTATCCTGATCAGGATCGAGTTTGTCCTCCAGGTGATCTACTATAGAATTGAAAGTTCTAGGGAGATCTTTGTTGTTGGGAGGGCTGGAGAGGCTACGGTGATCTACTATAGAATTGAAAGCGCAGAGATCAACGAATATCATTACGATAATCGAGATAACAGGGTGATCTACTATAGAATTGAAAGGATAGCTGTTGTTAAGCTCACAGATCTTATAAACATAGATGTCGGTGATCTACTATAGAATTGAAAGTAATACCCCCAGTAGCTATAGATATACAAGCCCTAATAGACGGGTGATCTACTATAGAATTGAAAGTTATGTTCTCTGGGGTCTCTATGAGGGCTTTCTCAAGCTTGGGTGATCTACTATAGAATTGAAAGACAGATAAGCTTCAAGCTGGGATTATTTTAGCAGTTCCTCAGGGGGTGATCTACTATAGAATTGAAAGCTAGCTTCACGTCTATGTATCCTTTGTAATACATCTCGTAGGGTGATCTACTATAGAATTGAAAGTAAACTTAAAAGAACCATCCAAAAATTTTCTAAACACCCACTGGTGATCTACTATAGAATTGAAAGTATATTGATGTTTCTTTTCTGTCATGAATCCCCCGATCTTCGGGTGATCTACTATAGAATTGAAAGAATACGTGGAAAAGAAACTCAGAGAACCGAAACTAACAGATTAGGTGATCTACTATAGAATTGAAAGTTCACCAGGGTCGAGTTGCTTTGATCGACGACTGGCTAGGGTGATCTACTATAGAATTGAAAGCATCAGAAATAGAGAATCCAAACACTTTTGGCATTTTTTCACGGTGATCTACTATAGAATTGAAAGTACAGTTCAGCATAGGCGGGGCATTCCAGAATATTCTAAGGGTGATCTACTATAGAATTGAAAGAGCAGCAGCCATGGAGGTGGCAAGAGCAACCCTGAGAAACTTGGTGATCTACTATAGAATTGAAAGCTTCAAGATTAACGATCTTAACATCACTGTATATCTCATCGGTGATCTACTATAGAATTGAAAGAGTTTTTGATCTTTTCTAGCTCATGTCTTACTTCTTTCTCGGTGATCTACTATAGAATTGAAAGGGCGAGGTTATAACGCGCACAATCATCTCAATGCTAATAGGTGATCTACTATAGAATTGAAAGTACTCTACATCAGTGCTGACATTGTGCATTTCTAGCACAGGGTGATCTACTATAGAATTGAAAGCGGGCCCGCGATGAGCGCACCCGATCCAGGGGAGCACAGGGTGATCTACTATAGAATTGAAAGAACCGTGAGATTCGCATTGCCCTGGACAACCTCCACAAAGTCGGTGATCTACTATAGAATTGAAAGCAGCTGTGGGTGCTTCAGAAACGGCTTTATTATTTTCCATGGTGATCTACTATAGAATTGAAAGGTAAAAACACAATCACATCGTTAAGCGATGAAAACCCCTTTTGGTGATCTACTATAGAATTGAAAGGGCACAGCAGTGCAGCCAGGAGATCGTTGCGTTTATGAACCTAAGGGTGATCTACTATAGAATTGAAAGGATACATATCCCAGGGTATATGCCGTGGAAATATCAAAACCAGGTGATCTACTATAGAATTGAAAGTTAAGAATCTTTCAGCCCCGAAGCATGAATTGCTAAGGGTGATCTACTATAGAATTGAAAGTCCTCATACATTTTCTCGGAACCTTAACTAAAATGATTTACGGTGATCTACTATAGAATTGAAAGGCTGCTGGATAGGCGCTTCAAAAGGCGGGGGCGGCGGAGGGGTGATCTACTATAGAATTGAAAGTCAGCATCTCTTTAGCCTTCTCAAGCTTCTTGGTAAGCTCAGGGTGATCTACTATAGAATTGAAAGATCAACATATACTGTGAAGCTCCTCGAGGAGATGTTCGGGAGGGGTGATCTACTATAGAATTGAAAGGTGCGACGTCCTGTACTGCCTGCCCTCGATCAGAGTAGGGTGATCTACTATAGAATTGAAAGCAGATATTGTTGGCAACCAAACGATAACCTCTACAACGATTGTGGTGATCTACTATAGAATTGAAAGAGCGTTATTAGATCTATTATTGCGCCTAGGCTCATTTCTTTTCCCGGTGATCTACTATAGAATTGAAAGTGAGGGTTGCTATTAGTTCATCAACCTCAGCTGGCTGGTGATCTACTATAGAATTGAAAGTGCTTAGGAGAGTAGGAGGTGGGGGTGTAATTAAAAAAAATTAAGGTGATCTACTATAGAATTGAAAGCATATAGATATCATTGATAGGCTCAAGTGTTATAGTGTATCTCGGTGATCTACTATAGAATTGAAAGGAAAATGTGAGAGCGCTGCCATGGTTCTTCGAGATTGCTGGGGTGATCTACTATAGAATTGAAAGAGGGTATCGAAACACGTCGAGAATAGATGTAGAACCTGCTACCGGTGATCTACTATAGAATTGAAAGTAATACCGTGCGTGGTCCAGCGTGAGAGGGCAAAGTACCAAGGTGATCTACTATAGAATTGAAAGAGCAAGGGCTAGGGACGCTATCGAGTATGATGCTGATGAGGTGATCTACTATAGAATTGAAAGAGAAAATGCTGAGCAAGGATGAATATAAATTGTTTAGATGGCTGGTGATCTACTATAGAATTGAAAGAAGGAGCGAGAGAGGCTGGGGCGGAGCTCGCCCAGGATCTAGGGGGTGATCTACTATAGAATTGAAAGTTTTTTGCACCTTGGGAGGGGCTGCTAAGCCCTGGATTGGTGATCTACTATAGAATTGAAAGCTGTCTGTGGAGTATGAGTCTCCGGTTGAGAAGATCCCGTGGTGATCTACTATAGAATTGAAAGGATCTGTGGACTTCTAATACCCCTATATATCCTTTTACTCTGGGTGATCTACTATAGAATTGAAAGGCAGATATAGAAGATAAATATAAAATCAGCAGAAGACTCATGGTGATCTACTATAGAATTGAAAGAGCAGTTTAAAGAAGCAAGGGTTGATTAGAAGGAGCTGGGTTTCGGTGATCTACTATAGAATTGAAAGGCAGTGGTCTCTCAACCTGCTCCAGCAGTGGTCTCACAACCTGCTGGTGATCTACTATAGAATTGAAAGGGCGGGGGAAGAGTATTTGTATTGATCTGAGCGGGCTGCTGAAGGTGATCTACTATAGAATTGAAAGAGCTATGTCTATGTGAACGGCTCTATTGATCTTAGTAGCGGTGATCTACTATAGAATTGAAAGGAAGAGTTGATGATGTTGTAGGCGTAGGCGTTATAAATCTCAGGGTGATCTACTATAGAATTGAAAGATCAGCCTTAGCAAGTCACAGGCGCAGCCAGGCGAGGAGATAATGGTGATCTACTATAGAATTGAAAGGAAGAGTTGATGATGTTGTAGGCGTAGGCGTTATAAATCTCAGGGTGATCTACTATAGAATTGAAAGATCAGCCTTAGCAAGTCACAGGCGCAGCCAGGCGAGGAGATAATGGTGATCTACTATAGAATTGAAAGGAAGCTCTGGAATAACAGCTTCACAATCATCAATAGCACGAAGGTGATCTACTATAGAATTGAAAGTAGGAACAAGGGTAGAGGATAGGGGTGAGGAAGGGCTATAGGTGATCTACTATAGAATTGAAAGTTCCAAAAAGCCCTTGTGGTTAGTTATGATCTAGCAGTTTCGGTGATCTACTATAGAATTGAAAGCCAGGTGCAGAGTATCCATGTAGGTTCTTCTCATGTTTCCTCGGTGATCTGCTATAGAATTGAAAGAGCCATCATCTTTATGAAATGCCTAGCCGTCCTCATAAGGCGGTGATCTGCTATAGAATTGAAAGGATATATCTAGCTTGCCCTTATCAGCCAGTACGATTACTATCTTGGTGATCTGCTATAGAATTGAAAGATCAGTGTTTAACGAATATATTAGCCTGGAAGCACGTATCCTCTACACTCTCTAGTTCCTATAGCTATCCTATATCTTCCTCTAGGCATTATGACCTGGAGTAGACCTCTTACTCTGAGAACTCCGCCTCTATATAGTGTTGGTGAATACACTCCCTCGAAGAGGATTACTTCCTCTATATTCTCAACGCCATGTTCGGAATTCAATACTTTTTCTATGTGGGCCTTCCCGGGATATTGGAGAGCGCTGCACTGCTTTTCAGGAATATTCACTCTTGCTTCTACACACTTACCAGTATTTATGGCTATCTCCTCTCCATATCTATGTGCACTCTCTGGAAAGATGAATGTTACATCAACACCCATGTGGGAGAGCCTTCTATAGGGGCTATACATAGATTTTGCAATCTCGAGGGGGATTCCGTGTAGCTTTGATAAGTTCTCTACCCATTTTTCAAGCCTCTTACCTCTTATCGGATCTCCTATTTCGCTGGCTTTCTCATATATGGTCTCAGCATTTCGACAGCCGTAGATAACGAGATCTATATCGCTTCTGCCTATCACGTGGAAAGATCCTAAGAGACTACCACTAATACCGATATCCCTGATAGAGATCCCAGTGCGGCTCCTAACTATCTCTATAAGCTCAGATGCTATTACCTCTAATGCATCCTTAGGCTTTGTATATACTTCGAAACATCTTTCCTCAGGCAGTAGATGTCTCCATATATCTAGATAGCCTATGCTTGGCATCTCAGCGCCATATACGGGGTCCCAAAGAGATAGCTGGTACACTTTAAATGCTTTTTCAACATCTGCTATAGAGTATCTCTCAATAACCCGCTGAAGCGGGATCCCCATGAGACTCCAGTTAGCTCTGGAATCTCGACCTCTCATAGGGATATACTTTACATAGGTGAAAACTCTTCCAGGAGGATGTGTTGAGCCAAAGACTATGTGAACGTTTAGATCTTTATCTATGATCATATCATGATCTAAGGGCTCCCTTTTGATCATATACTGCACACCTTCCCACGGTAGTTTCCGTAGTGGAAATATAGATTATCTGGGAACCTGCTTCTCTGTGATAATTCCAAGTACACATAGAGAGTACTTACTCCTTAAAAGCATTATAAAGATCTTTGGCTCCATAAATAGTTGGGCATAAAAGTTAAAGTATCCAGCTAGAAATAATAGACGATTGATCTACTTGTTAAGGCATCAAGAGCGCTTTTTAATATCGCCATAAAATTGGTTTTGTAGGAGGGAGAGTGATGTATTTTATCTACCTGGTTGGTCCTGCAGGCTCCGGAAAAACGTCTCTAGCAACAAGCCTCGGAGAATGGATGATCTCTAATCAGCTGGACGTCTCGATCGTGAACATGGACCCTGCTGTTGAAAGTCTACCATATACACCTGATATAGATATCAGAAGGTTTGTGAACGCTAGGGATGTCATGTACAAGTTTAACTTAGGACCAAATGGGGCTTTAATAGCGTCAGTAGATATGTCTATAAATCATCTAGATACCATAAGGGATATGATTGAGGAGAGGAATGCTAGTTACTATATAGTGGATACACCGGGCCAGATGGAGATCTTTGCCTTCAGACCCGCAGGTCCTCTTATTATTGAAAGGCTTTCAGAGGGCTCCAATTCTCTAGTGCTCTTCTTGGTAGATATGTTTATGGCTAGCAGAGCTTCTTCGTTAGCGTCGCTTCTCTTTCTATTCCTCTCAACGTGGCTCAGGCTCAGAAGGCCGCAGATCCTCGTATTAACCAAGGCAGATCTCTACCCAAAGGAAGTGGTTTCAAACATCTTATCATGGATCGAAGATCCTCACTCGCTTCTAGAGAATGCCAGAAGAGAGGGGATCTCTTCCCATGAGGAGGAGATCATATTAGGGCTATCTGAGACTGCGATGCACCATATAGAAGCAGTGCCAGTTTCGTCAATAACGTGGTTTGGACTTGACGATCTTTACGCAATGATCCAGAGAATCTTTGCTGGAGGAGAGGACTACTACACAGAGGAAGGAAGTCCGAGACTGTAGCTGGTCTCTACAGGTAATTGCTCTAGGTGATGCTACGCATGGGTAATACCTCTTCCCCTTCTAAGGTTAGAGGATCGCACGAGCTACTCTCAATAGTTAAGAGCATGAAGGCATTGATCCTTATTTCTAGACCTCATAACCTATTCATAACGTTTTTAGGAGTCGTTCTAGGGGCCCTTGTAGTTAGTCCGGCTGCGGCTAGTGAGTATCTAGGGCTTCTAGTGGCATCAATACCTGCACTCGCAATTGCAGCGGGGGGCTATATTATCAATGACTACTATGATCTTGAGATCGATAGGAAAGCCAAGCCCTGGAGACCGCTACCTAGAGGGGATCTATCGCCTGGAAAAGCGTTGAGAATAGCTATAGTACTTATTGTTTTTGGGGTGCTTATAGCATTCTTACTATTTAATGCTCTGATCGGGAGCTTTGCCGCTCTGAACGCCGTGGTAACCTATATATATAGCTGGAGGCTAAAGAAACTAGGTCTTATGGGGAATATAGCTGTTTCGCTATTAAGCGCTAACTCTATATTATATGGAGGCCTCATATATATACCCGGCTCCGAGAATCACCTAGAAAGGTTCTTGATCGTATTGATACCGTGGAGCTTTGCAATGATTATGAGTCTCTCCAGAGAGATTGTAAAAGGCATAGAAGATATTGAAGGTGACAAGGAATACGGCGTAAAGACGCTGGCTGTTTTAAAGGGCTATAGAGCTTCTTCTTCGCTAGCAACAGCCCTGCTGATTCTTCTCTTAACTATAGTTGGGATCCCATTTATTATTAAGAGATCCACGATATATATAACTCTAGCCGTGGCATCAATACTAATCTTCCTCTTATCCACAGCACGAATCATATATTCCAAGGATCATTATGATGCTATCAGAAGAGCAGCAATATCCAGAAGCGTTTCTAAGATATCCCTCCTCCTGGGCACTCTAGCCTTTATAGCATGGTCGCTCAGCTAGAATCTCCAAATACTGCTTGTCCCTCGATGGTCATTGATTATCGCTGATATTTTTGTTTTTGATGTTGCCGTGTTTCTTGATCCACAGGGTTCAAAACCCTGTGGCCATCGGGGGCTTCCTCCCACTCCATCTTCCTGGCGATATGCCCTGGGAGTCTTCTCGGAAAGGCTGTTGAGCCCAGTGGCACTGTGCTCCTAATTAGGATTGAAACCCCTAAGCCCTTCCAGGCATTGCCCTCATAAAGGGCCTCGGTCTAGGGAGCTCTAAGTATCATAGCATCCCGAGGTCTCTGCACACCAAGATATAGCACAGATTATTATCCCATCATCAAAATGGCTAGGGATTAGATAATTATAAGCTTAAGCTAAGATAGCAAACGAAAATAAAAATATTTCTATTAACATAAAAGGATATAGCACTGATATCGTACATTACAGCTGAAGGTCTCTCATTTAGAGATAGGACCTGGAAATAAAAACACTGCCCTTCGTGGCGGGAAGAGAAGGTCATGCTGTCTTGTATGATCTTTCCACAGATTCTAGATCGAAATCTCTTGATGATCCGATATAGGAAGGCGAGACAGTCTAGTCTTAACCGGATTTCTCAAGCGATCTAGCTATGCATAGATATACATCTATAGACTTACCGATCTCCTCAATAGAGTTATATTCATCCGGCATGTGGGCTATTCCTTCGGCTCCTGGTCCATATGTTATAACTTCGGATCCTTTTAATCTATAATATACGCTATCATTTCTCCCAGTACTTATCGAGATCCTGGGTTTCTCCTTGAGAGTCTTCTCTATACACACACTAGCTATATTAACGAGCGGGGCGTTCTGAGATGTTAGGGAAGGAGGTACAGAGCTTAAGATCTTGAGCTCATGCCTTGCTTTAACGCTCTCTGAGGCTTTAAATAGGATTTCCCTGAGCTCATTAACGACATGATCTATGTCTTCCTCAGGTATCACCCTTCTGTCAATACTAAAGACGAACTCGCCTGGCACTGTATTATCTTTTCTGGATAGTGATTCTGCATACCCCCCTAGATTTATAGTTGGATGCTTAGCCCGCTCATCTTCTACCGGGGCTTTAGTAGATCTCATCGTGAGGACTGGAGAGTATAGCTCCATGAATCTAAGAGCCAGTTGAGAAGCTTTTAGAAAGGCATTCTCTCCAAGCCATGGGGCGCTTCCATGAGCCTGCTTACCATAGACACTAACTAAACCCCTTATAAGACCTTTATGACCTATAACTAGTCTCCTAGCGGTGCTTGGTTCGGCAATAACCACATATTCTGGGGTCTTAGATATCTTCTCAACATAGTATCTTGTTCCAATACCGCCTGATTCCTCATCTGGTACAAATAGCGCTTCAATAACCAGATCTTTTCCGACCCCCTGATCCGAGATCTTCCTGATCGCGGCTATCACAGACGCAATCCCACCCTTCATATCAGTAGATCCTCTGCCATAGATCCTATCTCCCATGATCATAGGGGTAAAAGGATCTTTACTCCAACCACTCCCAGGAGGAACAACGTCGTAGTGACCATTAAAATGTAGAACCTTGCCATCCCTTCCCTTCCTACCGTATACAAGTAGCCTCGGATATCCTTTATGCTGTGGAGAGTAAGGGTAATACTTATCTAAATAATCCTCTGGTATCTCGATCACCTCAACATCCAGACCAGCCTCAGCCAACCTTTTTGAGAGAACATCGGCACACCTCTTATAATCAAGACCTGGTGGATTTACAGTAGGTATTCTTATAATCTCTGACAAAACCTCGATCGCATAACTCGTGTACTCATCCACACCATACCACCTTTTACAATTATTCTGCTGGCTAAAAATATAAAGGAGATAAGATCTCTCAAGGATCGGTGCTGGAGATCGAAACCTAGATCTATTTTAACTAAATAGAGATGCTGTCAAGAATCCAGATAAGTCCTGAGAAATCGGGATTCCTCTATTTTCTTACTAAGCTTTTCAATCCCGAAGGTGCCTTATATGGGTATATAGATGCCGTGATGAGGCGGATAATGCTTTGAGGACTTGGGATCGACGTGCCTGTGATCATTTAGATAGAATCAATAACCTCCCCATTAGAGAGATAATATGTGAGATCTGGCAATAGGAAACTCTGTCACCAATAATGGGGATAAGCTCGGAAACTGTTCCGGGCTTTATGGTTAGTGGTTAACTTATAAATTTCTATTCATAGCTATTTTGGATAATGATGTGATACCCCTGTGTGCTGGGCATAAGGATATCCTCGGGATGCAGAGATCAGAGCTCCCGAGGTCGAGGCTCTAGATAAGGGCTCTGCCCTAGTAGAGCCTCAGGATCTGGAGTAGATGAGAGCCCTTTTCCATCGGACCAACAGTCACCAGAGAGCCCATAAAGATTCTAAGATCTCTACGGGGATCTCTACGGGGGAAGTGGAGGGTCCCTCGATGACCGCGGGGATACAGTAAAATCCCTGTAGATTAAGAAACATAGCATTATCAAAAATATCAACAAGCATCAATGACCATTGAGAGACAAGCAGTTATATATTATGCAACAGTAATATATTTACAGACGAGCCTTACTGACCTGAAAGTCAATGGGGAGAATATTTATGTAGCCAACAAGCTGATATATGGTCTTTACCTTGCTGGAAGTATGGAGGCTCCTCCTTCCTGCAGATCTCCATGGCGAAGGGGCATCTAGGGTGGAATCTACAGCCTGTAGGGATTTCTCTAGGCGACATAGCCTCTCCCACGGGTTTTAGAGATGCTTTTGAAAGTTTAGAGGCTGAGGGGCTGGATGTTATTAAGGTCATTGTATATGGATGAAGAGGTTCTCGAATGACATCTTCTGTTCTTCCGAGCTCCACTATTTTACCTAGGTACATCACTGCTGCTCGGTCGCTTGTATAGGCTGCAACCCCTAGATCATGGGTTATCAGCATAACTGCTATATTGTATTTTTTATTTAGATCTAGAAGCATATCAAGGATCTGTGTCCTCGTGGTTACATCTAGTGCTGAAGTAGGCTCATCTGCTATTAGTAACTCAGGTCTCATAGCTATTGCCCTCGCTATTGCGACTCTCTGCTTCTGCCCTCCCGAGAGTTGCTGCGGAATCTTATTTAGTATGTCGCTTGGCAGCCTCAATATCTTTAATAGATCCTGTATCTCGGCTAGATCTCTCCTAGAAGCCTTTAAAGCTTCTTCTAATGTTTTTCTCACAGTATATCTAGGATCGAGAGAGATCTCTGGATCCTGATAGATCATTTGAATCTTCTTTCTTAAATCTTTCTGCATCTTGCCAGAATAGATATCTACACCTCTAAATAGAACACTGCCTCTATCAGGTTTCAAAAGCCCTGCAGCTATCCTTGCCAAGGTAGTTTTTCCACAGCCTGATTCGCCTACTATCGCTATTATTTCTCCTTCTTTCACCTCTAAACTCACACCATCAACAGCTTTTATATAGACACTAGGCTTTCTGAAGATTGTTTCAATTGCTGGATAGTATTTATAGACATTCTCAAACACCATGAGAGAAATAGTTTCTCCCCCTATTTTTTTAAATCTCAGAGCTTATACAGATGATATATTAAGGCTAAATCTGTGGCTAAGCGCTACTAATTCCTACTAATCATATCCCTTCCACAGAAGCAGTTTCCGCGTAGCCAGCCTGCTATAGTCATCATTCAGGTCCTTAAGGTTCCCTAAATAGATGTCTACTAGCCCTATCCTTCGAAGAGAAATAATATGCCTAAGAAGCTTAAGATATCATGCCTACTGGTTACTTTATATATGACGCCCTCCCCGCCCTAAAGGGGTGGGGTTTCTATGCTGGGGTCTCGGGTGTTAGCCCTCTGGTGAGGGATTAATGGTTTGACACCATTATGTGTTACCAAGTAGCTCTTAATCTTCCTCGATATCTTTATTCTGTGTCCTAGCCTTCTCGCTATGTTCAGGACAGCATTTATAACTGCGTTTACCTTCTTCCCAGTCTTCTTGCATATATAAAGCCCTCTATATATCCTCCCGTTCTTATATATGATTCCGCATACTGAGCATGCCTGACTGGTGTAGTCCTCAGGGACTATCTCCACGTCTATGCCGTATTCCATGAAAATGTCCACGATCCACAGTACTATCTTTCTAAACCACCATATGTTAGTGTTATACTCATTACCATTATCCTGTGAAAGCATATATGGATAGCCTATGTATAGCTTCCTAACACCTCTGCTATATAGCTCATCCGCTAGAAACCTGATCGCTGTTATGTAGAGATGCCTTAGTCTCTCATTCCTCTTGTAAATGGCATCTAGATATTTCTCGTGATAGTAGATCCATGTCGATATGCCAAGCCTCCTAAGCATATCCCTAATAGACTGATAGGCTGATATCTCCCTCTTCCATCAATAATACTCAGCCTTGATAGACCCGACTTTGATAAGCATAGCTGATCCATCTGTAATTACTACTGCGAATAGGTTATTAAGACCTATATCCATGAATACCTCCTTATCACCGATGGATCTCTCTGCTTAATACTCTTCGGATTTATGATCCTTCTCTTTTTCTCCTCCTCAACATGTATGGGCTTTACATAGCCCTTCTTATTTGATCTAGCTGGATCCACACCAACCTCTATAGGTATGTATGCTTGCCACCTACCAGCCTCATATATGATCTCAAGTCTACCCTGCTCACCCTCCCACCTAATCCTGCCAACATACTTTATTTTAAGATCGAAATCTTCAAGAACTATGTAGCCCTCTTTCTTGCTGATAGACTCAACATGATACCTATCGTTTCTAATCAGTATGTGTATCCTCTTCTCACCAGTATCTCTATCCATCCAGTAGCCCGGTGGAGAGACCTTCTTGATATGGGTGATAATCTTCCTTGTTTCCAGATCCAGTAGCTCGAAGAATACGTTCCAAGTCTCATCATTCTTATTAATGACCTGACCAGCATTAACACCAAGAACCTCTTTATATCTGTGATAGTATTTCTTGTTGATCTCATCCCTTTTCCTAGGTGACAGCTCTCTATTGAAGAACGCCCGCCTCTTCTCATAGCTAAGCTCATTCCACGGCCTAGCACATGCCAAGCCTATATCGAAGAGCACCTCTTCCTCATATCTATCCGGGAATAGAGCTACTCTATTAGTCCTCCGCCTACCCCTCTTCCTCCTCTCTATCTCTTTTTTGAATGTTTCAAGGGGGTCAGGGTCTCTGGCAGGCACACCTCAGGATTCCCCCGCCGGACATTTTACTAGCATATTTGCCCGCCAAGACCCGACCCCTATGCATTATAGAGCATAGAAGCCTTAAAAACCCCGCCCTAAAGGGCGAGGCTTGCCCTGTTGTCGCTAGGAAAGACCTTGGAGAGCCCCACCCAAGGGCTTACGGAACATTCCCCAGAGTCATAGCCAAGTACGTTAGAGAGAAAAAGCTAATCACCTTAGAAGAGGCTGTGAGAAAAATGACTTCTTTACCAGCCAGAAAGCTCGGACTCTGGGACAGAGGGCTCATAAGACCTGGCATGAAAGCAGACTTAGTGATCTTCAATTTCTGGAGGATCGAAGATACAGCTACATATGAGAACCCGCTTGTCCCCCGATTGATTATCGCTGATATTCCTTTGTTTGGTGTTGCTTTGCTTCCTGATCCACAGGGTTTTTAGTCCTATGGCATCGGGGGACTTCCACCTCCCCCACAGGGATATCCATATCCCTATGGGTTCATTGACGGCTGTGGAGCCCAGCGGCACGGGGCTCCCATCTACCCTTGGATCCCGAGGCTCTATTGGGGCAGAGCCCCCATCTAGAGCCTCTGCCTCGGGAGCTCTGAGCATCATCGCTTCCCGAGGTCTCTCCACACCCAGGTCTAGCAGAGATATCACCTCATTATTTAAAAGAACTAAGGATTAGATGCTTATAATCTTAAGCCCAGACAACAAACGAATATAAAAGCATTCCTACTACCATGAAAAAGGATACAGCCCAAGAGGATTGAATATGTAATAATTAATGGGGCCATAGCTGTGGAGAAGAGAGACCAGAGTTAGGTCTAGAGCTGGAAGACTGCTTAGGAAGAAGTTTTCTAAGCGACATTAATATGACGAGCTATTGCTATGTAACAACGATAATAAGCCCCCAGCCTCTTTAAGACTATATATAATCTTTCAGACACGTATATGCAAAAGAGATAAATATCTCACATTATACGACCCTGGGAACCCTCACTTGATTTCTCGCCAGGATATTAATAGCGTCCTAGTAGTAAGGAGAACAGGCTCTAGAACTCTAACTATGATCTCCGGAACGAGCTCGTTAGACCTTTGCTCATAGGGTAATCCACGGGACTTTATTGATAAAAGCAGATCTTCTATAGATCTTTACATAAGATTAAAAGACAGATATAGTGTCTATATGCAAGGAAGCCGATCTCGAGCCTTATTTATTAATTAATTATTTACTAGTCATAGGGATCTATTAACTTTAAGTTGGTATATGTTTGATAAGCATCTTACCAAAGATCAAGAAGATCCTCGTCAGAAGAGAAATACCGAAGCGCAGAGCGTAATCATATATAGTTAGTCTCCCGTATCGAGAAGCTTAAAAATAGCGAGAAATAATTTATTCTCTGTCCCGTATGCTATGATGCTGGGAAATTTATTCGTATAAGAAGCATCTAACGCTACTATTGCTATCTCCCGTAAACTTTGGCTTCTCGTTTAGGCATTTGTTTAATACATACGGGCATCTGGAACTAAATGGGCATCCTTTCTCATAGATTTTAACATCTCCTGTGTCTTGGTAAGATAGATCCCTCTTGCTGCTTGATTTGAAACCTAGGAAGGCGTGTTTTAGCAGCATCATTGTATATGGGTGGAGGGGTTCATTCATGATCCTCTTTATAGATCCGAACTCTAAAATCTCACCATAGTACATTATATATATCCTCTCACATATATGCTGCGCTGCCCCGAGATCGTGTGTAATCATTAAGATCGATAGGCCCTCCGTCTTTTTTATTTCTGAAAATAGGTCTAGTATCTGTGCCTGAATAGTAGCATCTAACATTGAGGTCGGCTCATCAGCGACTATCAGCATGGGCGATGTTGATAAAGCCATTGCTATAAGAACTCTCTGCTTCATACCTCCACTGAGCTGGTGTGGGTATTGCTTCATTACACGATCGGGATCCCTGATCTCTGTTTTAAGCAGGAGCTCTTTTGCAGTTTCCCAGCATAGTTTTCTATCTCTAAT
>JAVVGE010000043.1:0-16932 GCA_032249255.1 Desulfurococcales archaeon | reverse complement strand
ACCCCCACTAAATAACAAGATGAAAACCCTATAAAAACATACCCCGCCCTAAAGGGCGAGGCTTGCCCTGTTGTCAAGCCTCAATTTAATCACATTAGCGAGACAACACTCCTTTCACGCTAGAATCTGCTCAACGTTTCAGCCCTTGTGGAAGGTTTTCTATCATAAATTTGTGGTGGAACCCACAAACAGCTCCCTAGAGCCTATGAGGAAGCTGTCGGAGGATGATGTGAAAAGCCTCTGGAATATATTCTCTCGGGAGCTGAGCAAGGTGGGAATAGATCCTGAGATGCATAGGAAGATCTTCAACAATATTCTCAACCCATATAAATCCTATGATGAGAACATGCGAAATATACTTGAGGAGGTTAGGAATATCACTAATAAAAGTGCTAAATGAGGGCTAATATCAATTACACTAATTAGTGTTGAAATAGAAATTACCCTCAGGATCTATAATAATAACTCCCCCTATGGAATTAAATCAGCCGTAATAGTCTGGAAATATCTCTCTTTATAGAAAAATTATTTCACCCTAGCACCCGCTAGCTCCTCCCACAGCTTCCCTAGATATGCTGGGTAGTATTGGTCTGCTTCACTAAGTAGATCCTCGTATCCGGCCTCACTAATTTTTAGCTCCTCAAACCTTGATTGTATGAATCTAGCAACCTCTCTGGGCATAGCCTTTATCATTAGTATCCAAGCTATCTTCCTAACATATTTAGGCATTAGTAGATTGCGTCTCTTAATATATCTCTCAACGGGCTCTCTATTAACCCTTAGCCCTGCGTGTTGCTTGAGAATCTCTAGGGTTTCTATGGAGAAGTATGCCCACTCACACGGCTTAACGCTCTCCCTAACACCTACGTAGTATCTGCAGAAGCCTCTATCCTCGAAGCACACTAGCCTCTTTGTCTCGATATCTAGCCCATTTATCTCAACAACCTCCCCTGTTAAATGTTCTGATGATGTGCATCGCGTGGGAAAGTCTTAAACCGCCCTCTAGCATGATTCTATAGAGTAGGTAGTAGATCCTGTGGCTCTTCCTCAATATTGATAGTGTTCCCGCAAGATCCTCAATGTTGATTGGATATGGTCTAACATCCATCCTATAGCTCCTGCTAGGCACAACCTCCATTATCCACCCATATGTCTCCGGAGAGATCTTCCTAGTATAGTATAAGTACTGGATATAGTGCCTAAACACATTCCTAAGCCACTTAACAGGGTAGTTGATCACATAATCAAT
Source organism: Desulfurococcales archaeon (assembly GCA_032249255.1). GTDB lineage: Archaea > Thermoproteota > Thermoprotei_A > Sulfolobales > AG1 > AG1. The sequence continues at coordinate 15,683 of JAVVGE010000043.1, read as the reverse complement.
AAGATCCTGACTAAGAACTTTACCCTCTAGGTGCTTCTTGAATAGTTTCTATAGTATTTCATGGTGCCCTCGCTCCTGATCTTTGTCCTCTTCTTCCTCTCTCTCAGAAACTCCTCAAAACCCTGATCCCATGTTAGCTTAATGGTTGTTGGTACTAGCCCGAGCATCTTCCTAAGATCCTCCCTAAAACGTTCCACTGCGAATCTTAGGATAGCCTGCTTAAGATACTCATCCCTAGATGCTAGTGAGATTGCTTGTAGTATTAGGGTAGTCTATAGATCCATCATCCCTAACGATGCCAACAGTCCTGAGCCTGTCAAAACCCTGAACAATTCGGTTGAACTCAGACTCATCTAGATAGTGCAAAGCCCTCCGAACAACATCGTCAGGGACTTTTCTAATTTCGTGTAGATAGTTGAATAGAGATCCCTAGCGATCCCAAGGGCTTCCAAAGCCCCGCTATATCCAAGCTTGTCCTTAACCCTTTTAACGATCTCCCTTCTAACATCATCACTAAGACCTTTAATATCGATCCTACAGATCCGGTCATCACCCTTGAGCTCACCCATGAGTTCACAACCCCCCCCAAGTAAGCCGTGAACTGAAGGGATTAAATATAAAGATCTCGAGTAAGAAACGGGCCCGCGGGGATTTGAACCCCGGACCTCCGGCTCCGAAGGCCGGCGCTCTATCCTGGCTGAGCTACGGGCCCTCTACTTTCTAGGTTTGGCCCTAGATTTTTTTCTCATATGCTTTTCACTATATCTCTAGCCTCCACGAGGCCTTAACCCTTATTACCTTTTCTTCTCTATAGCCTGTTATTGCTCTGTAGAATCCTTCGAGCTCTTGATCAAGATCTTTGTCTCCTGTGTCTATTAGGAGTGTATCAATTCTATTTGCCTTCTCTGGTGTCATCACTATTACTAGGTTCTCCTTCCCCGCTATCCTCACTATCTTTGATGTTATCTGTTGGTTTCCTCGGCCAAGTAGAAAGCCTGTCCCCCCTATAGGTGTTAGGATTATCAATGGCTTTCCATATATTTCTACGAGCTTTTCGAGTGATGTTGCGTCTAGGTCTCTTCCCACTATCTGGCCGTTGTATATTGCATCGACCCCGAATGGTGTTTTATCTATCCTAAGGATCCTGGCCATCTCATATATAGTTCTTCCTGGACCCAGGATATAGAGTTTCCCTTTCTCCATTATCTCGCCAATGTATCTAGCGATCCCCTCCACATCATATTCGTATCCAGGCTCTTTTGAGCCCTGTATAAGGTTTTTAACAACCACTGTGGGTAGTTCGCAGTACCTCTTTATACTAAGTACACCCCTTCTGAGATCCTCTTCGCTAGCATCTATAACAGGTCTCAACTCGATCTTTGCATAGCCATCGAGATATAGCATTACGAGGTGAGCACCGCTCTCAGCGCTGAGTGAAAAGATACTGCTATAAACCTTAACACCGGCTGGGATCCCAAGGACAGGGGCGCTGAGAAAGCCTTTGGAGAAGCATAGGTCTCTAGCAGTTCCATCCCCCCCAATAAACACTAGTAGCTCGCATCCCTGTTTGCTAGATTCTGTGATGAATTCCGCGGTATGCTCTCTAGTGCTTAGTCCATTCAAATAGGGTGTTCTCAGTCCTATAACCTCGATCTTTCTATATCCAACAGCCTCCAAGAGGTCCCCGCCCATCAGGCCTGGAGGAGATACTATGATGCCCTCAAATCCTAGTCCAACGAGCTCTTTTAAAAAGCGGAAACCCTTTATAAATGCGGGCAGTCTAGCTCTATCCCTAGTGACTCTTAAGAGGATATCTAGATCGATATTATCGCTACCCTTAAGCCCTAGAGGACCCCCCACCCCAGCAACCGGGTTTATGAAGAAACATATTCTTCTCAGCTTTCTCCAGACCTCCTCTTCCTACCCCCCTTCTCGGCCCTAGCCTCTACCTGCTCGATCTCGACTCCAATGCCTATGAGGCCTTCTAAGACGTGTTCGAAGAACCTTATGTTAGATCCTCCCTGTCCTATGAAGGCGCCTGCACCATCTCTATCGATCTTTATCCTCAGCCTCGGCCCCGCGAAATCCGCCTCAATAACATGCTTATATACCCAGGTTACTGGGTGGATAGCCCTTATCCACTCCTTGAAATCCAGTACAAGCTCTACACCCCTGACCTTCTTTCCAACCTCCGACTCTATCTTCTGGATCCTCTCCCCACCCTTTCCAATCAATCTGCCAGGCGTCTTCGTGAATATAAATATGTCTGGCACCCCCTCTCCCTTAACTCCATACATCTCCTTAGCCTTGCTCGCATCGAATACTGTTATTACATCTGCATCTGGCGCGTGGAGCTGTATTATGCTATTTATCTTCTTCTCCTCCTCACTCATACCTCTGCTCCTGAGGATCAGCTCCATGAGCAGCTTTAAACCTCTTCTAGCTCCTGGTCTGATGACATCCGCCAGCCCTAGATCTACAACTCTTGCCTTTTCCTCCCCCAATAATATCTCCCTTATAATAGATGAGGAGTCCCTCTCAACCCTCCTCAATCTCTGAAACACTGGGTCACCAGCTACTATCAGCTTACTCTTATTACCAACCCTTATCAGAACCTCTATAACGCTCTCTGCAGGCATGTTCTGAATATCGTCTATAAATACGAGAGATTCATCAAATGTTCTTCCCTTAAGATAGTGCAGATCCACGATCTCTATCGCCTTCCTCCTCAAAAGATCTTCAAGCCCGCTCTCAACCTGGAGAGTCGATGCAAGATCTTTTAAATAATCCATTACAAGGGACTCAAAAATATCCCTACCAACCTCTGCCCCGATTCCCATGCCACTAACAACATTGACTAGGGGCTTCACTATGAGGAATCTTCTATATGTATTGCTAACCACAGAATCTATTCCATATGCTAAGGAGAAGAGGCTCTTACCAGAACCGCTCGGACCAAAGATCCCCACTATCTCCGCCTCAGGATCCTTTAAAGCCGATACCATAGCCTCCTGTCCAGGAGACAGGGGTTTCAGCCTCTCGAGTATGCTCATAGCATCCACCTATAGTAATTATATGATTGCAGTTATATAGAAATTGAAAACCCGTTCTTCAGGTTGAGATTGCGGATCTCTCCTTTTAAACACTTTGCCATATAATCTTTGGATGAAGTGGGAGCCTCTCCAAGAGCCCGAGAGGCTCGTCCTCTACTCATGGCTAATGGCGAAGCAGTAAAGCAGGAAGCCACGATAGAGGGTCCATGCGATAGCAGGATAAGGAGTTATAACAGAACACAGAACAAGGTGTGTGAGGCTAATTAGAAACTTTATTTCTGGGATAACTAGCCTATCTCTTCCCACTCTCTTCTAAGGGTTAAGGCTATGAAGCCCCCTCCTAAGAAAGCACCTAACATGCCAACGATAATAGCCATCTCGGTTGGCTCATGCACCACTACTACCAGGAGTATGTAGATTAGCGATAATGTTATCAGAGAAACCCATCTGGGGAACCCCTCTCTAGTATTTGCTATCAATAGCATCCCTATCACAGTGATTATAGATGCACCAATAGCAATGCTATAGCTCAAGATACTCGGGAATAGAAATCCCAGCGCTATTAGCTCTAGCCCAAGCACTATAGAGAGCGCCCTAGCAACTCCACCTCCTACACCCTCAAGCGTAGCTACAGGAATCACTATAGAAGCTATCGTGAGTATCGCCAGAATAGGTCTATATATATCTGCCTCTATGAGGAATTGAAGCATATATAGTTCGATCCCTAAGACAACTAATAAAGATCTGTCAGCCTCTTTCAACATGCCTCGCTTGTCCCCCATTTTTAATTCTATAGTAAATATTTCTTTTTCTCTCCATCATCGGGCTCGGGGATCGAGTTGCTAGACTTCTCCCAATTCCATCAGAGATCATTTTTATATTTGTTTTTCTTCTACTTCCCAGCATGCCCGATCCCGTAGCCCTCATTACCATTATACACATCACGCATCTATATAGTTTATAAGAGCTTATAAATCCCTGTCCTTAAGGGACGATGTTCCTAGGTTGTGTTAATACTTATAGGTCTTCAGCATATACTTTAGTTATATATTAACATATATGCGCCTATATATAGAAATATATGAGCCTATTCTAATAGCTATTGTTATGTTTGGATGTAGCGATAGCTATTACCTATTATAATTCTTATTATGTAGGAGAAGTCTATAATAAGGGGAACCAAGTGGGCGTCAAGAGGAGGGATGTCATTAGGTATATGGCAGCAGTTGGGGTAGCCGGCGCTATAGGATCCCTAATAATTCCTACGATAAGGTATGTCACACCCCCTGCTATAAGCGGGGCGGCTAAATACCCGAGATCACAGTTGGTCTTTTCAAATGGCGACCCGGTAAGGGCTTCGAAGCTGCCAATCAACACTCCATACTTCTTCTTCTACCCCCTGAAGGATACACAGGCTATACTGATCAACCTGGGGGATGAAAAGGGCAACCCTGTAGAGGTTAAGCCCTTAGAGCTACCGATCACCATGTATCCATTGAAGGATTTCTCACTAGCGGCTGGGGGAGGTAATAAGCCTATAGAGGGGCCCCCAAACGCGTCTAAATATCGATTCCCTGGCGGTGTGGGTCCCAGCAGATCTGTTATTGCGTATAGCTTTATATGCCAGCATCTAGGATGCATATATCCACAGCTGAGATTCCACAAGCCTGGGGAACCAACGAGCCTTAGGACGAGCCCGCCTGAGATAGGGCAGAGAGGGGGTGTTTTCCACTGTAGATGTCATGGGACTGTTTACGATCCATATAGAGGGGCTGTGGTGCTTCTAGATCCTGCTATCCACCCATTACCTACTATAGTGCTTGAATGGGATCAATCTACAGATTATTTATACGCTGTAGGTGTTGTGGGTTCCACCATATTTGGCAAGGTATGTAATCTATGTGGTGATGTTGTTGGGGATAGGATCATCATATACTCTGCAGAGGAGTTCGCGCAATTAGCGTTAGCATAGGTGATTGGCATGGCTTGGGGCAATATAGTTGATAGGATCTGGGGATGGATTGTTGATAGGGCTAATCTAAGAGAGATCCCTTTTAGAAGGGTTCCTTACACCTATTTCGATCTAGATCACTGGCTTGGGGCAATAGTTGCATCAGCCTTTGCGTGGCTAGCTATAACAGGTCTATTACTACTAATATGGTATGACGCCTCGAACCCCTATAACTCCACCATGAGGATAGTTAACGAGATACCCTATGGAAAGCTTCTCCTCCCTTCGCATCTCTATGCGGCGCATCTAATGATCCTATCGGCATATATACATATGTTCAGAAACTTCTTCAAAGCAGCATATAAAAAGCCCAGAGAGCTTCTCTGGATAGTAGGGATCTTATCGGGTGTAATGACCCTCAACACAGCCTTCCTAGGCTATGTGCTGATCGGGGATATAACCGCTACAGATGCTATCAACGTTGGAAAAGGTGTTGTGACAGGGGTCTTTGGCGCTGATCTAGGCAACTACATTCTAGCCCTCCTATTCGGCACAAGCACAGCTGAGACATATAAGAGGGTGCTAGCCTTCCACATAATATCGGCAGGGCTTCTAGCCCTCCTATTCGTAGTCCACCTAGCCCTATTCGAGGCATACGGGCCCCCAGCAGATCCTAAGGAGAGTAGGTGGAAAGTGTCTCTCTCAATAATAAATCAGATGAGAAAGGATCTCGCACCCTGGTTCCCAACAAACTTCCTCTATATACTATATATGACTGGCATCACATGGGGGTTATTGCTAGCTTTACTCTCTATCGCCCTCACATTCGAGAATATACATCCCCTTATATCTCCCCTCCCAGGGCCTCCTGCTGGGGCTGAGACCGAGCATCCTCCTTACCCGCCCTGGTTCTTCCTATTCCTTTACAAAGTGGCTGACTTCGTTTTCCTCTCGATCCAGAGCCCTGTTGTCATCTCCTTCGGGCCCCTAACTATAACAATTCCCGAGAGTCCAATATTAGTGCCATTCATAGTGGGGGTTATAGCCCCACTACTCTACCTAATCCTAGTACCCTTCCTAGATAGGAGTGACGAGAGACACCCACTTAAAAGACCTGTACATACAGCTATAGGCGCTTTAATAGTTGTATATTTAATACAAGCGACGATCTGGGGTGCTCTAACACCAGGAGAGCCTATACATCTAGACAAGGCGTTAGCTGTCATGCTACCCCCAATGATTACCATAGTCCTGGGCATATACCTCCTATCCAAGAGGCACGCAGGTGTAAGGGTTAATAGACAGGGTCTTGTGAGGGGGATGGCATCGCTCTATGTTGGTGTTCTCTTGTTAATAGCTTCTGGGGCGACTCTGGCTCTGAGATCCTGGGAAAGTGTAATGAGGGGCGGTGATCTTGAAAGCCTGGCTTCAATAGCTATAGGCTCCTTTGGAAGTGGAGTTGGGTTATTGATTCTGAGTATGGTTCCCAGGATAGGTGATAGAAGGGTCAGGATCGCCCAGGATCCCGATCCACGGGATACAGGGACTAGGGCAGAAGCCGTTGAGAAGGTTGTCGAGCTTGAGAGGGATATACCTACGTGGATGATTATTCTAGGAGGCTTCTATATATTCATAATCATTGTTTCTGCCATTGCGCTAGCATATATAGATCCCATAGCCAGATCCAGCGCGATCTCCTCTACTCTGGCAATTATAATGCTGGCTCTCGCAGGGATCTCCCACATGGCGTATAGAACTACGAATATCCTCCCCTATTCTGGTGACCACGTGGAGTTAAAGCCCCATATAGCGGTTATAATACTAATGGTAATGGCTATAGTGGGGCTGATGCCTAGATAGATGGTGGAGGGCTAGAGCTCATCTGCAGGGTATTTAAGGCTATATATAATGTATTTTTTCTCTTTCAAACCCTCTTTCTTTTCCCCATCACCCTCAAGAATACTTCTTATATTGGGAGTAGCGGGTCTCCTGGGGATCTCTAACCTAATTCTTAGCTGATCCTGGATGCTCGAGCCATTGCCTAGGTATCTATAGACACTCCTCTCGAAATCCTCCCCTATTCTCCAATATGCTGAGGGCTCCCTCCGGGAGTTAGCCTCTAGAAGGGCTTCTACCAATAGCTCGACCTTCCTCCCCCTGCTTATGTTCATCCTAAGAATATCCTTAATAGGGACTAGATTATCGCTTCTAACCAGGCAGGGTTTTAGATAGCCATCAGCTGTTAGCCTGATCCTCGTGCAGGCTGCACAGAAAAGGGGGTTTCTCACTGGTCTCACGATCTCGATAGCCCCTCCACCCTCTAGATAGTATACTGGTCTATTGTGAAGCTCCTTTCTAATCCTCATCCTAGCCACATTCATCAGCTTATTTTCAAGCTCATCTAGGAATGTGTGGTATTTGGAGAAGATCTTTCTACCCTCTCCAACCGGGTGTAGCTCTATGAGCTGAAGCACCAGCTTTCTCTCTCTAACGATCTCTATGAGCCTCCATACATCCTCCTCATTAACATTCTTAAGGATCACCATGTTAATCTTTATCTGCCTATATCCAGCATCGATAGCAACATCTATACCCCGCAGAACCCTACTAAGCATTCTCGTACCTGTTATCATGTAGAACTTATTATCGTCAAGTGTGTGGAGGCTTATATTGATCCTGTCTAACCCAGAGTCCCTCAGCTTCTTGGCAAGGTTCTCTAGCAGAACCCCGTTGGTCGTCATGGATATGTCCTCTGCACCAGCTCTCAGCTTGATCTCTCTAATGATATCTGGAAGATCTCTTCTAAGAGTCGGCTCACCCCCAGTTATCTTGAACCTCTTAACACCTAGCCTCGAGGCTGCTTCAGCAACAATCCCTATCTCTTCAGGGGTTAGATACTGCCTCGAATACGGATCTTCCCCCTCCATGTGACAGAAAAAGCATTTGAAGTTACAGTCATGGGTTACGCTTATCCTCATGATCGTGAATGGCCTGCCGAAGCGATCTATTATATAGTCGCCATTCCTAGGCTGATTACTGCTGGCTAGCACTATGTCTTACCAAAATATCTCCACTAAAGAGTTAATATATTATGCTGTGGCATATATTTGGGATCTAGGTGAGAGGAGATTCCCACATTTTCTTGGCAAGCTTACCCTCGTACTTATATATATGGATCATCTCTCTAGCCCTTTCCCTATTAGCCCTGTGGATCTCTAGGAAGTCATTTACCTTGCTTATTAAATACTCCTTAAGCTCTCCTGTGAGCATCTTACCAGATCTATAGTTCATCTCGATCTCCGAGAGTCTCTCATCGCTAGGCTCAAACAGCATCTTTAACCACTGGAAGGGCACATCTATATCGGGATTCCCTCCAAGCTTCCTATGTAGCTCGATAGTTGGTTGCCCTCCTGAGAAGGCGTACCTCATGATCTTGTTCCTAACAGTCTTGGGATCGTCTGAGAGAAATATAGCTGTTTCAGGCTTCGAGGTACTCATCTTCCCTTCGAAGCCTGTGAGGGGTGGTAGGAATTTTGAGTGTATTGCAGCAGCTTTATAATATCCGAAGGACTCCGCTAGATCTCTCTGTATTCTCCAATAGGGATCCTGATCTATTGCGGCCGGTATCAAACATCTAGCCCTCTCAAAGAATGTTGGAACTATCTGGAGAGCTGGATAGAATATAAGCCCTATATTAGTGGATCCCGTGAAACCAAAGACGGCTCTAACAAGATTATAGTTTATCTTCTTAGCTATCTTTATAGCCAGCGGATACATCTTCCCGATATACTCGGTATCATGGAATATAAAGGTTCTATCAGGGTCAAAGCCCACAGCGATTATATCAAGGGTGTTCTCATAAGCCCATTTCCTAGCCTCCTCGAGGCTCATCCCCTCTTCATCTAGGAACTTCTCATCGTCTGTGATCATTATATATACATTTACTCTGAACCTATCCTGGAGCCATTTAGTTAGTATAAATGGTATTAGATGCCCAATATGCATAGGCCCTGAAGGACCTCTCCCAGTATATAGGAAGAACCCTTTACCCCTCTCATAATCCTCCAAAACCTTATCAAGATCCCTGTGGGAAAAGAAAACCCCTCTTCTAAGGAGTACATGAAGCTCTCCATTAGCTAGCCTCCTAATTCTTTCAAGAAGATCTTCCGTGATCTTCTCAGTACCAAAGATCTTGATCAATTTCTCATAATCTACTTTGCCCTTAACCTCCCAAGGAGTTACCTCAAACCCCTCCACGAAACCTATGACACCCTCCCTACTCAATTCTATAATAATATCTACTATAATATATCTTCTTTTCCTTTTCTATTACCCGACCATGAGTATTACACCTCTGGTAGAGCGTTTCGGCCTCATTGCCATGATCATCGGGCTTATAGATCTCCAAGCCCTCAAAGCATTATCCACCCCATCACAGCTATATCTGTATGCTCATAGATATCACAGGTATAGGGCATATACTGATAAGCAGACATTGAGGGCTTTAAAAGCCCGCTGATGCTAGCATATGAGATCTATGACACCCTGCGGTGAGCAGACATATACTTCTACCAAAGAGATGGAAAGGGGCTAACACCGACAGAGCTGAGGTAACTAGCACTTGATCTAAGAAAACATGATAGGGATTACCAGCAGATCTATTTACAGACAGTTCAACAGATTGGGGATCGCTTCTACGAGGCTGGGCAGGGGTTTATCGATGGCTTAGCAAGGTTCCCTAGGGAGAAGAAGCCCCATAAATATTATAGCCTGGTCTATCCGCAAAAGGGGGAGATACTCTGGGTTAGAGAAATAAGGACAAGGAGTAAGAAGAATAGGAAGAAGCTCATACTACTGAGACTATCCAGCCTAGGGGTTTTCAAGGTCTCCCACACCGCTTGTCCCCCGATGGTTGTTGATTATCGCTGATTTTCATTTGTTTGGTGTTGCTTTGCTTCTTGATCCACAGGGTTTTGATCCTGTGGCATCGGGGGACTTCCACCTCCCCCAAAGAGATCTTGGGATCTCTATGTGTTCGTGGGTGGCTGTGGAGCCCAGCGGCACCGGGCCTCCATCTATGCTTGGAACCCCGAAGCCCTTCTGGGCAGAGCCCTCATCCAGGGCTTCGGTTTCGGGTGCTCCTCATTACCATGAAAAAGGATACAGCCCACACCGAGCATTATATAACATGTTCTTAAATGTCCATGGAGGTAAGGATTTAATTTTCAGAGGATGAAGAAGAGGGCACTGTTGTTCACAATGTATAGTAGGTGGCTTTAGATCTGTGTGGAGATGTATTATAGCGACTCTACCCTTTTTCTTGCTATATATCCTTCTCTACATCTAGCGATTGCTTCTCTATATTTTTTGAGGAACTTTTCAAGATGCTCAATAAGCCTATCCGGTATTATGTGTTCTAGTCTCTCAGCCTCTGCTTGTGCCTCGGTCTCTTCTAAACCTGCTTCCTTTAGGAGCTCTGCTAGGATCTCATGTTTTCTTCCAAGCTTATGCACGGCTTCTATGCCTGCCTTGCTTAGTCTCACGCCCCTATATCTCTCGTATATTACTAGGCCCTCTGAATGTAGCTTTTTGATCGTTTTAGTAACGCTGCTAGGCTTTACATTGAGGATCTTTGAGAGATCCTTTATCCTGACCCACCCCATTACTTTTTCAAGCTCGTGTATAGTCTCTAGATACTCCTCAATAGCAGAGCTTCTCCTACCCTTTCTATCGTGGCCCTTTTTAATCATATTATATAGCTGATCATAAGATGCCTTTTCCAAAGCCTATCCATATGATCATATGTATAGCGGGTAAAAAATAGCTTACTCGCCAAGGATCTTCTTGAGAGCTGGGTATACCTCGAGAGCCCTTTCCCTTACTATTAGCATGTAGTACTGCTCGACAATGCCTATTGAGAGTAGTATACCAACACCAGATCCATATGCTAGGGTTAGATCAGCAACTATTACTAGGGCAACAACTATTAGAGTACTTAGGAGTGTTAGTGGATAGATATACCTTGCTAGAAGTATCTCTAGCACCTTCGGATTTCTCCTAAGCCCAGGCACCTCGAGGCCGGCTTTTATGATTTTCTCAGCCTGCCCCGATGGGTTGAGACCAGCTACCTCGACCCACATGAAGGCGAAGGCTAGAGCTAGCAGCGTGAAGATCAGCGTATATACAGCTATCCTAGCTGGATTAGCTATAAGCTCTAGATACCCCCTAGGAGGCGTTAGATAGAATAGAGCCTGGTCTAGGAAGCTACTAGCACCGGTTCCACCGAGCATCGCCCTAAAGATCATTAGGTCGGCGAACAATATTGAAACTAGAAGCACAGGCATGTTAGTAACATATAGAAACTGAAGAGGCACCCTGGTTTTGAGGCCTCTCAGCCTCTGCGTAGTTACTGGGATATATACCTTCATTCTCTGGAGGTAGATCAGAACAACAGCTATTATTATAAAGGATATGAGCCCCATAAGAGCTGGTAAATATCCAAGAGTCGGGTTGTATCTAACAAATAGGTTCTCAATGACCAGACTCCCTTGCATCGAGCTATATATCACATAAGGTATAAATCCGAGAGGCTCCTGAGATCCTTGTGAGATCGAGATAGGGGAGAAGAGATCATTGACAATTACACCAGTAGTCCCTGTTAGTATGAAAAGGGATATTCCGCTCCCTATACCCCAGCCCTTCTGGAGCATTTCATCCAGGAGGATCACGAGGAGGGTAGCCCCCACCAGCTGGAGCCATACGAAGAACCTTATGAGGGGAGATGCAGCGACATCAAAGACAGGGTTAGGACCTGTTAGCTCCCAGAAATTAGATCCCACTATTACGAAGCCCCCAGCCTCAACACCAGCTATTATGAGTGAGAGTGATTTCTGGGCTAGAGTAAAGGTTCTCCTCCCCTCTGGCTTAGAGAGATCTAGCTCTATTAGTTTTGACCCTACGAGGATCTGCATTATAAGGCCTGCCGTAACTATAGGTCCTATGCCTAGCTGTGCAAGAGTCCCCTGAGAAGATGCGAAAACAACCTGAACGATCGTGGGGAGGGCTGCAGCAGCACCGGCAGTATGTTGGATCCCGTATAGGGGGGTAGAAGCCATCAGCACATATATAGCTACGGCTAGGAATGTATATAGAAACCTGATACCAAGACTAGGCTTCACTGCAGGCTTAGGAACGCCAGGTATATACTCGCCTATAGACGCAAGGGCATTCAGAACTTCCAATTCCTACCCTTCTACACTTTCTTTCGAAACTTTTAAATTAAGCATCCCAGTGAATGATCCATAGCCCTTATTCATTAACATATAACCCCTCCCCACCCTGAAGGGCGGGTGGTTTTAGCTGTATATCTATATCCCTTTTCAATATATATTGTTGGAAGTGCCATAGATACTATCTGGGTTAGGGAAATGCCTGGGGAAGATATAGAGACGTCTAGAGCTGAGAAAAAGGTTGGTGTAGATGAGATCATTAGCAGAATGCATAGCTATGATATCTATGCGGTTGGCGTTGGTAGGTATAGATTTGTGGATCGTGATGATGAGATTAGGAAGATCCTCAGGGGTTCTGAGAATCTTTTCCTAGGGGGTAGGATAACCGTTCTATACGGACCTAAGGGCTGTGGTAAGAGCACTTTATTCAGGATTCTCTCAGGAGCTGCTGATCAGGCTGGCTCTGGGCTTGATGTTTTGGTTGTTGAGAGGTCTGAGGAGGCTCTTCAGAAGGCTTTGCTCTATCTTCCCAAGAGCTTCAGGGGGCTGGGTGAGAGTATTGCTGGGTATTTAAGAGACTCCCAGATCTCGCCAGATCGAGCCACTATAGTTTCTACATCAACGATCTTCGGCATAGCATTCACCCTAGCCAGCTACATAGCTAGCAGGCTTAGGAGGGGTAGGGGTGTGTTGATAGTGCTCGACGAGGTTAAGGCTGATAGCCCTGAGCATCTCAGCAACTTCAGACAATGGCTCGAGAGCTTCGCAAACGACATAGCAGAATACAATAGGATCTACTCAGAGAAGGGAGGATCGATAGCTGTTATAGCTCTTGTGAGCGATGCTGCTGTGGAAGATCTCATTGACGTTGTAGGGGATAAGGTTGATTGGGCACTGATCTGGAACCTCTCGAAAGAGGCATCAAAAGAGCTTGCTGAGAAAATAGGTCTTGACATTGATCCAGAGATTCTCTGGAGACTAACAGGCGGTAACTCAAGATCGATCATAACAATGAAGAGAAGCGGTTTAGAGAAATGGTTATGGACAAGAATAGTTAGGACACTAACAAAAATCTATGATGCATCTAGGAAAACATTTGGCAACAATATCTGGGATGAGTTTAGAGAAGCCGTTAATGATCTAGATAACGCTGACCACGATCTCAAGAAGATAATGCTAAGAAACAACATAATAATATATACAGCAGGAGCTGATCCAATATCACATATATCTAAGGAGCCTTGGATAGGTAGGGATTACGCCTATCAGATCCCAGCATACTACTATGCCCTAAAAACAATGGCTAGGAAGAGGAGTACAGATATCTCCCCAGAAGAGGTTATTAAAGAAGCTATGGCCTAGCTTACTTTCTCCCTGTTTGAGCCGTTCTCCGCTGTGGATCCCGAGGGCTGTGCAGCAAAGTGAAAAGGGCTTAGTAAACACAAAGTATAATGAAACCCAACCTCCCCCACCTCCCAAGTATATAATTTATTAATAACAGGTTGGTATTGTAACTATCTCTTCATTTTGTTGAGTGGGAAATCTTCCATGCATGATAATCTTGAAAACCTTTAGGTCGGATGGTCTCAGCTGTATGAGTTTCTTCCTATCCTTCTTTCCCTTTGTCCCTATATTTCTAACTGAGAATCTTCCACTCTTTTTGTGGATAGATAGGCTGTAGTATTTATGCGGCTTCTTTTTCTCTAGGAAATCTTGCTAAGCCGTCGAGAAACCTCTGCCAGCCTCGTAGAAACGATCCCTGATCTGCTGCACCACCTGCGATTAGATCTGCTGATAATCCCTATCATGCTTTCTTAGATCAAGTGCTAGTTACCTCAGCTCTGTCGGTGTTAGCCCCCTTTCCATCTCTTTGGTAGAAGTATATGTCTGCCCACCGCAGGGTGTTATAGATCTCACATGCTAGCATCAGCAGGCTTTTAAAGCCCTCAATGTCTGCTTATCGGTATAGGCACGATATCTAGACCCTACGATGGGCATCAATCAAGATATTACATAGGGTTTTAAAGCAAAACATTCACATCCTAAAAAGATAAGGTTTCCAGTTATATAGATTCTCAACACCTCCTAGGTATACTCTTTATGCGAAGTCAATCTCATCGGCTCCCAAGCTAATGCCATATATACTTATAGCGAGATCAAGCGCGTTGAACACTCAGAGCTGAATAATTGCAGTTACAAGCATGGCAGCCCTTAGTCGATATCCGAGATGAATAAGCAATGACCCCTCCCAGCCCTTTAAGGGGCAGGTTTTTATGCTGGTTACCACGTTCTCTATCTTTCTTGTTACCTCTATTCTATGTCCTAGTATTCTTGCTATGTTTAGTGTTACATTTATGTTTACATTGATCTTCTTCCCGGTTTCCTACACATGTATAGCCCTCTATATATTATTCCTTGGTTTATGTCTGATTCCGCATATCGGGCATTCCCTGCTTGTGTAGTACTCTGATACGGCTCAACCTTCATACAGTAGTCTGAACACGTCAACAATCCATAGTATTTTCTCTACCTCCATATATTTTGAGTTATATCGTTTCCTCGTCTTGTGATAGCATTGTTGGGCTAGAAACCTTATTGATGTTATACATGACCTCTTCCCTCTCTTAAGGGGTTTCTATGCCGGGGTCTCGGATGTTAGCCCTCTGGTGGGGGATTAATGCTCCTATCTCCATGATCATCGGGTTGGGGGTATGGTTCGGGGGTCTCTTCTCTAGGTACGTCGGGGCATACTAACGGGGTGCCCATCCGAGGCATTGACCCCCTAACCCTTAAAGTCATAGACCTCATTATAACAATAAATGCTTAGCTTGAAGGCTTAAAGGCATAATGCTCCAAAGCCCTATCTCGCCTTAAGAGGTGAGGTTGTCCGTATATCATCTCATTTGAAGCGTCTCCACGCTCTGGGAAAGAGACTCGGTTAGGGTTAGAATATAGATGACTCCTATCAATTTCATAGCGATATCTTGTTTATGCTTGGGCCCTAGAGGTTCGGGTTTCATTGGGCTTGATATGGTTTGATTTCAAGCCCTCTTCCCTTGGCTTCATCGCCTTCAGGATCCCTTTTCATCGGGATCCATATCGCTGGGCTCCTCCCGCTCGGGGTGACCCCGACCCACAGCTCCACCATCATAGTTTCCTCAGGTTCATTGCTGTGGGGAAACCCCCGCATCCTGGCTCTCCTCTTCCTTCTCCTCTTGCCTTCTAGATATCTCCTCCTAATGTTTATAGATGCTACCTTATGCCTGTTCATTTTTAATCCACATCTAGGGCATTCGAGGATCTGCCCCTCTTGGGTCTCTACGACATACCCGCATCTGGGGCACTCCCTAGATGTGTTCCTCGGATCCACATGAGCTGTTAAAGCCACCTCTGATATCCTCTTATGTATTCTTTTCCATGGTGTTCTAGCATTCCTCTTCCTCCTATTCT
>JAVVGE010000042.1:0-17855 GCA_032249255.1 Desulfurococcales archaeon | reverse complement strand
ATGTTCACGGAGTATGCCAGGATGCTGTTGAAAGGGTATCCTCTCTAAGGAGGAATAGGGCTAGACAATATGCTGAAGAGATCTTCGATGAGTTGGTTAAGCATCTAGGTCTAGGGAAAAGGGATCTTAGGAGTAAGAGGATCAGGAGATATCTCTGGAGGAGATCTTGGGAGATAGCTCGGCACCAGGTTGATCTTGAGATGGGTGATGGAATACTAGTGCTTAGGATCAATAGTGTTAGCCTATGGCTAGTTGATGACCACGTATGGAAACCAGCAACCACAACGAAGATCAGGATCAGTGGTGTTGAGAACACTTTCTTCACAAGTGTTGCTATTGATACCCATAGGGGCTGGGTGCAACTCGATCTAGAGCCTTCTAAGGAGTTCTACAAACTTCTCGCTAGAGGTTTTAAGCTGACATCCCACGCAAAGATCAAGCTTGATAGGAGGAATAGGAGGGTGATTTTCCACCTATCCCTCGAAAAAGAGGTTGAGATCTACAAACCAGAGGATATTAAGCCTGTTGATGTTAATGAGAACTCTGTAGCAACTCTTTATGGGGCATTCTAAGTAATCCTAGAGACAGACCTTGCTAAGACTATTCTAGGCTATAGCTATAGGAAGAAAAGCATCCAGAGGAGAAATAGATCCGGTAGCAGGGAGACTAGAAAGGCTATGGAAAAGCTTAAGGAGGGTAAGAAGAAGAGGGACTATAGATGGAAGACAGCAAGCCTTATAGTTAGGGACGCCATGAGGATGAGAGGAGTAATAGTTATTGAGAGAATCTCCGGGGATGATATAAGGGTTATGATCAGCAGGTATAGGAATAGGCAACTGAGACACAGGATATATCAGAGTGCTTTGAAGGGTAAGCTGAATGCGATAATAGATAAGGCTAGGGAGTACAGAGTGCCGGTGCTCATGGTTGATCCTAGGAATACATCTAAGATCTGCCCAATACACAATGCTTTGATAGAGTATGGGGAGGATAGGATAGGGATATGTAGCAAAGGAGGCGAGAGATGGCATAGAGAGGTAGTTGCCTTGATAAATATCTATCTTAAGGCCCTCGAAGCCCTTTATGAGGGCTATGCCCAGAAGGGCTTCGGGGTTCCAATTCATTTCCTAGATGGGAGCACCGTGCCGCTGGGCTCAACAGCCACCTATGAACCCATAGAGATCCCTAGATCTCTGTGGGGGAGGTGGAGGTCCCTCGATGACCACAGGGATGTAATAACATCCCTGTGGATCAAGAAGCAAAGCAATCCCATACAAAGGAATATCAGTGATAATCAATAACCATCGGGGGACAAGCGGTAGTGTGTTCTAGAAGATCCTAACTATGATGATCCTAATGATCGAGTAGCTCGTATCTACGCTTCTTATCCTCATACTCATCTCTACTCATGACAACCCTTGCAGGGTTGCCAACCACGACTACTTCGTCCGGAACGTCTTTAGTTACCACAGATCCTGCGGCCACCACCGATCTTCTACCTATCCTGATCCCAGCTATTATAGTTGAATTAGCGCCTATTACAGCTCCTTCGCCCACCGAGGTTCTTACTAGCCTCCTGCTTGGCGGATACTTATCATTAGTGAACACTGCTCTCGGGCCTATGAAGACATTATCCTCGATAGATACCTTTGGAGGTATATAAACCCCCGACTGTATCTGGACCTTATTCCCTATCTCAACACCCCCATCTATTATCGAGTTACTGCCGATTAGTGTGTCGTCACCTATTGTGGTATCTTCCCTTATCAGAACGTGGTGCCCTACCCTAACTCTTTTTCCTAGGAATGTCCTCTCATAGATTATTACATGGGATCTTATTATGCTGCCGCTCCCGATCCTCGAACCATTGCCAACATCATAGATCGCATGATCGTTGCCAGGATCCAACATATCGGTGGTCTTCATAAAAGCCTTTTCTAGTAAGCTTCTGAGCGTGTCTCTAGATGGATATCCAATTATACTATAGCTCCCTATATAGCACCCATCTTCGATCACAGATCCTCCATATACGAGGGCTGTTGGATCTATCGCCACTTTGCCTATCGATGCTCTCCTAGAGATCATAGGTTGCGGCCAAGTAACATTTTATAAAGAAGAGATATATATAGGGGAATATGGTGGATCTAGTAACATTTGTGAGGCAGATCACCGTACAGGTTATGGTAGTGGCGTGGGCAATCTTCATACTAACATGGATAGTTGGCTGGGCTCTGAGGGGTTCTCCCATACCCCTCACTAGGCTTAAGAAGACAGGTCACTCACTCATAGAAGATGCTGTGTGGGCAGCCTTCTGGCTCGCCATGGGAGGTACCATCTTCTCACTAATAACATATATAGTCTCCCAAATAGGTGTTCCAGCCCCCCCACCTCCTGTCAACATATCCATAGGCGGCTAGGAAGTAGAAGGTACTAATAATGATAGAGGTCAGCCAAGCCCTAGAACTATCTTTCTACCTAGGTCTACTCAACTATGTTTTGGGAAACCTGCTTCTAGGAAGCCCCATACCATTTCCAAGCGTGAAGAGATTAGGATTATATATGATTAAAGACGCTCTGGTAATATGGATCCTGGCCTCCTCCTTCACAATAATTCTTAATGTAATAGAGTATATAAGGGGTGTCGTAGGGCTCAGCTGGGAGTCTCTGCATAAATGGCTAAACCTATTGCTAGTTAATGTCACCGGCTACCTTGGGATCATTAAGATCCTATCGGGTATGCTGGGGAACCTATCTACCTTCCTATCACCGATACTATCTAGGATCACATCCCTTCTATCCACCTCGCTAATAAGCCTGGTCGCGCTTCAGCTCCTCAGTATAGTGATCAGCACTAAATACTCTGAGCTATTAGCAATAGGGATACTTATCTACGCACTACCCCTAGGGATCTTTAAAAGGGCTGGCTCGATCCTAATAGCTTTTACTATAGTTTTCTCCATAGCTCTCCCAGCAATGCCTCTATTCGTGACAGCTATATACCCAGCATCGCCAAAGATCGCGAATAGCAAGGCCTTCCCACAAATCGAGGTAAAGGATCTAACAGGGGGGGCCCTAGGAGATTCGCTACTATTAATATATCAGAGCCCAGAAACCCTACCGGGCTCTGAAATAGCTGCAATCTTAGTAAACGATCAGGGGCAGGTAGCTATAAACGGTACCCCGGGGCTGCCAGTGAATAGAGTATATTATTTCTCGCTAGAGATGTTTGGATGGAGGCTCTACTCATCCACATCGATAACGCTTGGCAGCGAATGTGTTTTTAAAAACTGTAGCTATGTGATCACTATAGACGGTGTGCTGGTATCTGATTCACCATATATTCTGATCCACACGCCTCCAACGCTGACGCAATACATCGTTTATAAAGATCCTGGGAGAGGGTATATGAAGCTAACTCTAAGCCTATCGAGTCCATCGATCTTCATAGTCACAGTGCCTTATTACACAGCTATAAAGTACGTAAGCATAGATGGGAACACAACATCATGGGATGATAGGAGAAGCTGGAGCTGGGCCGGTATAGAGGGGTATAACTACTATAAGCTACTAGATCCCGGCTTACATGTTCTAGAAATACAGTATGTAAAGGGTATGTCAGCGAGGCCCTTGCTAAGCCAGTTCTATAGGGTAGATAGCGGTGAAATCGAGGAGATGATCTCCAATGCCGTGGTTCTGCTTTTCCTAACAACAGTCTTCCCAGTAGTATATATCACGTTGCTCACTATGGCGACATATACCCTTGCTAGGATCCTTGAGAAGGGGGCTCGATAACTAAAATAACCCCACCACGAATAGCTGGTTTCTATGCTAGGGTATCAGGTGTTAATGACTCTTCCTCCAGATCTCCGGATATATCCCGGGCGGCATTATAACCCTCTTTACCCTCACCGCTATCCCCCTTTCCCTAAGAATCATCTCCTCACCACCCATCTCAGCATTGCCAATCGCTACAAGTTCTCCCTTGATCGTCAAGAGGGCTACGAGATCGCCTTTCTTAATAGATCTATTAACCATCGCAATACCCGGCAGTGCTAGCATTGCCCCATGGGTTATAGATCCTACAGCACTATTCCTTACAATGATCTTTGGGAGATGGGATACCATGTATTCCACAGGTAGTGTGATTCTCCTTAACATAGATTCATCACCGTTTTTAAAGAGATATATAGCCTCCGACAGCCTGTGCAGAGTAACGAGGGTATCGTCTTCTCTGAAAGGGCCTGTAGCAATTCTTCTCAACTCCCTCATATGGGCTCCAACACCTAGTATGAGGCCTATATCATGGCATAGCTTTCTAATATATGTTCCAGGATCAGTTTTAACTCTTATAAGAACCCTCCTACCTTCCACATCTAGAACCTCTATCTCGTGGATCCTTCTCTTTCTTAAAACCCTCTTCACAGAAGACCTTAGAGGAGGTCTCTGGTATATCTCTCCCACAAACATCGAGATCGTCTTAAAGAGATCCTCGCCTCTCACATCGCCATGGAGCTGCATAAGTGTGATATACTCTTTATATGTATGTGTAACAACCCCTATTGCCCTAGTAGCCTTCTCAAGCGCTATAGGGAGCACACCCGAGACCCCTGGGTCAAGGGTGCCTGCATGCCCAGCCTTAGAGACCCCCAATAGCCTCTTAACCCAGGCAGTCACCTCATGGCTAGTGGGCCCCGGCGGCTTATCCAAGTTTATGACTCCATACTCTATATGGGATTTTATGGGCCTCTCCCAAGGATATATGCCGTAATCCGCTTCCTCCTCTTCGTACTTAACCAGGTACTCGGATCCTATTCCACCCTTCTCATCCAAACTCCTTATAAACCTCAGCCCGTTGCTGGAACCCATTTCAGATCAGCTAGGTCTTTCTCCTCCATATGGCGTATATCATTGCATGATCCTTATCAAATGGTTCTAGATGGACAACATCTATTATTTCGAAGCCGCTGCTCTTTAAAACATCTATTTCTCTCTTATACACCTCGCTTGGCTCCATGGTGACATCGATGCTCCTAGCCTTTATAGCCATTAAGAGGCTCCCCCCATCCCTCAGGAAGAATCTAGCGTTATCTGAGACTATTGCTGCCTGATCTGGCTGCGCAATGTCTGCGTACAGAACATCTACAGCCTCTACTAGATATCTATATTTAGCCGGCATCCTGGCATCAGCGAGTATAGGGACTATGTTCCTCCTATCCTCAGCCACTACGAGAAACTCCCTCATAACCCTTGGTGCGAACTCAACGGCATACACAACACCCTCTATATCTACTATATCAGAAACATGGCTTGGCGTAGTGCCTGAGCCCGCACCTAGATATAGAACCCTGGAGCCCATCAATATTGGGAGCTCCTTCAACCCCTTTAGAAGGGCGCCCGCTAGCTTGCTCCTATAAGCATTCCACTCCCTATACTCAACGTCACCCTCTCTGAAGAGTCTCTCACCATAGACCCTTTTACCGGGAACCAGGTTCCTGGTTGCGAGCCTTGCAGAGCCGTCCTCGAACTCTACTACATACACACCCTTATAGCTTGGATGCTCGTAGATCTTTACAGGTTCTGACAAGCACCGCACCCATGTATTAATTATCTAGCTCGCCTATTTTTTCCTCTTCTGTTTTTTCTCAAGTTTCTGTGGTCTTTCCTCTCTAGGTGGGGGTTTCTGATAAAGCTTCTTGATCTCATCTATCCTGTCCATTAATAGCTTCTTCAGCCTATCACCTATAAACCTTCCTGTGAAGAAGTCAACCCTTGCTGCGATAGCTAGCTTCGTTGCTAGGGCCCTCGCTATCTTACCCCTCTGCCACCTCGGAGATCTATGGATCTCTGGATATTGGAATATGACACCATGCTTAGGAGGCTTCCCACCAGTTCTTAGAGCTCTAAAGAGAGCCTTCTCAGCACCGAGCACCTGGATCGTGCTTGCAGGCATCTTAGCAAGCTCTTCCAGGCTCCCTGCTAGGCTGAGGAGCCTCGCCCCTAGGAGGGGGCCCACGAGCTCTGTCACGTTGGGAGCCACCTCTTTCATGACTAGCGTGTTATAGTCTGTTAGATAGGATCTCAGCTCGCTAAGCTCTATCATTATCTTTGCCAGTGTCTGTATGGGCTTGAGATCGAACTCCGATAGATCTGCGCCTATGCTTTTCTTAGAGATACTAGCTATTCTCCTAGCTAGAGACTCGCTAACCCCGATCTTCTTTAAACTAGCTTCATCCATCAAGGATCTGTCCCCTATATTGTTCACAATCTTCGCATAGAGTATATGATCACCTACCACCTGATCCAGCTCGGGGAAATGAATGCTATACCACTCCCTAAGTCTGGCTGCGAAGAGATTGATCGTCTTATCAATGTCATCTACAGCCCTTATACTCTGGATAGCCAGCAGATCCCTCTTAGTAGCTACCCTCCTAAGCCCTCTTCTAGAGAGCTCTAGAGAAACATCCCTAATATATTTCCTAGCCTCATCGCTGTCCCTAAATAATCCTATCTTGACATATAGATCTAGGACCCTCTCCCTAAAAAGTGTAAAGACAGGGCTGTAGGGTTCTATAGAGACCTTAAACCCCTCAGAGATAAGCTCTCGAGCAACTCCGTGCTCCTCAACCACTATTAAGGCTTCCCTATACTCCCCGGAAGATTTGAACTTATCAATAAGTCTCGAGTATACATCGTCCAGCCTCCCTTCACTCCTGATCCATAGGGATTCCGCCAGAGAAGAGAGATCCTTCGGTCTTAGCTCATAGAAAACCACATCTCCAGCACTATTTAACACAAAAACTCCCAAGAGATGCTCCGCAACATAGAATATATTACCATCAGCCGCAGGGCGATCGCTGCTCACCATTACCACCTAAATCTCTGTGTACAAACGAGAATAAATCTCTATGCCGCCTCTCGCCTCCTTTGTTACAGATCCCTCTCCTGTCCTTTCTATACTCTATCAAAGCATTGTGTATTGGGCATGTTTTAGATGTGTTCCTAGGATTTACCATAGGTACTGGCACACCATATTCCCTTGCCTTATCTATTATTGTGTTAAGCTCTCTCTTCAATGCACTCTGATATATCCTGTGCCTCAGCTGCCTATTCCTATACCTGCTGATCATAATCCTTATATCTTCCCCAGATATTCTCTCAATAACTATCGCTCCTCTCATCCTTAGTACATCTCTCACTATCATGTTTGCTGTCTTCATCCTATAGTCCCTCTTCTTACCCTCCTTAAGCTTCTCCATAGCCTTTCTAGTCTCTCTGCTACCGGATCTATTTCTCCTCTGGATACTCTCCTTCCTATAGTTATAGCCCAGTGTTGTCTTTGCAAGGTCTGTTTCGAGGATTATTGCTAATGCCTCGTATAGAGTTGCTACAGAGTTCTCATTAACATCAACAGGCTTCACAGCTTTCTCTGGTCTATAGATCTTAACCTCCTTCCCAAGGGATAGTGGAATATTGCTCTCCTATTCTTCCTATCAAGCTTGATCTTTGCGTGGGATGTTGGTTTGAAGCCTCTTGCAAGCAGCTTGTAGAACTCCTTAGAAGGCTCTAGATCGAGGTGCACCCAACCCCTATGGGTATTAATAGCAACACATGCGAAGAAAATGTTCCCAACACCGTTGATTCTGATCTTAGTTGGGTTTACAGGTTTCCACACACGTTCATCAACCAGCCATAGGCTAACACTATTGATCCTTGGCATCTGTATTCCATCGTTCATCTCTAGATCGGCCTGATCCTAAGCTATTTCCCGGGATTTCCTCCAGAGATATCTCCTGATCCTCTTACTCCTAAGATCCCTTTTCCCTAGACCTAGATGCTTAACAAGCTCATCGAAGATCCCATAAGCATATTGACTAGCCCTATTCCTTCTTAGAGAGGAAACCCTTTCGGCTGCATCCTGACACGCAACATGTATATAGTGGGATAGGATAATAAGGTGCATACTCCTTAGCTTGTAGTATTTATCGTTCCTCAGAATGCGATAATTTTTGTGATGATATTCCTAGATGCATAGGAGAGTATTTCCCCAAGCATCTTGCTATGTATACTGAGGATCTCTTCGAGGGCTATGAACCCCCTCTTAGATAACGACTTTGATATCAGAACAGCGGTTCTACTGGCAACGATCCTATCACTGGGCTTAACAACCCACTTCTTATATCTCCCTTCCCCTTTCTCCTAGCCATTATCCCTAGACCTCGTTCGCCCCTAAACCTTAGTTCCGATAATTAATAAATAAATATAAAAACATTTCTATCTACGTAAAAAGGATATAGCCTGGGTCTCGTCAATAGAAATCTCGCTTCATAGTGGTGAGGCCTGATTATAGGGCTATGTTGGCCCTATTTTGGTTTTTGATCTAGCTATTTAAGATCTAATAGAATAGTTATAAGATGTTGAACCTTTTCTTAAAAATTATGTATTTCTCTTGGGTAAATAAGTCGTGTTGATCTTATATTTACCTTTACCACTCTTCCTCTTCTTCCTCTTCCTCCTCCTCGAACTCCTCTTCTTCTTCCCACTCCTCCTCTTCTTCTTCCTCTAGCTCTTCTTCCCACTCTTCTTCTTCCAGCTCTTCCTCTTCTTCTTCCCACTCCTCCTCTTCCTCGAACCTCTTCATTATGGTGACCCATCATATTTCCTCATGAAGAGCTTATATAAGCTTTAGCTCTTCTTCTCCATTCTCTGTCTCTTAAGCATGTTTAAAATAGATATAGATAGTATTCTATAGTAGATCGGGGATGGGATTGGATCCGTCTTGAGCACGAGATCGATTGCGTTTTTTGAGATTAACGAATGCGGTACGAGATCTTTCTCTGCCTCTATATATAATACTGCTACGGTTTTTTCCAGGATCTCTGTGCTATATAGATCTGTTATGTCATACACCTTAATAGATCTAAAGCCATCTAGGATAAGCCCTTCAGCAAATGCCCTAGAGATGCATGTGGTTATGAAGGTAATGTTTTTCATAGAGATCTTTTCTGCTATATCTCTGAGTTTTGCCTCATATCGCTGGAGGATGCTAGAGACTATAGAGCCTAGATCAGATATCTCCCCAACAAGCCTAGCAACTCGCGGAGAGGGGTTTTCTCTATCGGCTATCTCCAAGATCGTCTTTATCGTAGCAATGTGATAAACCAATAAAGGATCTATATTGCGAGGTATACTTATAACCCTTATCCTATCTAGATCTGTTTGTTCGCTATCCGCACCGATTCTCAGCATAATGCCGTTATATCCTACCGTTGAGAGGCCCCTTACAATATAATCTGTTGTGATGTTCCACGGAGTTAGGGGGTTTCCATATATGATCAACCATGTTCTCTCTATATCAGACTCGTCTATAGAAGATCTATATGGCGCTATATATCTCGCGAAAAAGTCTAGATCGACATGATGCGCTACGACCCCTCCCAATATCGATGATATAGCATGAACTGCAGAGCAGCCACAGCTTCTTAACCACCCAGCCGTGAGTATCATAACGCGATCCCTACCCCTCAACCCTCGCTCGATCTCCTTATATATGTTGTTCGCATATCTAGAAGCAGTATCAATAACTGATGCTATATTCTCTACAATCTCCACCATGAAAACAACACACCATAAGAAGCGGTGTATCCCAGCTAAAATCTATCCTGGCATTTAACCCTTGATCTAGATCTCAATGCACCCTTTAAACCGCCCTTAGAGGTTGAAACATATGATCACTCGTGCAATATCAATGATATTAGCAGGAGGGCAAACCTTGACATAAAAGAGCGATGTACTTGTAAGCATATGGATATAGCTATGGTGAAGCGAATATAGCTTTGAGGGCTTAGTAGCCGATGTCTCGGATATAGATCTCAAACCCGATGATCAATGGGGGTTAACGGTGTTATGGCTATACGAGTGCTGTCTTTAGCGATTCACAACAGCTGCATCTCTCAATAGGAGGTTCCGGGGGGAGTTCTGGGATGAGTTTCAGGAGGATCTTCTTTGCCTTATCAACATTACCAGCCATCACTCTAGCAACTTCTTCGGCTGTCACAGGTTTCTCGGCCCAGACATCATAGTCTGTTACCATGGCTAGTGTGGAGTAGCATATCTGGGCCTCGCAAGCTAGATTAACCTCGGGTACCAGTGTCATACCTATTATATCTGCTTTATAGACATCCCTCCAGACCCTTGACTCTGCCTTTGTGCTGAACCTGGGTCCCTCAATGCATATATAGGTTCCCCTCTCATGGATTCTATAGCCTAGCTCCCTACCAGCCCTCACAATCCTCTCCCTTAGAAACTCGCAGAAAGGCTCTGCCATCGATACATGTGCAACTTGGGGGCCCTCGAAGAATGTATACTCCCTTGACTTAGTCATATCTATAAACTGGTCTGGAACAACCAGGTCTCCTGGTCTATAATCCTCCCTCAGGCTCCCAACAGCGCTTACAGCAACTATATATCTAACGCCCAGGCTTTTGAGGGCCCATATATTTGCGCGATAGTTTATCCTGTGGGGAGGTATTCTATGCCCCCTACCATGTCTCGGGAGGAACGCCACCGCCTTATCACCATATCTACCTACCACTATATAGTCACTTGGCTCCCCATATGGAGTGTGAATCTTTATCTCCTTGATGTCGCTCAACATATCAGGATCATATAGACCCGAGCCACCTATGATCCCGATCTCAGCCCTATAGCTGGGTATTAACATGCTGACCGCTTGTCCCCCACAATATTGGTGGAAACCGGGAAATAAGGGTTTTAGTTAAATAAGTGGTGATAAAACAGAATAAAACATAGACATGGATCTATGATCTACCATAGAATTGAAAGACTATATATTAGAGGGATAGCCGACAGGCATTATGAGAACAGGGATCTCGGATATGCAGTCTATCCCTAATAACTCACACAGTTCTTCCTCATAAAAAGCACCCACGGCACAGGTTCCGAGACCCAGGATCCCTGATGCTATATATAGATTTTCACCGGCGAATCCCGCATCTAGTAGTGCATATTTATATCCTCTAGAGCCGTACTTCCAGGCGGATCTGGCCCATAGAATCGTGATGATTACTGTGAGTGCTGAAGATCCCACATGATCCTGGCTTAAAGCTATTTCAGCCAAGGTTTCCCCATAGTAGCCTTCCTTCAGAGGATCTAGAGAATGATCGAGAAAAACATATCTATATAACCCCTGAGGAACCCCCTCTACCATATGAGCCGAAATATAGACCTCAACAGGTTGAAGAGCGCCCGCGCTGGGAAACGATCTTAGGGGGTATAGCCTATAACCATAGACACCCCTCTCCCACCTAGTAACGCCGAAAGCTAGGTGTAGGAGTGATGAGAGGGTCTCAATATCTATGGGCCTATTAGAAAAATCCCTAATAGACCTTCTATTTATAAGGATCTCCGAAGCATCGACACCCCTAGGTATCTTGGGAGGAGGCAATAAGATCCTCTTACCACCCCCTTCACGGAAGGGGGGCATTGGCTCAACCCTATATGCAACACCCCTTTCAACACGATCTCTTCTAAGCCATGTCCTTCTATCAAGCTCAACGATACGGCTATAGTGCTTTATCAGCCAAGCGTACATGTTGCTCCCAACTCTATAAAGGGCGAGGACTCCTTTTAAACGTCCTATCTCTTTTCAAGCATGCTCAAAGACATATAATAGATCCGTTCTAGAGGAACTGGGATCTTCTCTACCTTCATGAGCAATTTACCAGGAATCGGCTAGCTATTACTCAATATGTGGTTAATAATCTCGTGGGCTTTCTCAGCATCTAGCAGTGTAGGGGTCTCCACATTCTTCCCCATGCACTTATCTATGAAGGCGCTGATCTCGCTGAGGAGCGCCTCTGGGCCTCTAATCTCCACGCGCTTATAGCCATCTCCGCTTCGTGGCTTTAGGGCTACGTATTGATCTATATAGTCCCCTTCGATATAGCTTCGGCTTAGCACCGCTATGACCTTCCTTATCTTCTGGCTAGATACCCCGTCAACACCTATGTATATATATCCTCTACTATGTTTAGCATACATAGTTAATCCCTGATCTATATCTACTCTATGTATTTTCCAGCTGACGGGCTTAAAATCCTCTGCTAATAAGTATCTAGCGAGATCTATGTCGTGTATAGCTAGATCTAGCAATATGCTGCTAGACCTAGCCTGTGGAGGTCTTCTACTGAATCTAAAGAGATATAGATCCTCTATACTCTCTCTTGAGGAGGCTAGGTAGTTCCTTATCCAGACACTAACAGGATCAAACCTAACTATGAAACCAGGCACAGCTATAACACCTTTCCTATCAGCCATATGCCTTATCGCCCTCACCTTCTCCAGGCTATCTGCGACAGGCTTTTCAATAAGAACATTGAAGCCTAGCTCTATTATCTGCATAGCTACTTGAGCCAGGCTCTCTATGGATGTCGCGACTATGATCCCCAGGAGATCTTTTACCTTTTCAAAACCCCTGAGGTCATCTATAGCTATAGATCCGATCCTTGAAGCAAGAGACCTAGATCTATTAGTATCCTTATCATAGATAGCAGCAATCTCAGCAATACCCCCGCTATACACCCTCTCAGCAATGGTAGATCCCCATCTACCAGCTCCAACGAGACCCAGCCTAGGTTTCAAAGCATATATCCCTCTCTATAGTACTTTAAAGAGAAATATTCAAGCCGTTATTGCTGACCTCCTCTCCCGTCTTCAGGTCGTCATTCTTTTGATCATCATCCATCTATTCAGGTTCTCATCTGCCATCTGGGGCAGAGAGGGGTGACCAGAGATCCCCCTGATATTCCCAGGATCTTTATTGCCCTCTTCCTAATGTTCAGCTTCTCAGTAACATCTCTACTCCATCAACAAGCTCTATTTTATTTCATTATAATAGTATGTTTTACAACTGAAAGCCTCGCCCCCTAGGGCGGGGAGGAGGTCAGAGTTGCTAGTGAATCCATAGGAGTCTCAAGATCCCTGTGGGATATGGAATCCGCTTGTCCCCCGATGGTTGTTGATTATCGCTGATATTAATTTGTTTTGCTTTGCTTCTTGATCCACAGGGTTTTTAGCCCTGTGGCATCGGGGGACTTCCACCTCACCCACAGAGATTTGGACATCCCTGGGTTTCATTGGTGGCTGTGGAGCCCAGCGGCCGGGGCTCCCATCTAGGATTGGAACCCCGAAGCCCTTCTGGGCAGAGCCCTCATAAAGGGCTCCGGTCTCGGGTGCTCTGAGCATCATCGCTTCCCAAGGTCTCTCTACGCCAAGATCTAGCAGAGATATCACCTCATCATCAAAATAGATAGGGATTGGATGCTTATAAGCTTAAGCCCAGACAACAAACGAATATAAAAACATCCCCACTACCATGAAAAAGGATACAGCCCTCGATGACCGTGGGGATTTCACTTTGTCCCTGTGGATCAAGAAAATATGGCATGTAATATAAAAACAATCAATGAAAAACAATATATTAAGGGATATGAAAATGAGTAGAAAGCTTGTGAAAGGTGATTCTAGAAAATATGTTAGGGATGCTCTCTATATGCTATTAATGCTAATACCGGTAGGAAAGGTAACGACATATGCCTCACTAGCTAGAGTTCTTGGAACTAGTCCGAGGGCTGTGGGGAGGCTCTTAGCAATGAATAGGAACCCCATAGTTGTTCCCTGCCACAGGGTTGTTAGGAGAGATGGTAGTCTTGGGGGCTATACCCCTGGTGGGCCTAGGGTTAAGGAGCGCATCTTGAGGCTCGAGGGTGTGAGGTTTAAGGATTCGAGGGTTGATCCGAGTTGTATAGTTGATATAATAGCTCTCCTAGACCCTGATCGCTTGGAAAAACCTAGAAGAAGACCCTCAGCCCGAGAAACATCATAGCAATGCCTAGAGCCGCCCCAAGAATATTCACCAGCGGATCCTCAGACCTGCCCAGAGTAATTGGAAATCTATAGTGTTTCCTCTTGAAGGGATAGAGGAGGGCGACCCCCCTTACGGTCATCATATCACCTATAATATGGGATATGTATCCGAGGGTGAAGCTAGCAGCTGGTAGCAAGCCTATCTTGGTTATTAATACCACGATCAGGGCTAATATAGATGCTACCGCTAGAGATAATATGTTATGCAGAGCCTTCCTATGCCTGAACCTGGTATCTAGATCCGGCGCTATAGATCCTATACCACTAGCCATAACCATTATAGGTAGTTGTGATATATAGAGAAATGGCGAGAGAGCAAATAACGAGAAGCCAACACCAAACAATATATGAGCATATCTTCTCAACTAAATCCCCACCTCAATATATAGATGGTAGGGAAAAACGCTATTTACAACTGAAAGCTTCGCCTTTTAAGGCGAGAATAGTCTTATTAGCTTTCTAGATGCTTGTTTATTTTTGGAGGATGCTCTATGACCTCTGGCGATAAGGGGATGCTAACCCTCTCGATAGGTGTGGGGGTTAGTCCCGAGCCTGGGGCTATAGAGCTCCTCATAAGATATAATCTAGCCCTTAACTATGCTATAAACAGGATCCTGAGCCTAGATCTGAGGAGCATTGGAGAGGTTCATAATGCTCTATATAGAGAACTCAAGGAATAGTTTGGTCTCCCACCTAGGATTGCTATTGACTGCTACAGAGATGCCCTTGCTAATGCAATGCCTGGAGGAATAATCCTAAGAAAGGGAGGAGGCCTAGGGTTAGGAAGCTGAGCATGCTCCTGCACCAAGGCTCGAGCTATAGGGTCAAAGACAGTTACGTGGAGATCATAGGCGAGGTAAAGCTGAAAATAATTGGCTGAGATAAGAGATACAATGAGAACGAGGACTGGGAGGCAAGGCTAGTATATAAAGAGGGAAAAATGGTCCTGTGGATATCCAAAAAGATACCAAGGTCAGAGCCTTATTAGCCCAGAGATGTTGTTGCTGTTGATGTTAATGAGAGGAAGATGGTCTATGGCAACCATGTGATTAACAAGGAGAGGGACACAGTTGTTGATAGAGCCTATAGATGGAAACTCCTTGCCGAAAGCCTCTAGAAGAAATACTCCTTGACAAAGTATCCTGCCTGGAGGAGGAAAGGGATCCTGAATAGGATTAGGTCGTATCACAGAGAGGCTGGGAACATTCTGGAGGACTGGGTTAGGAAGGCATCTCTTGAGATTGGGAGGCTCGCTAAGGAGCTTGGATACGCAGTTGATAGGGAGGATCTAACTGGGCTAATAAACTCCCTGAGAAGGATCGAGAACAATGATCACAGGACGAGGCTCATCATAATGGGCTATAAGAGACTGGGGAAGTGGATTGATTGGCAGGCCGAGAAACGCGGGGTCCCCCCATGTGAAAATCGATCCCAAGGAGGCATCATCAAAGTGCCCCATATGCGATTCCAAGGGATTGGAGGAGGTTGGCTATAGAAGGCTTAGATGCCCCAACTGTGGTTTTGAGGCAGATAGAGATGTTATTAGGAAGCTGAACATTAGGAAGAGGGCAATAAAGATCCTGGGAATATCAGGGGGATCTCTGGTCACCCCTCTCTGCCCCAGATGGCAGATGAGAACCTGAATAAATGGATGATGATCAAAAGAATGACGACCTGAAGGCGGGAGAGGAGGTCAGATGCTAGGTGCAATATATGTCTGCTAATCTATATAGATCCTCAGGATCTATAGAAGCTGTCCAATCTATTCCGTATTCACACCTGGCGCTTTCTTCTAATACTCTGAGGATCTCCTTAGCCACGGCATTCGGATCTCTTTCTGATACGTCTATCTCACATATTTTCTCAGGGGGGTGTTCGTTGAGGGCGTTGGCAAGGCATACCCCTAGATACTCCGCCTCGCTGTTTTCAATGCTCTTTCTCTTCCTCCAACCCCTGTTACATAGTCTCCTTAGAAGCTCTCTAGGATCCATTCTGAGCACTATGAGAAGCTCTAGATCCCTGTCGTCCACGATCTCTGCGTAGTGGCCTTCGATAATGATGTACCTCTCTTCCCCCTGGTCTCTACAAAGATCTATTAGCTCTCTTATACGCGCCCTTACACGTTTTTCATCTATAACATAGCTACCCCTTTCCTGGTCATAGTCTGTGTAGAGGCCTTCTGCCATGACCATTTGGGAGAGGTCTATGGCTTTTGCGTTGAGCATCGATGATAAAATCCTAACTACGGTGGTTTTCCCAACACCAGGGGTGCCGGATATAGCTATAACTCTACATCTACCCAGCTTATCTCCCTCTGCTTCCTCCGCACAGCTGTGTTGTATCTATGCTTATAACCTCTCTAGCTATCTTCTCGTAAGGATGTCTTCTACCCTCTTTGCTTAACCACTCAAAATTGATCCTCACGATATCCTTCATAACTCTACAGAAGTCCAGCTCCTCAAACACCCAGCTCGGGAGAAGATCCCAGGGAATCTTTCTAGCAGTTGAAGTGATATATGGTAAGCTCTCCTCAACTCTCTTACTAATGGAGATCAGTCCCCCCCTATCCAGGTAATACGATATAGTGGGGCTAGACGCTAACTCCACACCATAATCCTCTCCCGGGGGTATTAGCGAGATAAGCATCTGCAGAGCCTTTCTAACCTCGCCCCTCTCTACAAGCCTCTGCGCCTCTAACATTATCTCCTGGGGTGATGACAATGTAGGCGCCTACAAGCTTCTCTAGAATCCTTATGAGAATGGGTTTATGAATAGCCTCAGGACGAAGACACTTATAACGAATGCCGAGGATATTAAAATAACTAGCAGGGGTTTCAGCTGAATTGTCGGCTCCACATCCCTATAGAACGATACAAGACCCGCAGCAGTAGCTGGCCCCGGACCCTCCCTCTTCTTCCTCTTTATACTCAAATATTCTCCCTAAA
The DNA here is from genome assembly GCA_032249255.1 of Desulfurococcales archaeon. Lineage (GTDB taxonomy): Archaea > Thermoproteota > Thermoprotei_A > Sulfolobales > AG1 > AG1. The sequence goes on along the minus strand of JAVVGE010000042.1, from coordinate 966 downwards.
TAATTATAGCCTTAAAGGGCTATATATTCTAATAGAGAAGACTTACAGCCTAACCCTATGTATCTCTATACCACCGGATCTTGCTTTCCTCAACTAGCTGATCCGACTGACTCCATGTACCTTAGCTTCTAGTAACATAATCGTTTTAGAAATTAAAAAGGCTTAACGATTATTATTTTAACTTATTCCTGGTACTAATATCCTCATTAACCTTGGTAGCAGCTTTAGAAAATATGGGGTTCGGGTTTCATTGGGCTTGACATTGTTTGGTGTCAAGCCCTCTTCCCTTGGCTTCATCGCCCTCAGGATCCCTTTTCATTGGGATCCATATCACTGGGCTCCTCCCGCTCGGGGTGACCCCGACCCACAGCTCCACCTTCATAGAGATCTCTGGTTCATTGCTGTGGGGAAACCCCCGCATCCTGGCTCTCCTCTTCCTTCTCCTCTTGCCTTCTAGATATCTCCTCCTAATGTTTATAGATGCAACCTTATGCCTATTCATTTTTAATCCACATCTAGGGCATTCTAAGATCTGCCCCTCTTGGGTCTCCACGACATACCCGCATCTGGGGCACTCTCTAGATGTGTTGCTAGGATCCACAGAGGCTGTTAAAGCCACCTCTGATACTCTTCTATGTATTCTTTTCCAAGGTGTTCTAGCATTCCTCTTCCTCATATTCTTCCCCCTTTTCCTGCTAACCATATCCTCTTTATCTAGATCCTCGAAGACGTGGACTGTGTTTGGGAATAGCATTCTCAAGCCTGCTGAGGGCTTGTTTATAAAGTCCTTCTCCCTATTCCTCTCCCTTCTAACATACTTCTCATAAAGCTCCCTCTTACCCTTCCTCTGTGCTATAGCCTTTTACGCTCATAAGTGATCTTCATGCTCTGGAGAGGCTTTAGATCTACATGTATAAAACCTATACTAGGTTCGTAGCCATCCAGTGAAAGCTCGTTGCTATCCCA
>JAVVGE010000041.1:0-18062 GCA_032249255.1 Desulfurococcales archaeon | reverse complement strand
TATCTATTATCGCATTCAGCTCACCCTTCAATGCACTCTGATATATCCTGTGCCTTAATTGTTTATTCTTATATCTAGCGATCATAACCCTTATATCGTCTCCCGAGATCCTCTCAACAACTATAATGCCCCTAGTCCTCAGATAGAGTATTGCCTAGCCCTGTTCCTCCTTAGAGAGAGAACCCTTTCAACCGCATCCTGGCATAAGCCATGTATATAGTGGGATGGTATATTTGGATAGATATTCCTTAGCTCTCGGTACTTCCTATTCTTAAGCCTATAGTAATTCCCAACTATATTCCTAGATGCGTAGGATAGCACATTCTCAAACATCTTGGTATATATGTTCACGACCTCTTCTAGGGCTCTGAACTCTTTCCTAGATAACTTCTTTGAGGGTAGAACGGCTGTCCTACTAACAAAGATCCTGTCGCCCGGCTTAACAACCCACATCCACTTCTCATCGCTCTTTTTCCTCCTCCTAGTCATTATCCCTGGACCTCTCTTTGTTCCTAAACCTCTACTCCAACCATTAATTAATAATGAAAGAAATAAAAAGATTTCTACTATCATGAAAAAGGGTTTAGCCCCATCTTAGATCTCTCTACAATATCATAAACACTTGTTAAGGATGCCTAACCTCTTTAACTAAGATATACTTTATAATAGTCGGACGAACAGGACTCTCCAAATTAATTATTATGATTCAAACACAGCTGTTCAACCTAATAACAATTTAATTCAATGATATAGTAATCAAAAGCTATCATAGCTGCAACTATGTATCGTCTCTCCACTCCGAACATAGATCTATAGAGGTTTTTAGCATCTCCTTATATAGCGGATCTTCTACTTCTGACTCATGGATAGCTATAAGATCTAGGGGAAACCGACCCCTAACCAGTGATCTCAGCACAGCTGCGATTTCAAGGGGATCATCACTATTCTTTATGACCGCTACTACATCGAAATCACTTGAATATCTATGATCGCCTCTCGCCCTAGAACCCACTAATAACATTGATTTTATAACGCCGCTTTTGCAGACTTCCTCTATAAATATTCTGAAGTTCTGCTCCCACTCCTCCACATATTTTCGGAGTTCTCTATAATATTTATCTCTGTAGCCGTTCATGGATCTTCAAGCCTCTTAACCCACTCCACGATCTTCCTACTAGACTCGAGACATCTGTTAGCCCTCTCTCGATTATATCTAATTGCTCTCCTGCCTGGATATCTTGATAATGTATAATGGGGTGTCAATAGATCTGCAACGGCCATCAGAGACTCATCAGTAGAGATCCCTATTCTCGCTAGGATCTCTAGGAGCTCACTTAGATCATGGGTATATGGGAATGAGCTTGTTAGGGAAAGTATTAGGGATTTGAGGTATATCTCTGCTGCCTGGTGCGCCTCAAAACAGACTAGCCAGTAGTGGCCCTCACTAAGATGTCTGGCAGCGTCTTCGAGGAATACATCTGCTTTCTCGCACCATTCAGGATCGAGTCTATATCTACCCAAAGATCATCATTATATCATTGTGTTGGTGCCTTATAACAAGCACCCAGCTGACAACAGGGGCAGGCCTTGCCTTTCAGGGCGGGGAGGGGTCATAAACTTATCTCAACAGCGATAGTGCTATTTCCACATAGATCCTTTCTATCACAGTGTGTACAGTCATCTAGCCTACGGAACACCCTATCAACAGAAATCAAGCACTCTTTCCTAGTAATAAAACCATAAAAAGAATCTTTGCAACCAGCTCCTGATAATCTCTGTGAATGAGGTTACCCTCTCCACTCAAACCGGCTATCTAAGAGATCTGAAGATAGTTGAGTTTGGAGAGGTGATAACTCCAGAAGATCCACAAGATGTCGATGTCAAGGAGACCTAGACCGTGTGGATAACCCCAAGCCATAAGATAGAGCATCTAGCTCAACACAATAGACCTGAGTTCACCATAGTATTACAGTTCACAATAGAAGGACGCAAAGCTCTATGTACTAGATGAGTGGGAGGGTCTATGGAGGGGCTTCATTAAAAGGATATGTGGGTGGGAAAATAGGTGTCTACACGCGATCATGGGAAGTGTAAAAGACATTAAATACCATATATACTAGAATAGATCAGCCAGGCTTTAATCACATTAAGCAGATATATAGTTTTCATATAGTTATATAGCATTAATAGCCCGTAGTGAGGTAGCATTTTTAACTCGTCATAAGCCATGAATAGCTATTCTAAGAGTACTCATACTCTAGGATCTTTGAATTCGATCTCTACAGCTAATCTAGAAGAGGAGCTCTTTTAATATCTCTATAATATATCCTCTAACAAATCTATGAGAAAAGAGGGTCTAACAGTAGTTAATGTGTATCTGGCGTGAATAGCTCTATATTTATATTATGTGACCTCCTAAGAGAACCGACTGAGACCTGAAGATGTTTCGCCTATAGGGACTTAAGATCTTGGATCTTTAACAGCATCCCTAGGTTACTATGTGCTGTTTATATAAGGAGTATATTAAACAGCTAGGTAGTATACCGAGCCTGCTGATCGTCGTTTACATTATAAATTTTGTAGATGGCTTAGAATCTAGATCCTCTGACAAATTTAACCAATCCACACATCAGTAATTTATATCTTTTCATGTAAGTTATTAAGAATAAAAGGTATTGTCTAAGAAAGAGTTTTCATTTAAAGTTTAGGATCTTACTAGTGATCCTGGCTTCTCTTTTATCTCGATTGTTCATAACAAATAAAGCAGGCTTTGTTCCTTAGGACGAGTTATATATGCCTTATTAAGCATATAACTATAGAGGTGACGAGCTTCCGTGTGTTGCTTTAAGGGTCTGGAAATTGATACATAAGCTGGACATCCTGTTAGCGTGCTCCTATGTCCCTAGGGAGGAGATCCTAAAACATACTCCTAACCTGATTAATAATATAATAAGCTTAATAACCCCATCAGAAGGATGACACCCTAAGCTCAGTATAGGAAATTTTGCCATTAAGAGTGGAGAAGAGCCATAGACCTTACCGCATCCTTAGACAGCTAGATCATGTCTATAGCGATGTAATGAGCTGGGGAAATAGTGACTGTTGTTTGCTTATTTGCCAATCACATAAGAAGTAGGTTGATAAGTTTATGCTTATCGCTATAGATGGGATCAACTAGGATATTTCCGGGCGCTTCAGATTAGCCAAGCTTAAGCACACAGTACTTACTAAGGGCTTTAAGCTTAGGCTAATTAGGAGAAGAGGAGTTGCCGCATTATTATCAGAGCTTTCTAATGCCAAGAATGTTATATCAGCAATACTGAACACCTTATCACCTAGGGAAGACATTAGCAAGGAGTTCCTGCTCTATATAGTGGACAGCCCTATAGAGCTCATAAAAGCTACTGGGGCTAAGAAGATGCTTATACCACATAAAGCAGGTAGGCAGCACAATTTTAAGTGTTACCAAGATCAGGAAATACATGGGAGAAACAAGGCTGCTTAGTTAGATAAAGAAAGTTAGAGGTATAGTTGATTGGTGGCTCAGAATGGTTAATGTGGATAAGATACACGAGGCACTCTTAAAAAGAGTAATGATTATCGTAGGGGCAAAAGAGATGCCAGAGGATAAAGCAATGACCCTCCTAAACCTCATATTTACAATAAGGAGAAACCGTAACAAGAGCATAGTTGTTGGTATGCTCCATGTATACATCACAGCTGTGCAGGTCTTTCGCAATGAAAGGTTTATATCGGAGGAGACATTCAGAAAGCTAATGTTCACAGAAGAAGAACTCAATGAAATGCTTAGGTGAGCATATTCTTTAAAGGGAGAGGAAGGTGACGCACCAAAAATCTCAAGAAAATAGGAAGGAGACATAGCCCCTTGGATTTGATTTAGGCATCTCTTTGCTAATTATTATTATGTAGGCTAACTGCTTATCAGCCTTATACACGATCTCCTTGCTTACCCTCTAATCTTATCCTATCAACATACTGTTAAAGTTTTCAAGTCCAAATATCCCTTACCATTGTCTATAGGCTCGAGACAGCATCTATCGTTTCTAATCAATATATCCTTTCTCGCTAGTCTCTCTATCTTTATTCTTCTAACAGCCTAGGGGAGAAACCTTTCTAGTGATAGATGAGGTAACTTACCCTGTCCTTCAGATCTAGCTACTTGAAGAAGGAGTTCCGAGCTTCCTTATTCTTATTAATAATCTGACCAGCACTGACACCATGAACATTATTATAATTATACTAATCTATGAGAAGATAGATAAGTTTGTCATACAGCTTAGCACACGTCACCTCTATCCTGAGGAGATCCTCCTCAATCCTATCCAGAAATAGCCCCTTAGAAGACTGTTATTCCTTAATAATCACTATTTCTCCTCTCTATTTCCATTTTGAATGCTTTCAGTATGCTTAATATGTTTAATATGTTTAATTAGAATATTACTATGAGAGTAAGATCCATACTGGATCTGGATCTTATGCCTGCTATAAATGCCGTTAGCACAGATCATGCCAGCATCAGAGTTACTTTAGCTACAACGCCTATCTCTTGCTGAGCTCTCTACATGTCCTCCAGCTCTGAGACCATATTAAATAGATCCCTTGCTGCGTATTTTATTCCTCTCATATTCCTATTTCTATGTATCTTAGGATCTATTTATTAATACCTTAATACCTAGTGTACACTATATCTCTCACCCCTATATCTCCTAAGATTTGTATTTAGCCCTTCTTTTAATGCCGACCGATATATTCTAAATCTGTCTTAGCTGCTTATCTCTATATTGCTGCTCACAACCCTATGACCTCTCCATAGATATCTTGTAAGTCTCCTACTTTCAAAAATTTTTTCCTCAACCATAGATACTTAATAAACTTTTAAAAATCCTTTAGGCAAATTGCCTTGACTTGTCCCTCTGAAGGAAGATACTCCGACGGTTGTGTCTTGACATATCTCATTAATATATAGTGGGATGTCAAGATACATGTCCCTTAGCTCGTGGTATTTCTCATTCTAAATCAATAGTGATTCTCATCAATATTGTTTCTAAAGGAATCAAGAAAAAGTATTACTATATAATATATAAATAATATATAAGATATAAGAAAATTAGAGATATGCTCAAAATATTAGTTTTTAAGCTTTCTAGTTACATTATTTATGGTGAGCTATATGGTTAAGCTATCGCTTTTGGGTATAGTAACAGCCTTAGTCATTATTGTTGGTATAGCCAGCTTCTTTTTAGGTCAAGCCAATGCTCCAAGAATACAGCAGACTGTTACTGTTGAGAAGACCGTTGTTAGAACCGTTACCCAGCAGATTACGCAGCAGCCTACAGAACAACCTCAGCAGACAATACCAGACAAAATAGTAGTGGGATTCACAGTAGGACTTACAGGCCCATTTGCATTAGCTTCTACACAGGGTCTGTGGGGTATTCAGGCTGCTACGAAATGGGTTAACGACGTCTATGGCGGTATAAAGATAGGTGGTAAGAGGGTGAAGATAGAGCTAAAGTATTACGATGATCAGTCAAGCAAGGATCTAGTGCCAAGCTTATATGAGAGATTAATAACAGTTGATAAAGTAGACTTCTTACTAGGACCATACGGTTCACCCCTAGTTATTGCTACCGCACCAGTAGCTGAAAAGTATGGAAAATTAATGATTAGTTGGGCAGGCGCTTCTGATGCAATATTTGCACAAGGATTTAGGTGGATCGTCCAATCTTTGACACCGTCTACCGGCTACTTGAGAGCCACAATGGATATGATCAAGGCTCTAGATCCTGGCGCAAAAATAGCCATAATATATAAGGATGATGAATTTAATAGATATATCGCAATAGGAGCAAGAGATCGGGCTAAAGAGCTAGGTCTAAACATAATCTTCTATAAGTCATATCCGCCTGGAACAAGTGATTTCGCTCCCATATATAGCGAAGCAGTGACATATAAACCAGATATAATAATAGTTACAGGACACGTTGGTGATGGAATGCTAGCAGCGAAACAGCTGGCTGAATATAATGTAAATGCTAGACTTATAATAATAGTAGGGGGGGCCGTCAGCTATGGTGAGTTTTATCGAAGCCTAGGTAGATTAGCAGAAGGTATAGCTGGACCTAGTCAGTGGGAAGAAGATGCACCATATTCTCCGGAGGTTGCTAAAAAATTGGGGATCGAATGGTTTGGCCCTACTAGGGAAGAGTTTCTAAGAATTTTCTATGAAATAGCTGGATCAACAGCAAAACCCACATATCTTGTAGGTGTAGGCGCTTCTGGCATACTCATGTTAGTAAAAGCTATCGAGATCGCTCAAAGCCTTGATCAGAAAGCTGTTCGTGAGGCAATGAATAAGATGGATATACTAACATTCTTTGGAAGATTAAAAATAGACCCGACCACAGGCAAGCAGATAGGTCATGAAATGTTTGTTACTCAATGGCAAGGTGGAAAGTTAAAGATCATATGGCCTCCAGAAGTTGCTACATCAAAGCCCGTATATCCAATACCCACTTGGGATGAGAAAAGGCAAGGAAAAGAAGCAATACCATAGAAAGTTTTTATCTAAAATGGAAAATATTATATTAATTTTCTTATAGTCCAACGAATTTTTTAAATATATCTTCATCCTTAAAGTAATTTGCTTTAGATGTTTCATAGATAATTTTCCCCTGGTTCATTATATATATCCTATCCGCTATAGACAGTACAAGCTTTATTTTTTCCTCGATCAAGAGGATACTTACTCCGAGATCTTCTCTTAACTTTTCTATAGTCTTAATCACCATGCCAGAAACTTTAGGACTCAGTCCTAGCGTTGGTTCATCTAATATTAGGATCCTTGGTTCTGTCATTAAAGCTCTTGCAATTGCTAGCATCTGTTGCTCTCCCCCGCTTAAGGTTCGAGCTTTCTGGTGTATTCTTTCTTTTAGAATTGGAAATATATTGTAGATCTTTTCGATCTTTTCCATAACTTTATTACTATTCTTTTCCATATATGCACCCATAAAGAGATTTTCGATAACTGACATTTCTGGAAATATTTTTCTCCCTTCAGGTACCAAGTTAATTCCTAGTTCAACCTTTTTATGTGGAGGAAGGTGGGTTACATCTTTATTAAATGCTTTAACTACACCTTTCCATGGCTTTATAAATCCCATTATTGCTTTAGTTAAGGTGGTCTTTCCAGCTCCGTTGGGACCAATTATCGCAACTATCTCACCTTCAGAAAGCCCAAAGCTGACTTTCCACAATATCTGTGTGCCCATATAACCCGTTTCTAGATCTGAAACTTCTAGCACGTTACGCATGTTCTACTTCCCCTAAATATATGTTTCTTACCAAATCACTATTTAAAACGTCATCTGGACTGCTATCTAACAAGATCTGGCCCTGGTGGAGAAAAATAGCTCTATTAGCGTATTTAACAGTTCTTATTATATGTTCTACCATGGCTACTACTGAGATCTTCTCTTCATTTGCTACTTGTACCACCAAGCTCATTATGTTATCAATATCTGAGGGGGGCATCCCTGCAACGATCTCGTCTAAAAGAAGAAGCTTAGGTTTAGTAACTAATGATCTTGCTAACTCAAGAAGCTTCTTCTCGGGCGATGTTAGGTCGTTTGCGATCATATCAGATTTATTTTGTAAACCAACCAACTTTAGCACTCGTTCAGTCTCTTTTTCAGCTTCCTTAATGCTAGGGATCCTTCTTGAAAAGAGTGCTGCTACTAAAACATTATCCTTGACACTCATACTTATAAATGGTTTTGGTATTTGGAATGCCCTAGAGATTCCTAGATATGATCTCTTATATGGTGGAAAATTCGTAATGTCTATATCCTCATAAATAATTCGACCAGTGTCTGGTTTGTAGATACCATTTATTATGTTGAATAATGTGGTCTTTCCAGCTCCGTTGGGACCAATTATCGCAACTATCTCACCTTCTTTTATAGATAAATTTATATTATTAAGAGCTTTTATACCTCCAAAGCTTTTAGATATATTTTCCAACTTCAATAGCAACTAGCTTTACCCTTAATTTATACGGATTTGATGCTTATATAACTAACCTTTTTACTCTATTACTCTTGAATACCTTTTTAATGAAACCAACAATTCCTGATGGGAACGCTAAGATTACTATAATTAATATTGGTGCCAGTAATAAAAGCTGTATTCCTGGGATTATTACTGTTAGATAGTACTTCAATAGCGAATATAATACTCCACCAATTAGAGGTCCAATAACTGTTCCAATTCCACCTAGTATTACTACTACTATTGCCTCGACAGTATACATAATGGAGAACGCTTGAGGGGGAAATACTGCCTGGTCTTTCAGCATCTTTGCAGCTCCTAACATGCCAGCCAATGCAGCGCTAATTATAAACGCAAACACTTTATATTTAGTTGTATTTATGCCGAAGATCTTAGCTGTATCTTCATCATCCCTAAGTGCTGCTAATGCATATCCCATTTTTGAAGTAATAATGACATATGTTATAAGCATAGCAATAATCCCAATAGTTATTAACATAAGGTCGGCTACTTCTGTAGATATATATGTCATTCCCTCATAGCCGTATAATTCTATGAGATCTTTGGCTATTATTATACCTTCACTGCCACGCCACATACCGCTACCCTCAATTAGATATCTAAAACCTTCATTAACACCTATTGTCGCTATAGCAAAGTATGCCCCTCTAAGCCTTAATGCAATGCTTCCGACAATCGAAGCCAGTATTACTGCAAACGATATGCCTAATAATGTGCCCATTATAACTAATAAATATATACGTAAATGCTGATCTATTACTCCTACCAATATATTGTGAATGTTTACAGTTGTTAGAGCCATCCCGTACATGCCTAATGCCATGAATGCTACATATCCGAAATCAACGTAGCCGGTTAGTCCTAAGAATATATTAAATGCTTGCCCTAGAGCTACATAAAAAGCTATGTAAGAAGTAAGCTGCGAAAGTTGAGGATTTATATATCTTATAGAAATTAATATCATATATAGAATAAGCGGTGTTATTAGCGGTCCGTACTTCATCTACGGTTCACCTTCTAAAGAGACCCTCGGGTCTGATCAGTAAGAGTATTAATAGCAATGAAAATGCAACGAACCTTGTCATAGCAAATGCACTAGATATAGGCAATAGTGATAAAAAGCCATAGGATAGAGTCTCAGCCAGACCAAATATAAGACCAGCCACAAAAGCCCCTATAGGTGAGGCTAGACCGCCTAATACTGCTATTACAAATGCCCTTAATGTATAGGGACCCCCCATATATGGCTCTATTCCAGCTGGAACAAACAGTGTTATTAATACGCCGCTGGCTACAGTAAGGGCAATTGCTAGAGTAACACTTATTGAGTATATTCCTATAACGTTAATTCCGCATAATGCAGCGCCCTCAGGTTCTTGCGTAACGCCTCGAATAGCCATACCCATTTTTGTTTTATATAAAAAAATATATATAGATATGGCTATTATTAGGCTTGATACTGACGCTAATATTCTTGTTAAAGGAATCGTGAAACTCATAAACTCTATCCTTCCAATTTCCCACGTATAACCTCTGAAGTCTGGACCCCATAGAAATTTTGCTGTCTCTTCAAAAAGTATTGCAAGACCAAAAGTAGCAACAAGGGAGATCATCTCTGGCTTACCGAGCACATTCTTAATTATTCCATGAAATATTGAGAAACCTAAAGCAAGCCCAATAAGAAATGCGGTGCCTAAGGATATGAAAGGAGGGATTAAATATAAGGTATATAACCAATAGGCTGTATAAGCACCCAACATTATTAGAGCTCCATGAGAGACATTAACTACCTTTATTACACCAAATATTAGACTTAGTCCCATAGTTGCAAGGCCATAAAGAGTGCCTAACATTATACCAGAGACTATATTAAATAATAACAATTCCTGGTTGATCGGAAACATCATTTTCTCTCCTTTAGTAGTTATAAATAAGACCTATATATGCTTAGCTATCTTAATAATAATGCTCAGCTATTACAGGTATTTAAGCGTTTTTAACTATATTAATAAGGGATAAAGAAAAGGGGCGGTTATAGATGATAGGTAAAGGAATAATAAATATGCTTTCTAAAGTATATGTTATAGTAGCGATAGTACTAATCTTGATAGCTGGTCTAAGCGGATACATTATAGGTCAAAATACTTCTTCAGCACTTGTGCAGACTGTTACTGTTGAGAAGACCGTTGTTAGAACCGTTACCCAGCAGGTTACACAGCAGCCTACAGAACAACCTCAGCAGACAATACCAGACAAAATAGTAGTGGGATTCACAGTAGGACTTACAGGCCCATTTGCATTAGCTTCTACACAGGGTCTGTGGGGTATTCAGGCTGCTACGAAATGGGTTAACGACGTCTATGGCGGTATAAAGATAGGTGGTAAGAGGGTGAAGATAGAGCTAAAGTATTACGATGATCAGTCAAGCAAGGATCTAGTGCCAAGCTTATATGAGAGATTAATAACAGTTGATAAAGTAGACTTCTTACTAGGACCATACAGTTCACCCCTTGTATATGTAGCAGCACCAGTAGCTGAAAAGTATGGAAAATTAATGATTAACTGGATGGGGGCAAGTGATGCTATTCATGAACAAGGCTATAGATACGTGGTTGCCGTATTAACTTTAGCAACTGAACAGATGAGAACCGCTGTAGGTATGATAAAGCAGTTAGATCCTAGAGCAAAATTAGCAATAGTATTTAAAGAAGACGAATTTAACAGGTTTATAGGTATGGGGGCTCGTAAAGCGGCTCAAGAACTCGGTTTACAGGTAGTATTCTTCAAGTCATATCCGATCGATATCAAAGACTTCACACCAATATTCACAGAAATGGCAGCCACAAAACCTGATGTAATAATTATCGGTAGTCATGAAACAGATGGGATATTAGCAGCTAAACAGCTGTCCGAACTAAATATCAATGCGAAGATGATTATAATGACATTTGTACCAGGTTTTCTATCCTTTAGGCAGGCTTTAGGAAATCTTGCAGAAGGATTTGCAGGTACACAGCAATGGGAACCGGTTGCCTCCTATAAGCCTGAAGATGCAATGAAAAAAGGTTTTGAATGGTTTGGTCCCACTGGCAATGAATTCTTAGAACTATATAAAAGCGTTGCGAAACCAGGTGAAAAACCTACTGAGCATGCTGGCGCCGGAGCTGCCGCTATATTGGTACTAGCAAAGGCCATTGAAGCTGCTCAAAGCCTTGATCAGAGAGCTGTCCGTGAAGCCTTGAATAGACTAAATATAATGACATTCTTCGGGCCGTTTAAAATAGATCCGGCTACAGGTAAACAAATAGCTCATGAAGAGCTTGTTGCCCAATGGCAAGGTGGAAAGTATGTAGTCATATGGCCTCCAGAAGTTGCTACATCAAAGCCCGTATATCCAATACCCACTTGGGATGAGAAAAGGCAAGGAAAACAGGCAATGCCATCATAGCATAATAACTTCTGCAACATACCTAGCATAAGGAGGACGATCATATGGGAACTAAAGTGGCTATAATATCATTAGGAGGGACAATATCTATGGGAAAGAAAGAGATTAACGGGGGTGTAAGTCCAAGCTTAACAGCAGATGATCTGTTCAAATTGATACCTGAGGACATAATTAAAAAAAGAAATATTTTTATTAAACCTATTACTTACAAGCTTGTTCCTGGTAGTGCACTCGATTTTGTTGATTTAATAAATTTATCTAATATGATTAAAAAGTTATTAGGATATGAAGGTTATGATGGGATTATAATTACTCAAGGAACGACAACTATTGAAGAAACAGCATTCTTCCTAGATTTGGTGCTAGATTATGAAAATCCTATAATAGTAACCGGCGCTATGAGAAATCCAACACTGCCAGGTTACGATGGTATTGCAAATCTAATAGACTCAATACTAGTGGCAGCGAATAAAGAGACATGGGGCTTGGGAGTTCTTGTTGTAATGGGAGGTGAAATACATAGTGCTAGATATGTTCAAAAGACCCATAATTCCAGGATTAATGCCTTTACTTCATATCCAGGTATCTTAGGATGGATCATCGAAGATCGTGTTTCACTAATCCTCAAGCCAGTAAAGAAATTACCAAAATTTAAAATAAATGAGACTATGGCTAATAAAAAAGTATGTATGTATATGACTTATATCGGTGATGATGGAGTAGCTCTCGAGAAATTGGCAAGCATATGTGATGGTATTGTCTTAGTAAGCTTCGCAGGAGGTGCTGTACCTCCAAGAGTCTCTGATATAGCTAAGAGGATCGCTGTGGAGAAGCCGGTGGTATTTGCTGGAAGAGCTAGGCGCGGTGAAATACCTTTAAGGACATATAGCTTTATTGGTAGTGAAATTGATCTTATTTCGGGAGGATTAATACCAGCAAGGTCCTTAGACCCCGTTAAAGCTAGAGTTTTACTGTATGTATTGCTTGCTTCAGGATACAGCAAAAGTGAAATATATAATATAATATCTAATTGGAACTATTAAGGATTTTTAATCTAGCTGAGGTCTAATACTAACATAGTGTTAAGCAGTAGCTTCATCCCATTTATAAGATCTTTTTCCGAAGTATATTCTTCCTTTGTATGACTTTTTCCTTTATGTGAGGGAATAAATATCATGGCCGTTTTGGTAATTCTACTCATATTCTGCGCATCATGACCAGCCCAACTATAAATATCTTCCTTACATTTTAGCCTCAGCTCTTGACATGTATTGATTATTAAATCTCGTAATTTCTTGTCAAACACCACTCTTGGAGATTCCCATAATTTCTTCACCTCTACCTCGATATTTCCTTCTTTTTTCGCGATTAGATTAGAAATATCTATTATATATTTGATTGCATCGCTTAAGATCTTATTATAAAAGCTTCTAATATCTATTATGAGTTTAGCTATTCCAGGAATCACGTTATGGATATTAGGCCATATATCTATCTTGCCAACAGTTATTCTAAGTGAATCATCTAAGGATTTAATATAATCTCTTATTTCCTTAATCAATATTCCAGCAGGAACCAGGGCATCACTTCTATACCTAATAGGAGTTGTTCCAGCATGTGCTTGTTCACCTATAAAATTAACTTCCAAGTAAACCATCCCAACAATTCCATGCGGAATACCTATCTCATATCCCTCTGCCTCTAGTATAGGACCTTGTTCTATGTGAAGCTCAACATAACTCTTGATAGGACTATACATTAATCGATTATTTTGATCCCCCATGAACCCAGATAGTTTTAATGCTTCACCGAAGGTGATCCCTTTTGCATCTTTCCTAGAATATATATATTCTTTATCATATACACCTGTGGTTAGTCCAGAACCCATTTTAGAAGGTTGAAACCTAGATCCTTCTTCATTTGTAAAATCTATAGCCATTATGGAATGGCGTGTTTTGATCTTATTTTTGACTATATAACGTAGCGCATAGAGTGCGCCAACAACTCCAACTGTACCATCAAATCTTCCGCCTCCAGGTACAGCGTCGAGATGCGAGCCCGTAGCAATTATTTCTTTTGTATCTCCCTCTAGAACCCCCATTATATTTCCTGCATCATCAATGCGTATTAAAGAATTAATCTCTTTTAATCGTTTTATTAACATGTGTCTAGCTTTAATATCATTTTCATCTAGAGCTAGCCTATTCATTCCATAAATTTCAGACCAACCTATCTTTGATATTTCTTCAAATATTGAAAGAAATTCGGACCTGTCGATTTCTAAATATTTGTTTGTTTTAGAAGTCATTATTTTTCCCGATACTGATTCTAGATGAGGACTTTTAAGTTTAATCAGATATATTTTATAAGGAGGAATAACTAAAGTGCATGACAAAAATAAGAAAGTCTTAGGAGGGAATTTGCTGATTAAGAATGGCATAATAGTATATCCAGAGGGGTTTATCAAAGCTGATATATTGATCGAAGAAGGAATTATAAAGGTTTTGGGTCGCGATCTTATTAAAAGTGATCCGAGCTATGAAGTTATAGATGCGACAAATAAACTTATATTTCCTGGGATAATAGATGAACATGTTCACTTTAGAGAACCTGGCTTGGAATACAAAGATAATATAGAAAACGGCTCAAAAGCGGCTGCTATAGGAGGTGTAACTACGGTTTTTGATATGCCAAATACCGTTCCGCCTGTAACTGATCCTTCAACATTTAAACAAAAGGCAGATATTTTCTCTCTAAAAAGTTATGTAGACTACGGCTTATATGCCGTATTACTAGATTCTAATCTACACGAAATACCATCCTTAATTAAAATGGGAGCTATCGGTCTAAAGTGTTTCTTGGGCCCTACAACTGGGAATCTGCCTTCTCCAAACATAAGAACCATATATGAAGCCATGGAACTGTCTGCTAAGATAGGGTTTCCGATAGCTTTCCATGCAGAAGAAAGAGAGATCATAGAGCTGCTATATGAGAGAACAAAAGCACTTAAAGAGGTAAATTTAAGGTCAATAATCAATATAAGACCTCCTATTACAGAGGAGCTTGCCATTAGGAAGATAGCACTAATAGCTAGACATACAGGTGGTAAAGCTATCATACTTCATATCTCATCTAGAAATGCAATTGATGCATTAAAAGAAGAAAAATTAAATGGAACAAAAATCTATGCAGAGACATGTCCCCATTATTTATTATTTCAAGCTGAAGATTACCAGGAATATGGTTCACTAATTAAAGTTTACCCTCCTATAAGAGAGAGACACCATAGAGAAGCGCTGATCAACGCAATAAAGATTGGTCTTATAGACACATTAGGATCTGATCATGCACCCCATACTGTGGAAGAAAAAATGAATCCCGACCCACTAGCTTCGGCTGCAGGCATCATAGGAGTTCAGACGCTGTTTCCATTAATGTTAGATATGGCATTAAAAGAAATAATACCCTTAACAAAATTACCTTTGCTTCTTTCTAGAAATCCAGCAAAAATCTTTGGAATATACCCCAAAAAAGGAGAAATACAAGTAGGTAGTTATGGTGATATTGTGATTATTGATCCTAATAAAGAAACGGTAATATCTAGAGAAAATCTGGTAGCTAAATATCCTATATCACCTTATATAGGTTGGAAATTAAAAGGCAAAATCATATATACCATTATAAGAGGTGAGATTATAGCATATAATGGCGAGATAATAAGCAAAAGACCTAAAGGCATATTAATAACTAGGAAAATAGGTGAGGAAGAATCTCATGATATACGGTAGACTTGTATCAAAATTCAATGTAAATTATGGAATCGTTTTAAGGATAAGAATTGAAGAACCTATAAAAATAATGCCCGGGCAATATATGGCAATAATAATTCCTAACAAAGCTCAACTATTTACTTATATATATAACTTTTCAGATTATGAAAATGTTATAGAGCTCTATATACAGGGTCAGAGAAGAGCGATTATCGAGAGTATTCCTATAAATAAAAGGATCCTCCTAGAAGGTCCTCTAGGCCTCCCCATTAAAATTAGTGGTAGCAAAGTCTTAGCATTAGCATGTGAAAAAGAAATTTATAAAATACAATATATAATTAATTATATGAAAAATATAGGTTTAAATATGGATATAGTGTGTTTAGATATAGAAGACAAGGTAAAAGATCCTGAGGTTTTAAAACAGATAGTGAGCCACGATATAATTATAGCTGTATTTCCGAAGAGAGTTATCAAAGAACTGAAGAAGCTATTTACATATGCAAATATCTCAAGCATTACTAAAATATATGTTTTAATCGACTGGGTAGGTTTTAACTGCATGCGTGGAGTATGTGATGTATGTGCATTTAACGGTGTTCTCCCATGTTTTGAAGGACCTTTCATAGATATTAATAAAATAAAGTTAGATGATAGCGTTGGGGAACGCTAATGATTAAACTTGCTGGCTATAGTTTCAGCGATCCCATCATAATAGCTTCCGGGGGTTTACCGAATGTACCTGATCTAGTAAGACGTGTATGTAAAGAGTATAGACCATCAGCCATAACTATAAAAACAGTAACCCTTAATCCATTAGCCCCCCATAGAGCACCAACTGTCATAAAGGTCGGAGATTCCTGCTACATAAATGCCATTGGCATGAATAATCCTGGAGCTAACATTATAAATGAATTTAGAGATATAGAATGCCCTCTCATCGGCAGTATAACGGGTACTGACATAGATGAAATAGTTAAGGCAGCAGAAATAGTTGAAAAACGATCAATAATTATAGAGATCAACGCAAGCAGCCCTAATAGACCTGGTATGGGGATGCATTTATTAGATAAATTATCCGATATAGTTAAAAATGTAGCAAGCATGGTTAAAAAACCAGTATTTGTTAAACTACCTCCAGTCTCTGATATTATAAGGCTTGTTGAGCGCTCATTATCAAGCGGAGCAAGAGGAGTAACTCTAATTAACACGGTTAGGGCTATGGCTATAGATATTGAAAATCTTAAGCCAATACTAAGCTTTATAGGGGGAGGAGGGCTCTCCGGAAAATGCATATATCCGGTTGCTTTAAGGATCATTTATGATGTTTACAGAGAATTTAGCGATATAGACATTATAGGTATGGGAGGAGTATTCAGCTGGAAAGATGCAGTTGGTCTTATGAGTGCTGGAGCAAAACTAGTAGGCCTGTGTACTGTACTGATGGAAAAGGGATATGACGCTATTAATGAAATTAGATCTGGTTTATACGAATATCTCGAAGAGAAAAAGATAACATTTAACGATATAATTGGTGCTGCCCACAGATTTTGATCTTTCTTGTAGTGGTATTGCTCATTTTCCTTATTTTTCTCGGGAAAAGGAGAAGACCTCAGGTTATTGACGCCCTCATACCTAGTCATTCTAGAAATGTGTACACATATTGCAGAGTAACACCATCGGCTTTTGCCAGTGTTCCAAAGCGCTTCCCCTTTAACTAGCGGGATTATGCCTAGCCCTGGGTTCATTAGCTTCACCCGGGCCTCATAGCACCCTACGAGCTCAACGCCATGGGGCTCACATCTGAAGATAGCTCCTAGTAATTATAAATATTCACAAATATTTAAACTTATCGTTAATTCAGCAACTACTTATAAATCTAGGCTTCAATCCAATGACCCCCTCCCCTCTCTTACTTTCAATTCTATGGTAGATCATCTTATTTATGCTGGGGTCTTGGGTGTTAGCCCTCTGGAGAGGGATTACAACTGAAAGCCTCGCCCCTCCAGGGCGGGGAGGAGGTTGTTTTCCTCTCCTTGCTACTTTATGTTTCTCAGGGCTTCTTCTGCTGTTTTTATCTGTGTGTATGTTAATATGTAGTCTAGCTTCTTATGCCCCGTGATCTTTGCCACTATGCTTGGGCTTATGTTGTTTCTCAACATAGGGCCATAAGGTTAGTAGATGACGCCTCCCTATCCCTTCAACGGGGCTTGAACCTAATAGTATTCCTATAAGAAATGCTAGGTTGGGTGTGCCCTGTTTAGAGTGGAACACGCGGGCTTCTATAGAAGGCCCCGATTTTGGGAAGGATCTCCCAGCGCGCTCAAGAGACCCAGCTGGAGATCCATTCCAACACTCAACCTCATGTCTCTGCCAGCCTAAGTACTAAGTAAAAATATGGTAAAAACATAGAGCACCGCTGATCCCAGCTTAGAAGGGCCCTTTTAATTGCTGGGCTCTGGATTTCAACTGTCCAACCCGCTTACACTACAATTTTGCGATAAAGGTCGTGGTGCGGCAGGACCTCAGAACGGGATCTCTGGGTTCGGCTCAAAGGCTGCGGTTGTGAGGGCCCTCCCAACAGGATTGTCTGGGGGTGGAGGGCTCCGACCATTGCTCTCGAGAAGGCTCTGCTAAGAAGCCCTCTCGACGGCCGGGCTAGGGGTGTTGGTGTGCATGGTGTGGGGCGTTATTTAATATCTACTGGGTAGCTGCTATTGGAGGTTGTGGGCGGGGATGGGGGTTCTGGAGGG